>NZ_JBICJJ010000009.1:0-219303 GCF_043102985.1 Acinetobacter sp. YQ_14 | reverse complement strand
CAAGAATCTAACCAATCTAGCCAAATCCTTGTTTCTCAACAAGTTTTTATCTGCATCACCGCCGATGGATGTGCATTCTACAGTATTCCTCAACGCTTGCAATACCTTTTCCAAAAACAATGTGACGAGCGTCTATTTTTTACACAAAAAAGGCTGTAAATGTGGAGTTTGGTCTATAATTTGATCTGTTTTATCTTTTTCTTGCCAATGCAAAGGACGACAATCGACATATTCACAGTACCCCGTGCCTTGATATGTTTCATTATTCAGAAGCAACTCATAAGTAAAACTTCCCACATACCCTGCTGCCAATCCAAATTTATAATCACCTCTACTCTGTGCTTGAAGTTGGAAAATGATTTGATCATCTTCCTGATATTGCCAGACAAATACGCGAGGTAAATACATTTCACGTCCATTAGGTGTTTGTATTTTTGGATAAACTCGAGTTACATCAAAAATCACTTTATCTTGATAAAGTCGTGTTTCTTTCTCTTTTGACTGAATTTCAATTCTTGAAAAAACAATATTGTTCCATTGGTTTCTCAACTCAGAGAGAATGATTTGCAAATCATTATTAATTTGAATGATTTGATAAGTAAAAAAATGAAATGCAATAAAAGGTAAGTAGATTGCTCTCGCATGCTTCAAAATACCTGAAGCATTTATTTCATACTTTTGTTTTTTATAGGTAACCTCCCCCTCACAATGACAATTCACATACCAATAATCCGCTACTCCCCACTGTAAAGCAGAATGATTTTCAATTTCGGTAGAAGTTGTGACTTTAAGCTGACAACTGAGTTCATCATCTTTACGATTAAAATAATAATTCGGAAAATCAACTTGAATATGATCCACATCTAGAAACTGATAATGGTCAATATCTAATTGACATTGTTCTTTGGCACTATAACTTTTGAGATGCCCAATCGTAGACAGACTACTTGTAACAAGCACTGTCGCAGTATCAATTGCTGTCGTCGTTATTGCACTCGCGTTATAACAAATTGGAATACGAGGCTGCCCGATAAGGCTGATGAAATTAAGATAATGAAAGGGTTCAGGTAGGTTTGGCAGAATCAGTGCCTGATAAACGATTTTAAATAAGCCTTTAGGTGGATAAAAGGTTAAAGCATCTGATTTATCGAGGTTCAGTTGCTTTAATTGATTGTTACTCATCAATATTGGCATACTGAACCTCCGATTTTTTAACTTATTATTTTAGAATCATTTTTGTGGGCAAGCAGTGTTGTTACGAAACCTGAAAGCACATAGAGAATACAAACTGTCAGTATTCCTACTGGAATGTTGTACGTGATTGCAGCAAAAATCAAGACCACTGGTAACATCACAACAAAAGGTACACGTTTGCGGTCCATCTGTTTAAATGAATAGTATTTGATATTGGAAATCATTAATAAACCAACACCTACCATAATCGCAGCATTGATTATCTGAATCGTAATATCTTGCAAATCAAAAATGAATGGAAAATCACGTCCAACCCAAACAATTGAAATCACAGTGACTGCAGCAAGTGGACTTGCAATACCAATAAAGTAGCGCTTATCAACAACACCAATTTGGACATTAAAGCGAGCCAAACGGAATGCAGCACAAGCCGTGTAAATGAAGCTACAAGCTAGTCCGATACGACCTAAATCGTGCAAGCTCCAGCTGTACATCAATATTGCTGGCGCAACACCAAATGCCAATAAATCAGACAATGAATCATATTGCTCACCAAATGCACTTTGAGCACCAATTGCACGAGCTACACGACCATCTAAACCATCCAATAATGCAGCCAAGAAAATCGCATAAATTGCCTGATTAAAATTACCATTCATACTGGCAATAATTGAGTAAAAACCAGATAAAAGCGCAGCTGTTGTAATCAGGTTCGGCCATAGATAAATACCACGGCGTTTAACTTTTTGCCCTTCGTGCGTGTGCTCTTCTTCTTCTACTTCAAATGTGATTCCATCAAAAGAATGATCCTTTGTATTCAAATCAGAATCTGTTTTTGGAGAATTTGTCATTATTTTCAATTCCTCGAGAATATCTTGAGGTAGATGGGTTACTCACCCACCAACCAACGCACAGCAGCATGACCACCATTTTCACTCATGCGTAAATGAGGGAAAAGCCATTGTAAGGCTTGATCTGCATCTTCTGAAAATTTCCAAGGTGGGTTAATCACGAGTAAACCACAACCATTTAAACCAACTGGAGTATCATCTGGCCATACGCAAATTTCACAAATAAGCTGACGGCGAATACCTGTTTTAAACATTTTCTTTTCAAAACGTTCAATCATGGCACGGTCTTTAATTGGATACCAAACTGCAAAAACGCCAGTCGGCCATTTTTTATAAGCAGCTTGCAACAACTCTACGAGCTGAGGAAAATCTTTACGTTCAATTTCATATGGCGGGTCAATCATGACTAAGCCACGTTTTTCTTTGGGAGGAATTACACCAAGTAATCCTTCATATGCATCACGTTCGTGTAAACCCGCACGTTTATCACGAATGTTAAAATACAATTGCTGAAACACATCACGCTGCATTTCAAAAATAGTCGCTTTATCAATATCACGCATACCTTCGAGTGCAAACCAAGGTGAACCTGGATAAGCACCTTTACCTGAAACTGCACGCATATCTTCAACTATTTTAAGATATTGTTTTACACCATCAGGCGCATTACGCTTAATCGAATCGTCAAGCTTGACCAAACGATGGATACCCGTTAAAAATTCACCTGATTTTTGTGCTTGAGACGTAGATAAATCATATTTACCTGCACCACCATGGGTATCAATATATCGATAAGGTTTATCTTTAGCATTTAAACGAGCGAGCAGTTGAAGCAAAAGTACATGCTTCATAACATCGGCAAAGTTACCCGCATGGAAATGGTGACGGTAATTCATGTTGACAATTATTCCTCAATTCAGAAGATAGTTTAACATGAAAGAAAAAAGTATTCTTTAGCGTTGATGTGATCGTCTAAAATAGTAATGTTAATCAAACAGCTGTTTGATAGGAGCTATATGCAACAAACTTCTTTCTCCCAAGCCTTAAATGCAACCTCATGGAATTTAGATTGCGTCCTAGATGATTTAAATGAGTTTGGCTTTGCTTTTATTGATCATGTCTATTTACCCGAATATGTCACAGCCTTAGCTGATGAGTGCATATCGCATCTTGCCGAGTTTAGAGCAGCGGGCATACAAAATGGCGTTGTAAGTCATATTCGTAGCGATCATATTTTATGGATTGATGGACAGCTTCCTATCGCTCAGCAGCACATCCAAACGCTACACAATCTATCTCAAGCATTAAATCAAGCATTTTATCTTGGCATTAAAGAGGTTGAAGCACATTTTGCTTGTTATAACGCAGGCGAATTTTATGCTTTACACCGCGATAATCCACAGCAAAAAAATGATCGTATGATTTCAACTGTATTTTATTTACATGAAAGCTGGGAAGACAATTTGGGTGGTGAACTTCGCCTACAAGATAAAAAAGGAAACTGGCACATCATTCAACCTTTGCCAAATCGTCTTGCGATTTTTCAAAGTGATGTATTACATGAAGTCTTGCTTTCAAAACAACAGCGCTTATCGATTACGGCTTGGTTACGCAGTGGCAACTCGATTTGGAACCCTTAAACCCTTTAAATCACTAAAAATAGCCTTATATAGTTAGGCATAACTGATGATTTTGGATCAATACATGTCGAATGAAACTAAACAAGTGATTGCTCGGATTGGTGAAACTGACCAACTGTATTTAGAAAATAATACGCCTGAACTTGCTTTAGAGCGAGCTGACTTGCGCTTGCAATTGGTCATGTTGAGTCATGTTCGTCAGGAACAGCTCCACTTCTTACAAGAAGCAATTGTATTGCTAGAACAAGCGCGTATTGAATATGACGAGATGCCGCTAAGTTTATATTTAAACTTATCGTTGTATCTAGCCAAAGCATATATGATCTATTTTGAGCTGACCAAAGAACAGCGCTTTGCTTTGATTACGCAACAAATCCTAAAACCTTTGGCGCACCATAACCATTTAGACATTTATTTTTTCCTTGCGTATGCGTCAGCAGCTAAGCAAGAACAAGCAATGACACGCCATTGGTTACAGAAATATGTGTCATGTTTTGAATATGATCTAGAACTATTACAGGTTCACCCTGCTTTCAAGTCAGTACGGACGGAAGACTGGTTTAAAGCCCTGATTCAAAATAAAGCTCACTAATGTGAGCTTTATTTTTTATAAATTATTATTTGGTGCTATCTAAATGTAGTTGTTGATTTAGCTCATCAACTACAATCGCCCATTCATCATCTTTATCTAAATGGCTTTTAAGAAAATCACGTTGTCCCGCACTCCAAAACGCTGCTTCATGTAATTTTTGATCTGCACTAAGTTGATGTGCTTTGACAAAAGTTTCAATACTCGCCTCATTAGAATCAAGACCTAACTGTTCAAATAAAAGTTCTAGTGTAGGTTGTTGCTCAAACATTTTTTATTCTCCAAACTCATGCTTTAATTAAATTAATCTAAACATAAACAGTTATTCAATACATCTGTATGCCTATATTTTCTTGTAGTTTTTATGTGCACATACATAAAAAAGCGCCCGAATTCGGGCGCTTTTTCAATTTATCAAAAAAGATAAATTAGTTCACCATGTCAGCAACTGCTGCACGCTCTTCTTCTAACTCGTTAAGAGTGAAGTTGATACGCTCACGGCTAAATTCGTCAATTTCTAAACCTTGAACGATTTTGTATTCACCGTTTTCAGTTGTTACAGGGAAACCGAACATTACGCCTTCAGGAATACCATAAGAACCGTCTGAAGGAATACCCATCGTTACCCATTTGCCGTTTGTACCAAGCGCCCAGTCACGCATATGGTCGATTGCAGCATTTGCAGCAGAAGCAGCAGAAGAAAGACCACGCGCTTCGATAATCGCAGCACCACGCTTACCAACTGTTGGAAGGAATACATCTTTGTTCCAAGCAGCATCGTTGATTTTGTCTTTCAAGCTTTCGCCATTTACATTTGCAAAGCGATAATCAGCATACATTGTTGGAGAGTGGTTGCCCCAAACAGTCATGTTTTCGATATCAGAAACAGCTACACCCGCTTTTTGAGCAAGTTGAGTTAACGCACGGTTGTGGTCAAGACGTAACATTGCTGTAAAGTTCTTCGATGGAAGATCTGGAGCAGATTTCATCGCGATGTAAGCATTTGTATTTGCAGGGTTACCTACAACCAATACTTTAACGTCACGGCTAGCAACTTCGTTTAATGCTTGACCTTGACCAATGAAGATTTCGCCATTTACTTTTAATAAGTCAGCACGTTCCATGCCTGGACCACGTGGACGAGAACCTACCAATAAAGCATAGTCAGCATCTTTAAATGCAACTTTAGGATCATCAGTCCCGATCATGCCAGCCAATAAAGGGAAAGCACAGTCATCAAGTTCCATCATCACGCCCTTAAGCGCTTGTTGAGCTTTCTCAAATGGAACTTCAAGCAATTGTAAAATTACAGGTTGATCTTTACCTAACATTTCACCGCTTGCGATACGGAATAATAAGCTATAACCAATTTGACCAGCAGCGCCTGTAACGGCAACACGAACGGGTTGCTTCATGTGATATTCTCCAATGAGATGCGTTAGCACGATTGAAACATATTGTTATTCAATCGAATTATCATAAACGGCAAAGATTGTACTCTAAAGCGAACGCAGATGCATGTAAAAGAGAATGGATTTCAACAAAAGTCTGATAGAAAATACAAATAAAGGGCTAAAAAAGCCTAGTAACTACCTTTAATTGTAAAGTCATTTGGGCAACCCGTCACAATATGACTTGAACATTGCTTGTACTGACCATTCTTCTGATAACACACTCGAATTTCGGTTAAAACTGATTCAAACCGTGAAGACTGGCAAGTAAAACGAATGCCATTTGGTGGTAACGAAGGATTCAATTTTGTAAATTGTTGTCTAAGATTTTCTTTTTGAACATCAATCGTATTGGGACTTGTTAAATCTGATGGAACTTTTAAACGCTCAGCAAAATTAATTATTTTTCTAAAATATTGACTTGCATTCATGGGGACACATCCGCCAACCCCCTGCCAAAGCTGTACGCGAGCATTTTCATCAGGCATCACACGCGCCACGACTTTGGCTTGTAGCGGTGAAAGTTTCGCAGAACTTTTAGTTTCACACTCACGCCCTACTGGGACTTCAGGTAGCAAACTCGAAATCGTAAGTGAGTAACCTTCTAAACACTTACGTTGTTTTTGTCTTGTTGAATCAAACGAACAAACCGCAGGCGTCATTTGAATATGCATGACATAACCTGCTATATCGGCATTGTCGGCTGCATATAATGGCGCACCAAATGAGAGAGCGAGATAACAGATCAATGTCTGTAACACGCTACGCATTTGGAACTTGAATGTGTTTATCGCTTTCATCAAATACAAAAACTTCATTGTTTTAAATTCAACATCTTTGTGCCTTAAGGTGTATTACGCACAGGAATTGTGCTCATACGTTTTTCAAGGGATTGCGGCCCCTGCCCAAGTAGCACTCCATAATGTGTTGCATTGGTCATGACATGTTTAACGTAATCACGCGTTTCAAGCAAAGGAATAGACTCTGTGTACTGATCAGCAGCCATCGTTTGAAAATCAGGCTGCCAACGGCGTGCTCGATTTGGGCCAGCGTTATAACCTGCTGTTGCAAGTACAGCATTGCCATTTAACTGACTTTGAATCATTGAAAGATAATATGTTCCATAACGGATATTGGTGTTCATTTCACTTAATGCCGCAGGGTTATAAGTTTCACCCATCTGACGCGCAACAAGTTTTGCCGTATTTGGCATGATTTGCATCAAACCACCAGCACCTACATGCGAACGTGCAGAAGTAACAAATCGACTTTCTTGGCGCATTAAACCATACGCCCAAGCGGGATCAATACCAGCATTGTAACTATGACTCGTCACATTACTACGATGCGGTGTAGCGTAGCGATAAGTATCGTTATGCTTTGATGTCGTACGATCCGCAGCATAAATAGCACGATCATACCACCCCATATCATGCGCGCGTTTGGCTGCTGCTAATAGTAGACCATCGTCATGTTGCAAATACGCCTGACGAACTGCCCAGTTCCATTCACGATTGGTATAACTTGCAGGCGCATTAATATCTCTTAATGCAAACGCACGTCTAAAATGAATATTTTGATTTAAGCGCTGTGCATCCTGAGCAGAAGGCTGCTCATTGTAAGGCTGATGGTTATAACGCTCACCAATACGATCTTTGGCAAGTAAGTTATGATAATCATCGCCACTTTGCGCTAGTTTGCGATAAATCTGTTGCGCGGCTTGCTTAGATGCTGCGTCAGAACGTTGCTCAGATGCACGTGCTAACCAATATTGCCAACGATCTTCTTGCTTTTGTGTCACTGACATCGCATCAATCGCTCGAATCAGACTTTCCCATGCACCAAAACGAATGGATTGACGAGCGTAAATCTCAGCTTCTTCAGGACTAAATGGATAACCATAACTTTGATCAAATGCATTCAGCACTTCACGATTAAAATTATTCTTCATTACCGTCGTACCACCAACATAACCAACGGTACGATATAAATATTTTTGAACAGCTTGTGGCGTATCTTGTGCCGCTCGCTGCACATTGCCAAGCGCATTGGTTAAGTCGTTATCAGCTATACGACCTAATGCAAAAATCAAATACGCATAATCAGCATCATTGGACTTAGGTGCATTCCAAATATATTCCAATGGATTGGATTGAATCTGATTGAGTTGAGCTAAAGATAAACTCAACCTCATAGTTTGTGCGGTTGCAATTGCTTGTCCAGACTGCCCAGCACGCAATAAAACCCACAAGCGCTGTTGACGATCTTGCGCTGTCATCAACGGACTCGACAACATCATTCGACCTAAACCTGTGCAAGATTCTGGCTGTGAGTCAGTCGCTAACCATACATCTTTATATTCAGCATAAACTAAAGCATCACCTGTTTGAGCGCGGACTTGAGCAACGGCACAACTTTCCGCCTGATCAGGATTAGTGACATAAGATAATACGGGCTTTGCTTCACTGAAATTTGCTTGTTTTACTTTTTCCTCAACATAATCAGCCGATAATTTTTCTGCCATTGCTGATTGAGGGTAACGTTGTGCAAAACTAATAATTGAAGCAGCAGGTTGAAATCCAAGATTACTATTCAGTTTCCAATATTCTGGATAATATCCCAACACGTCATTTTGCATTTCATATTGATATTGATCGAGCAATGCCATATTGCTTGAATTTGCTGCACGCAGAGCATCATTGAATTGTTCGTCCAAGGCATAAACAGATGAACATGCAATCACACCACTCGCCGCCAACATACGACGGAAGCTTTTCTTATTATTCAATTTACGGGTAACGCTACTTATAAAATTATGTTGCTTGTTCATCTTCATCAATACATTTGCCTAATTTCGCCCTGCGATTATAGTTTAATAAGTCTAGCTTCTTACAATTGTTGTGTTATGTAACTTGCTGATTCATATTCATTAAAATTCACGTAATTTCATCCACAAAGTGTCCATTTTTGTCAGTTTTTTATTCTCTGCGCACATCAAAAAATACTGCTATAATCCGCGGTTTGTCTCAACCCACCTTGTTTAGGAGCCTGCATGACGGTTCAAACATTCATTCCAAGTGCTACACAAGCTGCCTCAGAAAACACTGTCACCCAGCCAACGCACACCACTGATGTTTCAATGAAAAAGCTATATATTGAAACGCAAGGGTGTCAGATGAATGAGTATGACAGTCATCGTATGGCAGATTTATTAGGCGATTCTCATGGTTACGTACTTACCACGAATCCTAATGAGGCCGACATTTTATTGATGAACACTTGCTCGATCCGTGAGAAAGCACAAGAGAAAGTGTTTAGTGAACTCGGTCGCTGGCGTAAATTAAAAGAACAAAATCCAGAATTAGTCATCGGTGTCGGTGGCTGTGTTGCATCACAAGAAGGTGACAACATTCAAAAACGTGCGCCTTACGTGGATATGGTTTTTGGCCCACAGACTTTGCACCGCTTGCCGCAAATGTTAGATCAACATCATTCACAGGTTGAAAAGCCCAAGAAAGAAAAAATCAAATTAGTTGATATTTCATTCCCTGATATTGAGAAGTTTGACTTCTTACCTGAACCTCGTGTTGAAGGTTTTAAAGCATTCGTTTCGATCATGGAAGGTTGCTCTAAATACTGTTCATTCTGTGTTGTTCCTTACACTCGTGGTGAAGAGGTTTCTCGCCCATTAGATGATGTATTGGCAGAAATCGCGGGTCTTGCTGAAAAAGGTGTTCGTGAAATCAGCTTACTTGGTCAAAACGTAAATGGTTATCGTGGCGAAACTTTTGAAGGTGGTATCTGCACATTCCCTGAATTATTACGTTTAGTTGCGGAAATTCCGGGGATTGGTCGCTTGCGTTACACCACGTCTCACCCGCTCGAATTTTCTGATGACTTGATTCAATGCTACCGTGATTTGCCACAAATGGTTTCTCACTTGCATTTACCAGTACAAAGTGGTTCAAACGATGTGTTACAGGCAATGAAACGTAACCATACTATTGATGTTTATATTGATAAAATTGCCAAGTTACGCAAAGTACGCCCAGATATGCATTTATCGAGTGACTTTATTATTGGTTTCCCTGGTGAAACTGATGCACATTTTGCTGAAACATTACAGTTCATCAAAGATTTAGATTTCGATCATTCTTACAGTTTTGTTTATTCAAAGCGTCCGGGTACCCCTGCTTCTGAACTTCCAGATGCCACGCCTGAGCAAGTCAAAAAAGACCGTTTGGCTCAAGTACAACAAGTCATTAAACAGTCAAGTATTGATAAAACTGATGCGATGCTCGGTAAGATCGAACGTGTACTGATTGAGAAAGTATCGGATAAAGATCCGAACGTTTTAATGGGTACAGCTGACAATACACGTTTAGTTACGTTTATCGGTGATGCAGCGTGGGTCGGACGTTTCGCAGAGATTGAGATTACTGAAATCAAAACTTTAAATTTAGTTTATGGAGAACTCTTGAATCTTGAACCTGACGTGGCGTAATGTAAGGGTATTCTTACAAGTCAACAAAAAGGGTTTCTCTTGACTGCAGCGATTCGACGTACAGTAACGTTCCCTGAGATTTCAATGGAACGTTTAAAAAGCATGCTCGGTGCGTATAACGGGCATTTAAAACAAATCGAACAACGTTTAGATGTCAAAATTACTCACCGAGGCGATGCTTTTTATCTAGACGGTGATATGGAAGCGGTCGAAAGAGCCGAAGCTTTGCTGCAGCGGCTCTATCAAGAATCAGAAATTTCGTCACAAATCAGTGCGGACTTACTGCACCTCATGATTCAGTCTTCGCAAACTGAACGTAACTTCGAATTGGTTGGCGAAGAAATGGATGAATATGATGCGCCAATTGATGTCTACTTTCAGACGCGCAAAGGGCGCATCAATCCACGCGGCGCAAATCAAAAGCGCTATGTCCAGCGTATTTTGCAAAGTGATATTTCCTTTGGCGTCGGCCCTGCTGGGACAGGTAAAACTTATCTAGCTGTTGCTGCAGCTGTCGATATGTTAGAACGCAATGAAATCCAACGTATTCTACTGGTACGCCCTGCAGTTGAAGCGGGTGAAAAGCTTGGCTTTTTGCCGGGTGACTTAACTCAAAAAATTGACCCTTATTTACGTCCTCTCTACGATGCACTCTACGAAATGCTTGGTTTTGAAAAAGTTGCAAAACTGATTGAACGCCAAGTGATCGAGGTTGCACCTCTTGCCTATATGCGTGGTCGTACGTTGAATCATTCTTTCGTTATTCTGGATGAAGCACAAAATACTACACCAGAACAAATGAAAATGTTCCTCACTCGATTGGGCTTTGGCTCGCGTGCGGTCATTACTGGAGATGTAACACAAGTCGATTTACCTCGCGGACAACAATCGGGTTTAGCCCATGCGCTACGTGTACTTGAAAACGTACATGAAATTCATATCACACGTTTCCATTCCCGAGATGTTGTACGTCATCAACTGGTTCAAAAAATTGTTGAAGCTTATGAAGGCTGGGATAGCGAGCAGCAACGTATGTCTGCTGAAGCACGAGCTGAACGCAAAGCAAAACAAGAAGCATTGGTTGCAGAAAATGATTCTGCTGCTGATGCTCAACACTCTTAGAAAACCTCCTCAATCCCCCTTTTATGGTGATGCTTTAGTCGCATTTTAGGGGGAAGATTTTAAGGATCTATTTTGAAAATCAATTTAAGTCTACAACAGGACTTTCAAGCATCTGAACTGCCACTCAAACGTGGTCAAATCAAAAAAAATATCGAAACTGCATTACGCCATGTTGGTTTCGATGTGGATTGTGAAATCGGCATTGCTTGTGTTGATCTTGCTGAAAGTCATGAGCTCAACTTGCAGTATCGTGAAAAAGATAAACCAACAAATGTATTATCCTTTCCAAGTGATATTCCTGAGGAAATGTTATCTCTGCTTGATGCTGAACCACTGGGTGATTTAGTGATTTGTATTCCTGTTGTCTTACAAGAAGCAATTGAACAGCAAAAAACAGCAACTGATCATTTTACCCATTTATTGGTTCACGGTATTTTGCATCTCTTAGGTTATGACCATGAAACTAGTGAAGCTGATGCAGAAGAAATGGAAGCTTTAGAAATCGAAATCTTAAAGAAACTTGGTGTTGCAAATCCATACCAAGCGGATGAGATCTAGTAGGAATACTATGTATATCGTTATTTTCAAAGCTGAAATCAAAAAATTAGATTCTGATTACACAGAGATGGCTCAGAAATTAAGAGATAAAGCTTTAAATGAATACAATTGTATAAAGTTTGAAGCGTGTAGTGAAAATGGTTTTGAAATCGCGCTTTCTTATTGGAAAGAACTTAATGATATACAACGTTGGCATCTCGATACTGAACATCAAATCGCACAGCGCTTGGGAAAAGAAAAATGGTACCAAAACTTTAGCGTTGAAATCTGTAAATTAGAGCGTGCTTATCATAGCTAATCTAATTGTGAATAAGATCAAACTTATCCACAATTTAATAAAAAACGGCTTGTATTAAGCCGTTTTTTATTTCACAGGATCTTAAAATTGATAACGTAAAGTGAGTGTTGCATTACGTGGTGCACCTTGGGTGATCTGTCCATACGCAGGGAAAACACCATAATATCCTTTATCAAATACATTATTGACATTCAATTGCGCGGAAAAATCTTTATTAATTTTATATTTTGCCATCAAATTAACTAAAGCATATGAACCTTGCTCAATTCTAGGATTTGCTCCTGCTGGTGCATTACTAGCGATCACATAAGTATCACTTTGCCAATTTACCCCTCCACCAACACTTAGATCACTCCACTTTCCTGGAAGTTGATAGGAAGTATAAGTTTGAATCAATTTACGAGGAAGTTGAGTATTAATATCAGCATCATTAACATCTGTTGCTTTATATTGACTATAACCAGCGGTTACATTCCAGTTTGGAGTCACTTGTCCACTAACTTCTAGCTCAAAGCCTTTACTTTCAGCACCTTTCGCAGCCTTATAATATGTTTCTAAAGTCCCATTTGGTCTTTGTATTTGCCCTACTGCTTGTGCGAGGTTATCTTGTTTAATATCGAATAAAGCTAAAGAGCCATTCAAACGATTATCAAACCAAGATGACTTTAAACCGATTTCGGTACTATTCCCCTTAATCGGATCAAGATAATTATTATTGAAATCTCTTTGATCTTGCGGCTGGAAAATACTCGTATAGCTAGCATAAGCTGAGTAATTCTGATTAATGTCATAAATCAATCCAGCATAAGGAATAAATTCGTGTTCATATTTAATCTTACTCGCAGTTGAACCTAAATCTTTCTCATAATCTGTAACACGACCACCAATAATTAACTTTAGCGGATCGAGTAAAGATAGTTGAGTTGCTGCAAAAATCGCATTTTGCTTTACGGTATAACTTTCTGAAGGTGTCCATGCACTCCAAATAGGCTCTGGAAGCGAAGCATTCCAATCATAAATACTGCCCACGGCTTCAGTTGTACCAGATCGACCTAATGCTTCAAACTCTTGATTTGAATATTGATAACCAACTACAGCTTTATGATCGCGACCAAACAAATTAAATACCCCATCTGTTTGCAAGGTGATATTGTCTTGATCGACATTCACCTTATACGAACCAGCAAAACCAGATAAACCTAAACCTGTGGTTTTGTCAGGATTGCCAGAAACATAAAATAATTTTGACTCAGCCTCTCTTTTGCCATGAGCATAAGAAAGCTTCAAATTCCAATCGTCATTAATTTTTTGAGTTAAATCTGCAAACCAATTGGTGTACTTCACATTCCAACGTGTCCAATCCTGCGTTGTTGTTGCACTTTTCGATAAATGAGTTCGCGAACCATCACTAAAGAAAACAGGTAAGCCTCCCCACATTGGACCACGAGGGTCATCCTCTTGATAACTGACTCCTGCTGAAAGTAAAGTTGACTCAGTTAAGTCAGCCTCTCCTGTCAGTAACAGCGTTAAACGCTCTTTACTCAATAAATCGGTAAAACTGTCACCTTGCTCATATTGTGCAACCGCACGCCCACGTAGTGATCCCGAATCATTCAAACTATTCGCAATATCACCCATAACACGATAATTATTCCAACTCCCTCCACTTACTTCGATATTTGCAGCAGGCTCTTTACTCGTAGCGCGCTTACGAGCCATATTTATCGCAGCAGAAGGATTCCCAGCACCAGTCGTTAATCCTGTTGCTCCACGTACTACCTCAATATGATCATAAATTGCCGTACTAGAAAAAATCTCTCCAGAAGACCAAGGTAAGGAATATGTTGTAGGTATTCCATCAATAATATAGTTATCAACAACAAAACCACGCGAATACAAACCACCACGATTTGTTTCATAACGGTTTACCGTAATACCCGTTACATTTTCAGCGACCTCAACTAAAGTTGTTAGCCCTTGATCTTGCATACGTTGTTGGGTTACAACCGAAACAGATTGAGGAATTTCTTTTAAAGTCAAATTTAAAGGTAATGCAGTCGACGATTTTTCTACTGTATATGCTTGTTTTAAATTTTCACTTTCCGCTTGTATTTTAATAGTTGGCAACTGAGCAGTACTTTCTGTACTTGACTCAGCGTAAGCAACTGACGGTAAAAGTACAGCCATAGCCAATACCAGTGGATGTGTTTTAAATACTTGTCTCGATGGAAGTTTATGCATGCCAATAGATCCTTATCGCAAGGTCAAAAGATTTGAAAGCCACCACACCTCGCTCCCCCACAAGAAAAATTCTAAAAAGCAGGATGTACAGATTTCAAAGAAGATTGAACAAAAAATGTATTGCAAATGATAATTATTTTTATTATCAATTCAAGTTAATAAAATTAAAAATAATTCATTGTTTTTTAATTATTAAAATTTAATCTAACTAATATTAAAAATTATATTTATGATTTTTAATGCTTTTTATTTCTAAATTTCACAATAGCAAATTCCAATAAGCAAATTAATGTACTTCAAATTCAGCATCAACAGGATCAAAACGCCATGTACGAATAATTCGCAATTCAGAAATGTCTTTCATATTGGCATCAAAATGTCCAAACGGTGCACCACGACGAACAGAAGCTTTAGCTGCTTCATCTAAAATAGAATGACCCGAACTTTCAATTAAGCGAATCGCTCGAATTCCACCTTGCGCATTTAGAATCACCATTAAGCGAACTTCACCAGCGAGTCGTTGCTGTTTCGCCTCATCTGGATAATAACGGTTACCATATAGTTCTACTTTTTGGCGGAATTTATCAAGATAAGCCGCTGAAGCATCTTGTTTAGCCTGAATGCCATCCACTGTTTTAATGCGTTGCTTACGGCTAAAATTTTGCTGACGTTGTAAATACTGCGCTTCTAAACTTGCGACCATCGCAGCTTTTGCTTGGAACTGGCTTTGTAAATCATCCAAAGCTTTTTTACGTTCAGTTTCTTCTGACTGCTTTTGCCAACTGAGCACAGTCATTAAAACTTTTTCTTCAAATTTTAATTCACGTTTCTGCTGTATCTTTTCCAAACTTTCTAGTTCAGTCTCACCTGTAGTCGCATCTGCTTGCATCGGTGAAGGCATATCACTCGACATCCGATGTGCTTCACGGAAATCACCCGAACCTTTTTGATCGGCTTGTGCAAGAAAATCAGCATCTTTCACTTTGTCTTGACTTGTACGGACGGTGACTGCAATTTCTTTAGTCGAGGTATCAGACGGCGATGGCATACCAAACTGAATCGCAAGCACAGCTCCATGCAGCAGCATTGCAACCGTAACAGCTCCTACAAAGATTGGATCTTGCCACCAATGAGGAGATAGTTCAGAACGAAAATTTATTTTATTCCACATGCGATTTAAGCGACAAAAATGTCCCTTCCCCAACGGTGGCAACCGTATAAAAACCAAACCAATATTCAAAAAATTACAAAAATGTGATCCACTTATATTTACAGTGTGTCCATACCATCATTTTATGAAAATGTAGCAATTAATTTTGCTACACTGCAAGTCAGAAATTTATTTTTATTTTTTAGTGAATACAAAGATCGTGACGCCGTTATCTAAAACACTTCACTTTCTGGAACAACTTTTATGCAAACGCTAATTTCATCTGTTGTTAAACGTCTACGAAAAGTTTACCTAAAAGCAGAAGAATTCATCGAAGAAGAAAGAGAATTTTCGCTTTCACAAGTTTTTGTGAACGCAACGATGGAACGCTATGTCGTTGAGAAAGTTGAGATCATCAAAGATCTACATGCAGACCTTTATGATGGCTGGCTACGCCTTTACGCTACAATTGATGTAAAAGGTTTACACACCACTTTATCTGTTGATTTAAAACTTCTTCAGATGGAAATGAACAAAGATGTGCAATTGATGGTCTTTGAACAAATCAGCAACACCCAAGTCATCGAAGCTGAATTCAAAAACATTTTTCAAAAATGGGGCTTTTATATTGCGATTTGGTATTTTCAAAAGTTTAAAGATGAAGATCCTTTAGGCAAAATTCTAGAACATTTTGAAGTTGTCACAGTAAAAGATGAATTGCTCTATCTTGATCTCAATCGCTGGTTTAGCAAGAAACCAAGCATTATTGAGACTTTAAGCAAAGTTCATGTTAATCGTGCCCGAGTACGCCCTGCTGAATTAATCGTTTGGGGGAATGTCAACCTTGCGGCTATTTTGTCCCCCTCAAATCATGAGTATGACGATGATGAATTAGATGACACCGTTGTCACCCCAATTCAGCAAAAAGACCCCAAAAAATAATTTTCCAAGTTTTGAGTGGCTTTTAAGTTTCCAATTGATGCCACTCAGCTCATCATCTTCATGATTTATACGAAAAATTAACAAGCGCTTAGTAAAAAACCTGATCTTTTCTTCATAATCTACAGGCATAATAACTAATAATCGTAATGATAAATGAATGATTTATTTGAATGGTCGTTCAAAGGATATAGTGTTATGACAAAGAATTTATCAAAAGCTCTAGGTATTACTACAGCGACTTCTGCTGTAATTTTATGTGCAAGTTTATCTAGTCATGCATTTGCAATGGCGCCGTTCCAAGCGAGCTACCAATTTAGCTATAACAATAAAAACCTAGGTTCAGCGACACGTACGCTTTCTCAGCAAGGAAATAATTGGACATACAAGTTTGCTGCAAAAGCAGGTGGTATTGCCTCGGCAACAGAAACCAGCCAATTTAATTTTGCCAATAACAAAATTACGTCGCAGAAATTTACACGTAGTAGCAAAATCTTAATTCACAACAACACGATGAATATCAACTTCAATCCAAGCAATAAAACAATTAGTACGCAAAAAGATGATCAGAAACGTTCATTTGCTTGGCAAGCTGGTGTTTTGGATGAGCTTAATGCAGAGCTACAAGTTCGTGAAGATTTGAAAAATGGAAATACGCTGCAAACCCGCTATTTTATTGCGGATGCGAAAGCAGTAGACGAGCGTCGTTTCGTCAAACAAGGCACTGAGAACGTTAAAACTAGTTATGGGACATTTAACACCATTAAAGTTGTTCTTTTACACGACAAACCTGAGCGTAATACAATTTTCTGGTTAGCGCCAAAACTTGATTATTTACCCGTCAAAGTGACACATAATGATGGTAAATCTTCATATGGTTTATTATTGACTGGCTATTCAGGCAAAACAAACTAAGCATCTGGTCAATTTTGGCTTGCAATTTTTCGGATGCTTTTTAAAATATGCCTTTGCTTAAACAAGCATCCGATTAGAGGATTCTCCCGTGTACGCTTTAGAACAGAAAATCTTAAATGAAGGTATCGTTCTATCAGATCAGGTTTTAAAAGTTGATGCTTTCCTAAACCACCAAATTGACCCTGTATTAATGCAACAGATCGGCAAAGAATTTGCTGCTCGCTTTAAGGATGCAGGGATCACTAAAATTATTACAATCGAAGCTTCAGGCATCGCTCCAGCAATTATGGCTGGTTTAGAGCTTGGTGTTCCTGTAATTTTTGCTCGTAAATATCAGTCATTGACACTGAAAGATGATCTTTACCGTTCTAAAGTGTTCTCGTTTACTAAACAAACTGAAAGTACGATTGCAATTTCTAACAAGCATATCAACTCAAGCGACAAAGCACTTGTGATTGATGACTTCTTAGCAAATGGTCAAGCTGCTTTAGGCTTAATTGACTTGATTCATCAAGCTCAAGCTGAAGTGGTTGGTGTTGGTATTGTGATTGAAAAATCGTTCCAACCAGGTCGCGATGTATTACTTGAAAAAGGTTACCGCGTTGAATCTTTAGCACGCGTTAAATCTTTAACTGATGGCAAAGTAACATTTGTGACTGAATAAAAATCTGAGTTTAGTCTCAAAAAGCGGATGATCATTTCATCCGCTTTTTTATTGAAAATTAACAACAATCCCAATTATATAAAACTTTGGAAAAATCTCGCTTCTTTAGATCCTCTGGGTGAATAAAGAAATTCCCTACCCCCGAATCGCCCCACATAATCTCGTTTTCAGCATCATCCGTATCCAATTGGAAAAGTAAAATATAATCTTGCACCTTTTCATTATAGTGACGTGGATCTGTTTGGGTAAAATAAGGATACCCCCCTAAACGATGGCCAGTTGCGGAAACAAACTCATTATAGGGTTCAATAAAATCATCTTCGAAATCGCCACCTTCAAATTGCTCTTCAAAATCGTAAAGCTCATCAACACCCAAGACTTTCTTTCCAAAAGCAAAATCCTCAAGACTAATTAATTGCTCAGTACGCTGGAATTCAATCGAGTATTGTCCTGCAAAAGGCAAATAATCAGCTTCGCTCAACTTGATATCAGAAAAATCTTGCTTTAATTGTTTCACATCTTCAATCACCTGATCAAAATATAAAACCTTAAAACCAGACTGCTGTTGCTGATCATCAAAGTTCATCCCATACAAATCATCAGTCGCAATATAAAACTGTAAAATGCCCTGACTTGGGAAATTAGGTAAGTTCGGAATTTCAGCAAAATTAAACTGTGCCAATAACGCCAGTGGATTGCCATTCGAGTCGATAGGATAAGTAGTATCCAAAGGTAAATACGGTTTTCCCCCAATCTTACTTTGCCATACAGTCAAAGCATCGTTTGGACTGAGCTGTAGGGATACCGTTGGCAAAATTGTGGCTGTAATTTTTTCTAGATATGGACGTAAAGTAGCCGGTAAATTCTCAGGTTGAAGATTCATTTTGTTGGTTGTCCATGTACTTATTTATAGAACTTAATATAAAACAACTAGCTAAACTAAAATAGAGAACAAAGTCTGTGCTACGACAGTTAGTGTCGCTCAATTGCCACATTATTTATCACATAAATTCTGATAAGATTAGCCCGATAAAAATTTGCGATTAGGAATCACGATGCGCACTTACTTAGACCTTTTACAACATATCCTAGACAACGGCGGCAACAAAGGCGACCGTACTGGTACAGGAACACGTTCAGTATTTGGTCATCAAATGCGTTTTGATTTATCTAACGGCTTCCCACTACTCACCACAAAAAAAGTACATTTCCGCTCAATCGTCATTGAACTACTTTGGTTTCTTAAAGGTGATACCAATGTTCAATACTTAAAAGACAATAAAGTGACGATTTGGGATGAATGGTCTACAGCAGAACAAACTGCTCGCTTTGGTCGCCCTGAAGGCGAACTTGGACCTGTGTATGGCCATCAATGGCGTAATTTTGGCGCGACACAAAATGAAGACGGCAGCTATCAACAAAATGGCTTCGATCAAATCAAATGGCTTGTCAATGAAATCAAGACCAATCCCAATTCACGTCGTCTAATCGTTTCTGGTTGGAACCCAAATGAAGCAGGTAAAGTGGCATTACCGCCTTGCCATACGTTGTTCCAATTCTTCGTACAAGACAATAAACTCTCATGCCAATTGTATCAACGCAGTGCTGATGTATTCCTAGGTGTTCCATTTAATATTGCGAGTTATGCCCTACTTACGCATATGATTGCGCAAGTATGTGGTTTGGGTGTTGGTGACTTTGTCTGGACAGGTGGCGATACACATTTATATGCCAACCATTTTGAACAGGCACAATTACAACTTAGCCGTGAGCCGCTACCGTTGTGTCAATTAAAATTAAATCCTGAGATCACTGATATTTTCGACTTTAAATTTGAAGATATTGAAATCGTAGGATATGAATCACACCCAGCGATCAAAGCACCTGTTGCAGTTTAAGTAGATTAGAGAGAAAACATATGACATGGCAAGGCACTGAAGTTGTTCACGTAGTTGCAATGGATAAAAATCGCTGTATCGGCAAGGGAAATGCATTGCCGTGGCATATCTCTGCTGACTTAAAACACTTCAAAGCCATTACCCAAGGTGGCGTAGTAATCATGGGTCGTAAAACTCTCGAATCAATGGGACGTGCTCTGCCGAATCGTGTAAATTGGGTGATTACTCGTGACACCGAATGGCAGTTTGATGGTGTTAAAGTTGCACATACAATCGAAGATGCAATGAATGGTGCACTTACAGACGCACAACACGCAGAGAAAGCGTCATTATTTATTA
Organism: Acinetobacter sp. YQ_14; assembly: GCF_043102985.1. Taxonomy (NCBI): domain Bacteria; kingdom Pseudomonadati; phylum Pseudomonadota; class Gammaproteobacteria; order Moraxellales; family Moraxellaceae; genus Acinetobacter; species Acinetobacter sp. YQ_14. Next base: position 198,950 of record NZ_JBICJJ010000009.1, on the reverse strand, counting down.
TTGGTGGTGGAGAGATTTTCACACAAACCCTTGCGATTGCAGATCGACTTGAATTAACGCATGTTGACCTAGATGTACAAGGCGATGCGCATTACCCGCAAATCTCTGAGGATTTCAAGAAAGTAAACTCAGAACAGCAGATTGATGAAAAATCGAATATAAGCTTTGAGTTTGCGACCTACCAAAAATAAAAATGGATCGCGTAACACCATGCATAACATTGGATCACGAGAGTTTTTTATTGCTTTAGGTATCGGGCTTTTACATAGTCTATTTACCTTGTTCGTGGTCCTTTCAAGCTTTTGGCTATGTCTTGCTCTGTGGATTCAACAACCTCTTGGCGCTCTTCTCAGCCGTATTACGATTATTCTTTGGAGCTTATTTGCACTCAGCCTGATTGGTGTTTACGTCAGTGGACACCTGATTAGCCGGCGTACTGATATCATTATTTATTGCTGTGCTTTTGCTCTTGCATTGATTTGGTATTTTTCTTTAGATGCAAGACAAGATCGAGACTGGGATCCAGAAGTTGCAGAACAACTCAGTTATGAAAAGCATGGCGATACAGTAACACTTCACAATGTCCGCAATTTTAACTGGCATGCCGATGGCAGCTATGACATCCGCTGGGAAGATCGTACTGTTGATTTAAATAAAATCACAGGTGTGAATGTAATTACCTCCTACTGGATGGGACCACAAATTGCACACACGTTGGTCAGTTTTGATTTTTCGGATCAAAAACCATTAGTGTTTTCTATTGAGATACGTAAAGAAAAAGGTGAAGCGTTTTCGGCAATCGGTGGCTTTTTTCGAAAGTATGAACTTAGCTTAGTTGCATCGGACGAAAAAGATATCGTCTATACACGTAGCAATATTCGCCATGAACAAGTCTATTTATTTCCAATAAAAATGCCTGCAACAGAACGCAAAGCATTATTTATTGAGTATTTACACCAAGCCGATGAGTTACGAGCAGAAGCGAAATGGTACAACACCCTAACCAGTAACTGTACAACGCTTGTTTTCGACATGGTACAAGCCATTAATCCTCAACGTCTACCAAAAGACTATCGCCTCCTTGCTTCGGGTTATTTACCTAATTATCTATACGACCTTCAGGCACTTAATCAAAGTGTGAGTATGAAAGAATGGTATCGCTTAGCGCATATCAATCCCCGTGCAGAAAAATATGATCAGCAGTCCAATCAAAGTAGTGAATATTTTTCAAAAACGATTCGTGTTGGATTGCCAAAAACTGAGTGATTTTTCAACTAATTTTATTAAAATCATCTTAAATTTTACAAAAGGATACTGAAAGCTCTACTCGTGTTCATGCTTTTTTATTTAAATAATAATCATAGAAACACAACAATTTGGATTTTAAATCTTATGTTAAAAACATTATTAACATCTTGTACTTTAGCGGTTGCAGTTGTCATGACAGGTTGTGCGACAACCGATTCCCTTCAGACCTCACCACAAGCGTCTCAAAAAGAAAGTATTGATCTGTACAATCGTACTTGGATTGCAACACAGATTAATGGCGTTGAAGTAAAAAGTAATGATCTTTCAAGTAAACGGCCTGCTATTCAATTTGATGCAAAAGAAAAACGTTTCTTTGGTGCAGATGGTTGTAACCAAATCCGTGGTAGCTTTGAAAGTCAAGGCTCTATCTTACGTCTAGGGCCAATTGCATCAACCATGATGGCATGTATCGGTAATGATAACAGTACGCTTTCTCGCCAGTATGCAAATGCTTTAGCAAGTACGACAAATTATGAGCTTAAAGGTCATGAACTGAAATTCCTTGATGCTTCAGGTCGTGTTTTAGTCACTTTTGTGACCGTCATTCAGCCTTTGCCTTAATTTCTTCATAAAAGTAAAAGCTCGTTTCAAACACGGGCTTTTACTTTTTGAGGACTTCGTTTACTTTATTGGTATTCTTAAAATTAAAAATTGGGGAGTTTTATGCAACAAGCATTATTTGGTGGTGGTTGTTTTTGGTGTGTAGAGGCTGTATTTCTACAACTTAAAGGCGTTGAAAAAGTCGTAAGCGGTTATGCTGGTGGCATTAATCAAAACCCGACCTATGAACAAGTTTGCCAAGGTACCACTCAACATGCTGAGGTTGTCTTAATTGATTTTGATGAGCAGCAGATTAGTTACACTCAACTGTTGAATGTATTTTTTACAACACATGATCCAACAACACTAAACCGCCAAGGCAATGATATTGGTACCCAATATCGATCAGTTGTTTATTACTTCAATGAAGAACAAAAGCAACAAGCTGAGCAAATCATTCACAGCTTAGAAGATGAAGGGCTCAATATCGTAACGGAACTTAGCCCTGTACCAACCTTCTACCCTGCTGAAGAATATCACCAAAACTTTTATGCGCGGAATCCTTCACAAGGTTACTGTAACTTCAGCATTCCACCAAAGCTTTCAAAATTGCGCTCTAAATACCTTGATCTACTCAAAGCAGATTAAGCATAAAAAAAGCAACTCGCATCGAGTTGCTTTTCCTTTGTATTTCTTAATGTTAGTTTTCACTAACAAAAGCAATATCACTTAAACCAGCTTCACTGGCGCGAGACATCACTTGTGCAACCGTATCATATTTTGATTCTTTATCTGCACGTAATTGCACAGTCGGCTTATTCTCTGCTTGACCCGCTTCTTGAAAACGCTTTTCTAGCTCTTCTAAGCTAATAATCTTCGCATCCCAAGCAACCTCACCATTTTGATTAATACTAATCGTAATCGCTTTTGGTGGTGGATCAACAATTTCAGCAGTGGTTTTTGGCAAACTTAATGGAATTGATGGGTTAGCAACCGTTGCTGTGACTAAAAAGATAATCATCAATACCAACATAATGTCGATCAGAGGAATGAGATTCATCTCATTCATGCCACTGTCGTGGTCTTCACCCAATTGAAAGCCCATTTTAAGCTTGACCTCCAACTAAACTTTGTTGAGTTGCTTTAGTTTCTGTCTTTGCCGTTGTTTCTTGCTGCAACATAGTATCAATTAACAAGCTATGTGCTTGGTCTTGCAAGTCATGCGCTAAACCACGATTGAAACGTACACAAATGTTGTAAGCCAATACTGCTGGAATCGCAACCGACAAACCTAAACCCGTCATGATCAATGCTTCACCAACAGGTGTTGCAACTTGAGCTAAACCTGCCTGACCACTCGTACCTACAGCGACAAGGGCATGGAAAATACCCCAAACTGTACCAAACAACCCGACAAATGGTGCAAGCGAGGCAATTGTTCCAAGAACCGAAACACCTTTTTCTGCTTGAGATTTTTCAGCAGAGATTTGACGAAGAAGTGCTTGTTCAGCAACTGCTTTACGCTGCTCAAAAGTCAACGGCTGCAACTTAGCTTTTAATCCAGCCAAAGCTTGAGCAAGTTGAGCATAAGCCTGTTGTTTTAATTGGCGAGTTCCTAATAAGCGCAGAACAAAAATTGTCCATGTCGCAATCGACATTGCTAGAAGGATGAAATACAGCGTTTTACTTACTGCATCTGCGTGTTGCCAATAAACTGAAAAGTTCATATACGAACTCCTGATCTAATCTGTCTCAAGGACTCAAATTCAAGGATTAAACTCAAATGGTTGCTCTGTACGAATCGGATAAGCAATACCATCTTCCTTATAAGGTTTAAATTTTGCACCTTTTACGGCACGTAAAGCTTTTTCATCTAAAGTAGGTAAACCACTACTACGCGTAATACGTGCAATAGTTACCCGACCCTTTTCATCTGCCTCAATATAAACAGTGATTAAGCGTGTTTGATTTTCTAAATCTTTTGGCGTAAACGATAACTTTGGAGAACGACTCCATTGAATACCAGAACCACCAATAGAAACACGTTTAGGTGATGGATCTGCAGCAGGTTGTGGCTTTTGAACCACTGGTTCAGGCTGAGGTTTTTCAACAACTTTTTCAGTTACAACTGTCGTCGTTACCTTAGTTTCAATCTTTGGCTCAGTCTTTTGAACCACTTGCTTTGGTATTTCAGTTTTAACTTGCTGCACCTTTTCAACTTTCTTAGGTGGCGGCAATGGCTTCTCAACCACCTTAACTTCTTTCACTTCCTTTTTAGGCTCAGGTTTAGGCTGTTCCTTTGGTTTTGGAGGTGCTTCTTTAGGTGGTTCTTTAATCTTGACGAATTTAACCTTTAACGGCTCTTTCTCGATTGGTTTTAGCTCAATCGGCTTCATGTGGCTAACAGCCCACAAAACTCCTACATGTCCAATCACAACCGCAACAAGGGCAGTGATGATTTTCTTTTTCATCGAGTGTGGTGTGTTGAATGTCGCAGGAGATTGACTCATAAGAATCTAAGTACCTATATAGATGGTGACGTTCCTATAAAGTAAAAAACGATTTCACTCATCGGATAGAACAATGAAAGTGCCGTAATAATAAATGAGAAGTGTTTTCATTTGCAACTATTTTTTGTGATGGTGACTAAATTTATTGCTCAAACCACACTCAGCACAAACAAATGTTATAACATAACAATAATAGCATAAAAAAAGCATGCTGATTTAGCATGCTTTTTTATCGAGTATTTACTCGTTAGAAAACTACTGTTTTATTGCCATCAACAATAATACGGTCTTCTAAATGCCATTTCACAGCGCGTGCTAACACATTACGCTCAACATCTTCACCAAGCTCACGTAATTGCTCGACGTTATAATCATGGCTTACGCGCTCAACGTCCTGCTCAATAATTGGGCCTTGATCTAGATCAGCAGTGACATAATGTGCAGTTGCACCAATCAGCTTCACACCTTTTTCATAAGCTTGCTTATAAGGATTTGCACCAACAAAAGCAGGCAAGAATGAATGGTGAATATTAATAATCTTCATTTCCCATTGCGAAACAAAATCTTCACTTAGAATTTGCATATAACGCGCAAGGATCAACAAATCATTACCTTGCATCATGTCATTGATTTGTGCATAAGCTTCGACTTTGTTGTCTTTATTCACAGGTACAACATGGAACGGAATACCAAAATTCTCAACCGCTTCACGTAAATCAGGATGATTAGAAACAACCTGTGTAATCTCACATGGCAATGAACCACGCGCGTGACGCCATAACAGCTCTAAAAGTGCATGATCGACTTTAGAAACCAAAATACCGACTTTTTTCAGTTCATTGACGAAAGTCAATTTCCACTGCATTTCATAACGTTCAGCAACATTTGCGGCAAATGTTTGCATCAACGCTTCTTTACGAGACTGCAAATGATCAAGTTCAAATTCAACACGCATGAAGTAACGTCCGCCTTGAGCTTCTGTCGCGTATTGATCAAGTGCGGTAATGTTTGCTCCCTGATGATACAAAAAGCTCGATACAGCTTGCACGATCCCCGGCTTGTCTTCACAAGTAATCAGTAATCGTGCTGTATTGGCAGTAGTCGTGTTCATGTGGTTAATATCACTTATTCAAATCAAATTAAAATCAAGCCGAGCATTCTAGCCCTTTTTTGCCTCAGACTAAATAGCTAAGGACTACTCGTCGTCATTTTTAAGATTAGATAAGCTTGCAAATAACTCTGATGGGCCAAGCGACTTCAATAATTGCTCATAAGTTTGACGGCTTTCACCCATCAAATATGGACCCTCTAAGAACACCATTTGACGCAACGCCTGCCAAACCCACTTTTCCTCTAAGCGATTATTATCGCTAATATGACCTGACATATACAAAAAGTTAGTCCAGTTGGTTAAGACGATCCACAAGTTGATGATCAATGCTTCGATTTCAGAATCTGTCATTTTCATCAAACCCGCATCAACGAAAGCACGATAAATCCGTTGACCTTGTTGCATCACTTGCCCAGCAAAACGTGGGTAAATTTTTCTAAAGTCTTCATTATTTTCAACTAGATGATAAACATCACGATGAATAAAACGATAAGCCCATAATTGATTACTCAATACTTGGAAATAACTAATTTTATCGTTGGCATTCAATGGGCGATCAGTAGGTAATGCCAGCATTTCCAGTGTTTCCGCCTGATACTGCTGCGCCAACTCTTTAATAATTTCTTGCTTGTTACGAAAGTGATAATACAAATTGCCAGGGCTAATACCTAACTCAGCAGCAATATGATTTGTCGTGACTGAGCGTTCACCTCGCTCATTAAACAACTGCAAACTGATCTGCAAAATTCTATCTTTTGTTTTGTTTGGCTTAGCTTGTGACATTGAATTAACCATCTATAACATTATCAATAGGTTATAAAACAAACCTATAAAGCGACTTGACACTTTAGAGTATTTACTCTAAAAATTAAAAAATAATAAGCTTTCTTTTGGTCCACTCCTATGAACAGTCAAACAAAAACAACCGCTATGACACCTCATGTTGATGTGAAACGGCTACATGATTTGCTTGAGCAGCAAAAAGCGGCTTACCAACGCCATCCTGTACCGAGCGCAAAAGAACGTATTGAACGCTTAGCTCGACTTAAAAATATCTTGGTAAAGTATCAAGATCAATTTGCTAACGCAATTAGTCAAGATTATGGCAATCGTGCAGTGATGGAAACCAAAATTGGTGAAGTTCTTACTTGTTTAGAGCATATCAAATACTATAGCAAGAACTTAACCGAATGGATGAAACCATCTAAACGCCATATCAGCATGTTACACCAACCAGCAAAAGGCTGGGTAGAATATCAACCACTTGGTGTTATTGGTGTGATTGCACCTTGGAATTATCCATTGTTGCTTTCTGTTGGCCCATTGATTTGTGCATTGGCTGCAGGTAACCATGCCATGATTAAAATCTCAAGTGCATCATCGAACTTTGGTTATGTACTTGAAAATGCACTTTCTGAAGCATTTCCTCAAGAACTCGTTGCCGTTGTAAATGGTGGTGGTGCAATTTCAGACGCATTTAGCCATCTTGCTTTCGATAAAATGATTTTCACAGGCTCTACCTCTGTTGGTAAAACAGTGATGGCCGCTGCTGCTCAAAACCTTGTTCCTGTCATTTTAGAACTAGGTGGAAAATCACCTGCTCTCGTTCATTCTGCAATGAACATTCGTGATGTTGCACAACGTATCGCTGTAGGTAAACTCTGGAATGCAGGTCAAACATGCGTTGCACCTGACTATATGTTCCTACCTAAAGGTAAAACTGCTGAGTTCACTAAGCACTATAATGACTTTGTGAATACGATGTACCCAACGCTACGTGATAATAAAGACTACACTTCTATTGTTAATGACAAGCAGTACAATCGCTTACAAGGTTATTTAGAGGACGCTCAAGCTCAAGGTGCAAATATTGTTGAGCTAAATAACAAAAAAGAGTCATTGACTGACGTTCGTAAGATTGCCCCAACCTTATTAACAGATGTAACGACTGACATGGAAATCATGAAGAATGAAATCTTCGGTCCTATTCTGCCAATTTTAGAATACGAACATATCGAAGATGCAATTCAATTCATCAATAGTCGTCCTCGTCCATTAGCATTCTATTATTTTGATATCGACAGCGCACGTGCAGAATATGTTGCAAGCCGCACTCATTCAGGTCACTTCGGGATTAACCAAACATTGACCCACGTTGCGCAAGATGATCTTCCATTTGGCGGTATCGGTGCATCTGGAATGGGTAAATATCACGGCAAAGAAGGTTTCTTTAGCTTCTCACACGAACGCTCAATGATGTCAAATCCTGTAAGTCCTAAACTTTACAGTTTAAAATTCATCCTTCCGCCGTATAATAAAGCGATGCATAAAGTGCTTTTAAAAACACTATTCCGCTAAGCTGATCAAGGCATGATCTATCACACTAGATCATGCCCTGTTTTTACCAAATTCGCTTGTCTTTTAATCGTATTTTTGGTATAAAACGCCCCTTGAATGATTTCATCCGTTTACTTGAATGGCTAGTTGCACGAATCAGTGCTATATGAACTAGCAATGGAGTTCACCATGTCTAAGGTTTGCCAAGTTACCGGCAAGCGTCCTATCGTTGGTAACAACGTATCGCACGCAAACAACAAAACCAAACGCCGGTTCGAGCCGAACCTGCACCACCACCGTTTTTGGTTAGAAAGCGAAAAGCGTTTTGTACGTCTTCGTTTAACCACTAAAGGTATGCGTATTATTGATAAATTGGGTATCGAGAAAGTTGTTGCTGATCTCCGTGCTCAAGGTCAAAAGATCTAAGGAGTCTGAACAATGCGTGATAAGATTCGCCTCGTTTCTACAGCTGGTACTGGTTACTTCTATACCACTACTAAGAACAAACGTACTATGCCGGAAAAAATGGAAATCAAAAAATTTGATCCAAAAATCCGTCAACACGTAATTTTCAAAGAAGCTAAAATTAAATAATTTTAGTTCTTTAAAAAAACGACTTCTTTTGAGGTCGTTTTTTTTGCCCGATAGAAAACTCAAACCCACTATAAAAGATTTACATAATTTTTTTTGATGATTAAAAAAAATATCATCAACAAATCCGATTTTAGTTGTTAAAATTTTAATCTATCCACTTTGGCATTTTTTATGCTTATTTACTTTGACCTTAACCGCAACGATTAAGGAGCTTCAATGCCACATGATGTTAATTTAATTATATTACTTGCTGTTGGTTTTGGTATGGCCCTCATTTTTGGCTATATCGCAGCACGTCTACGTTTACCTCCTTTAATCGGCTATTTAATTGCGGGCATTATTATTAGCCCAAACACACCGGGGGTGGTCGGTGATATTCAACTTGCCAATCAGCTTGCTGAACTGGGTGTGATGTTTTTGATGTTTGGCGTAGGTATGCATTTCTCCCTGAGCGACCTACTCCAAGTTCGCCGTATTGCTTTACCGGGTGCGATTCTACAAATTGCTGTTGCGACACTACTGGGTATGGCCGTTTCGATGTTCTGGGGATGGAGTTTTGGTTCAGCCTTAATCTTTGGTTTAAGTCTGTCATGTGCCAGTACCGTCGTATTACTTAAAGCGCTCGGCGATCGCGGTTTACTTGACTCCGTGAACGGCAAAATTGCTGTCGGTTGGCTACTGGTTGAAGATCTTGTCATGGTCTTGGCGCTAGTTTTACTTCCTGCCACCGCAGTATTGCTCGGTGGTCATGCCCTCCCTGGCACAGATACCTCACAAAGTATCTGGATCACCATTGGACTGACGCTACTTAAAGTAACAGGCTTTATCGCCTTTATGCTCATTATTGGTAAACGACTTGTGCCAATGATCATGCAATTTGTCGCTCGTTTAGGTTCTCGTGAGCTTTTCACACTCACAGTCGTTGCTGCCGCCGTATCGATTGCCTATGGCTCATACGCTGTATTTGGCGTTTCTATGGCGCTTGGCGCGTTCTTTGCTGGAATGGTGGTAAAAGAGTCTGACTTTAGCCATCGTGCCGAAGAGGAGACCCTACCGTTACGTGAAATCTTTGCAATCTTATTCTTCGTTTCAGTCGGTATGCTGTTTGATCCAAGAATATTGGTCGAAGAGCCACTCCATATCTTAGCTGTCGTGGCAATCATCATGGTTGGTAAAACATTAGCTGCCATGGCGTTAGTTTTATTCTTCCGTTATCCAATCAATACAGCCTTGACTGTTGGTGCAAGTTTGGCACAAATCGGAGAATTCTCTTTCATTTTAGCGACACTAGGTTTAGCTCTTGGATTACTCACACCTGAAGCGCAAAATCTGATTCTCGCAGGCGCATTATTTTCTATTACGCTTAACTCTTTTATTTTCTCAGCAATCGAACCTGTTCAACGCTGGATTCGCGAACGCTCTCATTTGGCGCGCCTACTGGAACGTAGTGGTGACCCACTTGCCATGCTTCCAGATGAAGTTGATCAAGAATATCTACGCGATCAAGTGGTCATTATTGGTTACGGCGGTGTTGGCCGACGAATCAGCGAGAACCTCATGGAACAAAACATCAAAGTGGTTATTGCTGAGGAAAACCGTGAGATTGTTGAAAAATTACGTACGCAAGGCATTGCTGCGGTCAGCGGTGAAGCGACTGAACCGAATGTTTTGATTCAGGCACATATTCAACATGCCCGCTTACTGGTGATCTCACCTATGGATATTTTGGATATTCATCGTATTGTCGATATTTCTAAACAGCTAAATCCAGAAATCCAAGTACTGATTTGCGCTGAAAGTAAGGAAGAAGCAGCTGTCATCAGAGAAGAAAATATTGGTGAAGTGTTCTATGCAAAAGAAGAAATGGCGAAGAATATGAGTCATCATATTTTGAATCAGATCGAACTTGCGCACCAGTCGCCAGTACATTAAACAGTTTCAGAATAATAAAAAAGCGTACCTTATGTACGCTTTTTTTATGCAATTAACTTAAGTGAGCTGGCTGCTCATCCAGCACTTCTGCTTGCCATTGATTCATTTGTTTTTCCAACAAACCAAATAAAGCAGCCTGAATCATATGCTGAGCAACTGATGGAGTTTGATCTCCTAAGATTTCTTTAACTTCATCGCTAAACTGAATTTTCACCAATGGCTCTTTTTCAGAGTCAGCATTACGCAAAGCAAGCTCACCACCTTCGAGTTGAACAAGCTCCAAAACGGCTTCTTGATTACCAAACAATTCTTTTAACTGTTGCATTGACATATATTCTCTCCATGTTTCAACATGGTGGCAAAGCACGTTTGTACTTTGCGATCTCACGTCTTATTTATATGTGTACTGCTTGCTTAAATTTCAAGTCGTTGAATTGTTCAACTTAGAACTCGACCATTTCATTACGGAAACCATCAATCAGATGGCTCAATTCACGATGCCATTCACGTAGAATTTTGGCATCTGGCAACCACGCTTGTGGACTCTGAGTAACCTTAATAATGAGATTTGAAGAAGTTTCACTTTCTGGTTCAGGTGCAGTCGGCTCAGGTGCATATTGACACATACGATAAGCGCGTTTCAACTCTGCCACAAATCCATCTTTCGCTAACTGCTGTAAAACAACGATTTCAGGCGAAACCTGTCCTTTATCTGCCATATGCTCTTCAACCGATTTAAACGTCGGTTGTAAGTCATTTAAGCGGTAATAACGAACTAACTCCTGCAAGAACGCTAAGATTGCACCATGCAAATGAAATACAGAGGCTTCACGGTATGCTTGAGCCTGTTGAATATGCTCAGTCTGCTCGGCTTGTTGACATGCGAGTCGAGCAAAATAGAGTTTTTGATTGGTACGATCGGCATGGTAGCGAGCAACACGAGACATAACAAATCCCTTTTTTCATTTCATTTAAATCATGATTGATTGTAAAGCGAATTAACGATGAAACAAATAGCACTTAGAGCTTCAATTCAAGACGATAAAGTTTTCTTTTCGCTATGGTTTCGATTGGCTGTGAAAATGGTCGTACATTGCTGATCACCCAAGCAAAATATCCCACTGCCCAAGATGAAGCACATGCTGCATTCACTTCATCTTTTGTCCAAAGATGTACGGACTCAATATCCACCAAAGCAACAGCTCGACCGATTTCCTCTTCACCATCTGCGAGCAAGAAACTCTGATTTTCTACAATCACAAGATTTTTAAGCGGCAGATACTCAGGTTGCCATGAGCGAATTTCAAGCGTCTTTAAACCTTGTGCAATTCGCCCACCATTTGGCGCAACTATCGATAAAGCTTGATATTGCTTTAACATAAAAAATTAGGCTTTATCTTCCGCAATTTTTACACGGATACCAGCGCCTTTAACTTTCAAAGTATTTAAACCTTTTACAGCCTTAACCGCCTCACGCGGATTCGACATTTCAACAAAGCCAAAACCTTTAGACTTACCCGTATCAGCATCTTTTACGACAACGCAAGAATCAACTTTCCCATAGGTCTTAAATAAGTCGAGCACTTCTGCTTCGGTCACGCTACGATCTAAATTACGAACTAAAATTTTCATACTAAAACCTAAAAAGGATTCACGAACTCGTCAGTGAATCAACAACGATTGAATTGAGCTAGTTTAATCGAAATCTATCCCAAAACCTAAATTGATTGTCATCGAACGAGAACGATTGGCTTGTCCATAAGCTCGAGGAATATCTCGATGAATCTGAACATCAACCAAATGCTGAGGCAAATTATTTAAAAAATAACTTTCTATTTTTCGCCCTAACTCATCGTATTGATCCTGTGACCATAAATTCAGATTCTGCTTGGTCAAAATTAATTCATTTTCAGCGCGAGTTAATGCAACATAAAGGACGCGCCGCTCCTCCTCTACGTCATCAAAATCACCTTGCGCTCTGGCATGTGGGTACTGATTTGGAGAGACATGAGGAACATAGCAAACTTTCTGCTCCGCACCTTTGGCTGAATGAATGGTAATCAGTGTGACAAGGTCTTGATCAGGTGTTTTATCAATTTCCGAAATAGAAATTGGATCAAGTACATACTCTTCTAAAAATTCACCTAAAGCACTATGTTTACGCGCCAATTGTTTGACCAAGTCAAAGTCTTTAACACGACGAGACCAATCTTTGGTTTTATAATTATTTTCCAATTGCTCAGCCAATGCATCCAAGGCCAAGCCAATACAAGCTTCGACATGCTGTTGTAACACATCCAGTTGCATCAAGATCAAAATGGCTTGTTGTGGTACTTTGCCATGTCGTTCTAAACGCTGACAACGCTCCTCTATATCAGGTAGCTGAATCAATTCTTGTGCTAACTTACTTGCACCGACATCCCCTACCCCATCCCAAAGCGTGAGAAAACGCATCCAAGCCAAATCATCCTGTGGATTAACACTAACGCGTAATAAACTCAAAACATCTTTAACATGCGCCGACTCAAGTAGTTTCACACCACCAATGAAGCGATAGGGAATATTTGCTGCAATCAGCGCACCTTCCAAATATCGCCCACTAAAGCCTGAACGCAATAACACCATGTGTTCAGCCCAAGCTGCCCCTTGTAGGTGACGACGATTTAAATCTTGAATAATCCAATTTGCCTCTTCAAACTCATTACTCAAGATATGCAGTTGAGGTTTTAAGCCTTTGCCTCGATAGGCTTGTAAATGTTTGTCATAACCAATTTGGCTTTGATCAAGCAACCAATTGGATAAGTCTAAAATACCTTGAGTTGAGCGATAGTTCATTTCCAATGTAAGCACTTCGGCATCAGGAACACGCTCTTTGAAATGATGAATATTTTCAAAGTCAGCACCACGAAACCCATAGATTGACTGTGCATCATCACCTACACAAAACAATTTAACCTTCCCGACTAAAGGCTGTAACAATGCCCATTGCAACGGATTGGTATCCTGCATTTCATCGACTAAAAGTGCTGAACAGAAACCAGTGACCCATTTCACTAACTCAGGTGAATTTAGTAGGTGTACGGCAACGATCGCTAAGATATCATCATAATCTAGAAAATTACGCTCTTGCTTACGCTGCTCATAAGCTTTCATCAGTTCAGTAATTTGCACTTTATACTCTACTGCCTGTGGCAGTTGTTCAACTAAAGCATCCGAGAGTTTGGTTTTAGTGTTACGTGCATACGAATACAAATCACATAGCTCTGCTGCTTTAGGCAGCACATTACCTTTATCTTTACCACGTAATAATCGGAACATCAGCAATTGATCATCACGATCAATGATACTAAATTGTGTAAGACCAAAAGCGCGTGGATTACGGCGTAGCAGATACATACAAAAAGTATGAAAAGTGGATGCACGTAAGCCCTTAGCCTGCTCACCCATATGTTGCTCAACACGCGTAATGATTTCACTCGCTGCACGGCGGGTAAATGTCAGAATTTGAATCTGTTGCGCAGGTAGTCCCTGATCAATTAAATACGCTGCTCTTGCCACAATCGTTTTGGTTTTACCACAACCTGCTCCTGCTAAGACTAAGCAGTTTTGCACAGTGGTTGTTGCAACCTGTTTCTGTTGTGGATTCAGTTCATCAATTAGCTTGGCAAGCGTCATAAAATCGATCAGTTATAAACGAAACGTTATTTTAACAGACTCAGACACTTGATATGTTTCTGATGACTTAAAAACAAAAAGAGCATGTAAACACATGCTCTGAGGCAATCTAAATATTTAAATAGTAGTAGAACTATGAGGAAGCTGCTTAATGGCACTAGCAAAGGTCAAATAATTAATCCCTTGGAATAAAATATCAATCGCAAGAAACATACCTAATACCCAGAAAGGTGAATCAGGCGATGACAGAATTAAAATACCTGTTAGTAGCGTCAAGATACCTGAAAATAACACCCAACCCCATCCAGAAATCGGTCTGAGAATAAAAGCATTAACAGTACGAATGATACCCGCAATAATCAAAGCAACTGCCAAAAAGCTGGTAAGTACGACCGCGGTAATCACAGGCGTAGTAAACGCAAAATAACCCGCCACCAAGTACAAAATACCAAATAAGGCCCACAACCAACGTGTACCACCTTTAAACACCATAAATGCAGCGACAAAATGTAAAATACCACCCAACATCATCAGTACACCGAATAAAAGTACGGCAGATAATGTTGCAAATGGCAGCGCCGCTAAAAGAACCAAACCAAAAACGACCAATAAGACACCTAATAACAAATACCACTTACGATCAGCATGCAGCTGATTACGAATGAGGTCATTACCCACAGTTTTCATCATTATTTACTCTTTTATCATCAATGTTATATTTATATATTGAGCGCCTTTTACAGTGAATTCTGTATAAGGCATGTTGAGAATTAATGACGGAATGTCAGAAAAATCTGTGTTTTATTTCAGTTTTTTTATTTTGTAGCAATCATTTTAAATAATATGGATAAGTCCAGATTTATCCACAGTTCATTTAATCCAGCCTACTTCTTGTGCAGTTATTACGCTGATCACGGTCTGCTCTAAGTTCTGCGGCATTTTGCTTTTTTGCGCCGATAATGGAATACGCCCACCCATGATTTCAGCTTCAGTCTGCGGATACAAAGGCTGTTTATCCGCTTGAGCATAGCCAATTGGAAAAACGGGTTCACCCGTATTTAAATTATATTTATCCGTTGCGCCAAAACCATGTAGCAGCTCATGTACCAAAACGACGTTGTTCTGCTCGACTTGTTTCCGTGATGCGAATAAATTGACTGATCCAATTCGTCCTCTTTCTAATGCCGTAGAGTGTTTTAATTCCCTTGTTTGCTTTGGATCATAATAATTGAGATATAAGGTTAAACTCGGCGATCCATCAATAGATTGATGTTGCTTCCAAGCATAATAGCGAAACTTGAGACTCCATATGATATTTTTCAAAATACTTGGTTGGTCTGACATTCGTGGGGGCACAGCGTGTAACTCTCGACCAATTTGAATCATGAAATAACTACTTTGCCCACGATACTGTCGACTATTTTCTTCTAAATATTGTTTTACATCAGCAAAGTCAGCTGACTGTAATTGTTCAATATATTGTTGTGTTGAAGCCAAACCATCTGCATTGATCGGGTGTAAAAGAATATTAATGGGTTGATTCCAGTTTTGATTTTGATCGCGATATGCATTTACTGCAACGATCAAAAGCACAACTAATAGACATGCTACTCGGATATTTTTCCACATTAATTTTGTCTCAATAATTTAATATTTCTATGGCATTAATCTAGCAACTTTAACCATTTCACCATCTTCAGAAAACTCAAGCCAACCACTATGAATAGTCTTAATAGCTTCTTTATAATCTCTAATATTAAAGTCTGACTTTTTCAGAACCTCGACAACACTTTCAATTGTTGTCCAACCACTCGAATCACAATGTTGATGAATAGCTTTTTGTACAAATTTAACAAAGGTACTAAAGCTACGCTTCCTCAAATACATTTGACTACCTTGCAGCTTAGTTTCAAACAAATCTAGTGCTTGAATTAAACCAGATAGTTTGGCATGCCCATAATTTCGCGTATCAAAATCAGGCTTTACAGTCGAAATATAAGTTCCCACGGCACCTAAATACGCCCAACCACCATCATCTGAATTATCTTTCACCGCCTTATAAATTAAATTCAATGTTGCAGGATCAACCTGTTGCTTATTTTCTAATTTTCCAGTTTTAACAGGTTCTTTATTAATTTCTTTTTGCAATAAATTGTCTTGTTTTATATCATCTTTTTCTTCTATCTCAAGATTTTCGACATAAATAAATTTATCACAAGCTTTTCTAAAAGCTTCAGGTGTTTTCTTACGCCCGAAACCATAGACTATCAAACCACTTTCACGAATCCTTGATGCCAATGGGGTAAAATCACTGTCACTGGATACAATACAAAAACCATCGAGTGCGCCACTGTAAAGCAAATCCATGGCATCTATGATGAGAATCATATCTGTCGCATCTTTACCCTTTGTATAGGCAAATTGCTGTACAGGTGTTATGGCATGGGGTAGCAAAACTTCACGCCAATTTTTTAGGCTATCGCTACTCCAATCACCATATACACGCTTTACACTGGCAATACCATATTTAGCAATTTCTTCTAAAACAGACTCAATAGAATTAACCGAAGAGTTATCAGCATCAATTAATACCGCGAGTTTCTTCGGTTTTACCTCCATTTAGCCTTCTACCCATTTTCCATCTTGGAAAACTAAGCTCCACTTGGTTTGCTTACCTTCTGCTGTTTCAGAACCTACATATTGCGCTTGGTTCTTACGACTAAATTTCACTACAGTTGCATTTCCTTCTGGGTCAACATCAGGTGCTTGCAATAAGAACTGATATTTAGGATCAAGCTGATCTGCAACACTTCGTAACTCCGCAACTTTTGGTGCGCGTGTCTCACGAATTTTCGGGAATTTACTTGCCGCCAAGAATAGACCTGCTGCGCCATCACGTAACACGAAGAAATCATCATGCTTGGTTGAGCGTAGATGTTCCATTTTGATTGGATCAACACGTGGTGGCGCAGGCTGACCATTTTTTAATACTTTACGTGTGTTATCACAGCTAGAACAAGCGAAGTATGGACCAAAACGACCTGTTTTCAACTGCATCTCACCATCACATTTATCACATGGAATGGTTGGGCCATCATAACCCTTGATTTTGAATTCGCCTTCTTCAAGCTCGTAGCCATCACAATCAGGGTTATTACCACAGACATGAAGTTTACGACCACCATCAACCACATAGCTATCCATTGCCGTCCCACACTTAGGACAACGATGTTTGGACATTAAGTCTGCAGTTTCTGCACCATCATCATCTGATAATGCTGCTAAAGATTCTACAGGGGTTAAATTGAGCGTACCTTTACAACGTTCTTTTGGTGGCAAGTTATAACCAGAACATCCTAAAAACACACCTGTCGTTCCTGTACGGACTTGCATTGGACGCGAACATTCAGGACATGGCACATCTGCAACTTCAACAGGCTGATTACGGCGCATACCGTTTTCACCCTGTGCATTGGTCAAACGCTTTTTAAAATCACCGTAGAATGTATCGAGTAACTCTTTCCAATTACGTTCACCTGTCGCAACGCGGTCTAACTGTCCTTCTAAATCTGCTGTAAAAGCATAATTCATCAAGTTGTTAAAACTTTCATCCAAACGATCAGTAACGATCTCACCCATCTTTTCTGCAAACAGACGACGGTTTTCAAGCTTTACATAACCACGTTCTTGAATCGTCGAGATAATCGCAGCGTAAGTCGATGGACGACCAATGCCTTTTTTCTCTAATTCTTTTACCAAAGATGCTTCAGTAAAGCGCGCAGGTGGTTTAGTAAAATGTTGACTCGGATCAAGCTTCTCTAGCTTAAGCACTTCACCTACTTTTACCGCAGGCAATAAAATATCATCATCAGATTTATTGGCACCACGAACGCGGGTGAAGCCATCAAACACCAAAGTACGACCTTTGGCTTTCAATTCAACATTTGCCGCTTCAACCGTTAAAGTTGATGATAAATATTCAGCTGGTGTCATTTGACACGCAACGAATTGACGCCAAATTAAATCATATAAACGCTGAGCATCACGTTCTACGCCTGCAAGCTTGTCACCCGTCAAAACTACATCTGATGGACGTATTGCTTCGTGGGCTTCTTGTGCGCCTGCTTTATTGCCATAACGATTTGGTTTCGCTGGTAGGTATTTGTCACCAAAGCTTTGTTGAATATGGTTACGTACCATATTCACAGCGTCATCACTCAAAAAGGTTGAGTCGGTACGCATATAAGTAATAAAACCACCTTCATACAAGCGTTGCGCAAGCATCATGGTTTTCTTTACAGAGAAACCTAAGCGTGTGCTGGCTGCTTGTTGTAAGGTTGAAGTGATATAAGGTGCGCTTGGGTTTACCTTAGTCGGCTTATCTTCGCGTAACGCAACTTTATATTCTGCGTCTTTTAATACATTGAGTAATGCATCAGTTTCAGCTTTATTTTTAAGCTTAAGCGTTTTACCTGCTTGTCGAACGGCTTCTAAACGAATGTCATCTTTCTTAGACAAGGTGTCTGCAAAGACTTGCCAATATTCTTCTGGAATAAATGCACGAATTTCACGTTCACGCTCAACAACCAGTTTTACCGCAACAGATTGAACACGCCCTGCAGAAAGTCCACGCGCAATTTTTTCCCACAAAAGTGGTGACACCATAAAGCCAACAACACGGTCAAGGAATCGACGTGCTTGCTGTGCATTGACGCGGTTTAAATCAAGGCGTGTTGGCTGTTTAAACGCTTCTTGAATCGCATTCTTGGTAATTTCGTTAAATACAACACGATGGTAACGACTGTCATCACCGCCAATCACTTCACGCAAATGCCAAGCGATTGCCTCCCCTTCTCTATCCAAATCCGTTGCGAGATAGATGGCATCGGCATCTTTAGCGAGCTTTTTTAATTCAGCAACAACATTTTCTTTACCTGGAAGCACTTCATAATGTGCAATCCAATCATGTTCAGGATCAACACCCATACGGTTGATCAATGCACTTTGAGCTTTCTCAGCTTTTTGTTCTTCTGTGAGCTTGGTTCGTGTAGCTGGCTTCTTTTCTGTTGATTTTGCACCGCCACCTGTAGGTAAATCACGTACGTGACCGACCGATGACTTCACAACAAATTGTGAGCCTAAATATTTATTAATGGTTTTCGCTTTTGCAGGCGACTCCACAATCACTAAGGCACGTTTATTTGCAGCAGATGTTGAAGCTGCTGTGCTTTTTGAAGCAGAGCGTGGGGTATTCGCCATAATTAAAAAAAATTCCTATGATCAATCAAAGAATTAGCGCTTCGCTAATTCATGTAAATAAGCTTTCATATCTTCAAGCTGTGTCGCTCTCAGGTCTGTTTCTTCATCCCAATAAAGCCCGACACAGTTAGCCTGCATATCAATAGCATAAACTCCTGTTAATGCAATGGGTAAATCATTAAATTTCTGATCACCTTGCACCACTTCTAGCTTGCCATCAACTACTCTTGCTCGCATCAGCGCTAAGCGTGCATCTGGAATAAGCACACTATAATAAGCCACCATGCTGGCACGTTTTTCTGAAGCCATTGGAACTTTTGTCCATTCTGGAGCAACAATTAAACGCGGATGTAGTCCCATTTTTCGTGCTTGATCACGCATTAATCCTAGTGCCTTTTCTCTCGGACTTACACGCAAGCCAAAAATTGAACCCAGTACAAAAAGTACAATCGCAACCGTTATCCAAATTCCAATATTACTCATAATGTCGCCCAAAACATCCTTTTATTAGCGTTACATAAGTTGAATAAAAAAGGCAAGTTACAACCTAAAAATATTACTCAATTCATTTATAAACTAGAAATCGATCTATTTATATAAAATGATACTTCATCATCTATAACTGCTTCGATTTATTTTATTCAACTGAAGTTATTTTACCGAACTGATCAATATGAGCATCTCCCCAACTTTTTAGAGCCAATAAAATATGCTCTAAACTATGGCCAAAATCAGTTAAACAATATTCAACTTTAGGGGGAACCTGAGGATAGACCTCACGGTGAATAATGCCATCTTGTTCTAACTCACGAAGTTGATTGGTCAACATTCTCTGTGTAATAGAAGGAATACGTTTTCGAATTTCGTTAAACCGTAATGTACCTTCATTTAATAAATGCCAGAGAATAACGCATTTCCACTTTCCATCAATCAAGCTAATGGCGGCTTCAACAGAACAACCAGGTGAGCAATCAAAACTCGAATGTCGTGCTTTTGCCATACAACAGTATCCTTTTTGACACTATGAGCGTTATTTGTGTGTAGTCACATAATCTAAGCTTACGCTAAGCTCAAATTCCGAACAAGAGGAATCACCATCATGAAAGCTGTGGCATATCAAAAAGCAAGTCCTATCTCATCTACAAGTGCGCTCATTGATATTGAAATTGATGCACCAACCGCACAAGGTCATGACTTACTCATCCGCGTTCAAGCAGTTTCTGTAAATCCAGTTGATACCAAAATTCGTCACAATGTAAATCCTGAACAAGATCAATGGAAAATTTTAGGGTGGGATGCTGTCGGTATCGTCGAAGCTATCGGCGAGGAGGTAACATTATTTAAAGTTGGCGATATTGTTTGGTATGCAGGCGCACTGAATCGTCAAGGCAGCAACAGCGAATTGCATTTAGTAGATGAGCGCATAGTGGGGCATAAACCAAAGTCGATCGATACTATTGAAGCCGCGGCCTTACCTTTAACGGCAATCACCGCATGGGAAATGTTGTTTGATCGTTTAAAAGTACCGACTTCATCACCTTTAAATACTACTATCTTGGTGATTGGTGGTGCTGGTGGTGTAGGTTCAATGGCTATCCAACTGCTCAAGCAATTAACTAATTTAACAATTATAAGTACTGCCTCTCGTCCTGAAACAGCCGAATGGGTCAAACAGCTCGGTGCAGATTTTGTTTTAGACCACCGTCAACCCTTAGCAGAGCAAATAACCAAGCTCGGTCTAAATGCACCAACGTATGTATTTTCGACCACTCAAACCGATCAACATTTACCTGATATTGCACAACTGATCGCCCCTCAAGGGCATTTCGGCTTGATTGATGACCCTGAGCAATTAGACATTAAGCCCTTTAAATCAAAGTCAGTGTCGATTCATTGGGAATTTATGTTCACACGCTCAATGTATCAAACTGAAGATATGATCAAACAAAGTGAGCTGCTTAATCAAATTTCAACACTTGTAGATGCTGGTAAAATTAAAACCACAGTAACCCAAGTTTTATCTCCAATTAATGCAGAGAACCTCAAACAAGCACATCTACAAATCGAAAGTGGCTCAACGAAAGGTAAAATCGTACTGCATGGTTTTTAATATTAAACTGTCAAATAAAAGACAAAATATGGCAAGTTTCACGCTTGCCATATATTAATAATGCGGTGGTTTATTACTCATCGGATCAAAAGGTGCAATTCCTTCAGATAAATCGGATGCTTCAACACGTTGATACAAAATTTGCATTTGTTTTTTTAAATCAGCTATTTCTTTGGTCTGAATTGCCAATTGTTGATTTAACTGTTCAACTAAATCATCTAAAAATGCAATTCGGACTTGCAAATCTTCAATGGGTGCGGAAAATGACGCGTGATCATCAAAATTATGTTGTTTAGTCATTTCAGACCTCATCTGAACTTTTAGGAAACATTATGGCCTATATTACTTTAAGGGATGTCCATCTCGCATTTGGCGGACCTGCCCTACTCGACGGCGCGCACTTTAATCTAGAACGTGGCGAGCGAGTCTGTTTGATTGGCCGTAATGGTGAAGGTAAGTCTACTTTATTAAAACTGATTGAGGGAAGTTTATTGCCCGATACGGGTGAAGTTTCGATTCAAAATGGCTTAACTGTTTCAATGTTAACCCAAGATGTGCCAATGGATTCAGGCAAAGTAGCTGATATTGTTGCTGACGGCGCAGGCGAAGCTGCAACAGTACTCAAAGAATACCATGAAGCAAGTGATGCCTGCGTACTCGGCGATATGGAAGCCTGCGATCGTATGGGTATGTTGCAACATAAACTCGATCAGCTTGATGGTTGGGCGCTTGAAAACAAAGTGAATACCATCTTAGGTAAAATGGGACTTGACCCAAATGCCGATTTGGCAGACCTTTCAGGTGGTCGTAAGCGCCGTGTACTACTTGCACGCGCCCTGTTGACTCAACCAGATGTATTACTACTCGATGAGCCAACCAACCATTTAGACGTTGAAAGTATCGAATGGTTAGAAAAATTCTTACTCGATCAAAACAATCTCACATTACTATTCATTTCGCATGACCGTTCATTTGTTGACAGCATCGCAACACGTATTGTGGAGCTTGACCGAGGTATTTTGCGTGGTTACGAAGGTAACTATTCACGCTATCTCGAACTTAAAGCACAACAAATGGAAGCAGAAGAAAAACAAAATGCTTTATTTGATAAAAAGCTAGCAGAAGAAGAAGCATGGATTCGTCAAGGCATTAAAGCGCGCCGTACTCGTAATGAGGGACGTGTTCGCGCATTAAAAGACCTACGTGAACAATCTAAAGCACGTCGTTCGCAGCAAGGCAAAGTAACGATGGCGGCACAAGAAGCCAATCGTTCAGGAAAACTCGTTTTTGAAATCGAGCACTTAAGTGTCAGCTATGATCATAAACCATTGATTAAAGACTTCTCTGCAATTGTACTTCGTGGCGATCGTATTGGCTTAGTTGGTGATAACGGTGTCGGTAAAACCACCTTGATCAAAGCGATCTTAGGTGAAATTGAGCACGGTGGATCAGTAAAAACAGGTACACAACTTGAAGTCGCCTATTTCGATCAACTCCGTAATGCACTTGACCTTGAAAAAAGTGTCATGGCAAACGTTTCGGAAGGTTCTGATTACGTTGATGTGAATGGAAACCGCCGCCATATTTACAGTTATTTACAAGACTTTCTATTCTCACCTGAGCGTGCGCGTACACCTGTTAAAGCACTTTCAGGTGGCGAACGAAATCGTATTTTATTGGCGAAACTGTTACTTAAACCATCAAACTTAATCGTGATGGATGAGCCAACCAATGATCTCGACATGGTGACTTTAGAGCTGCTTGAAGAATTACTTTCAGAATACAAAGGTACGCTATTACTGATCTCGCATGACCGTGCATTTATGGATAATGTCGTGACTTCAACATGGGTATTCGATGGTAAAGGCAACATTGACGAGTACATCGGTGGTTACCAAGATTACTTGGAGCAACGCCCAGATCAGAAAGTCGTAGATCAAAAAAGTGATGTAAAAAAAGCACAAGCCAAAGCTGAAGCTGCGGCAGCAACAGCTGCACCGAAAAAAGTAAAACTCAGTTATAAGGATCAGCGTGAGCTCGAACAACTCCCTGCTGAGATTGAAAAACTAGAAACTGAACAAACTGAACTATCAGAAAAATTAGCAGATGGTTCATGGTTTGTTTCGGATGCCAATGCCGCAACTGTAGCAAGTCAACGTTTAGCAGAAATTGAAGAATTATTGCTAGAAAAATTAGAGCGTTGGGATGAGTTAGAAAACGCATCTAAAGGATAATTAAATCATCGGGCACCTATCATCGAGATAGGTGCTCGATTTAAATTACTGCAATGTCATCTAATTTCAGTGCATTTTTGATTACTTGATAAATATTAAAATTCTCATCATCAAAACAGACAAATACAACTTCTTCTACACTTCGCCCATTTCTAAGCTCATCAGCAATGCTTGTAAATGCAATCTGTGCGGCAAGCTGTTTAGGAAAGCGATATATCCTTGTTGAAATATTTGGAAAAGCGATAGATTTAAGTTCCAAGCTTTCAGCCAATCTAAAGCTATTCAGATAAGCATTTTCCAATAATAAAACCTCATCGTGCTGTCCATCGACCCAAGTGGGTCCAACGGTATGAATGACATATTTCGCAGGCAAATTTCCCGCTGTCGTCATCACCGCTTCACCAACAGCACAACCACCCTGTTTTGCTCTTATTTTTTGACAATCTGCCAAAATCGCTGCGCCGCCTTTTCGGTGAATTGCACCATCTACACCACCTCCACCTAAGAGAGAAGTATTGGCTGCATTCACAATCGCATCCGTAGCAATTTGAGTAATATCACCTTTGATTATTTTTATCGTTTTCAACGATTTGCTCCCGTTTTGTAGTCATTTATATATATCAACAAAAAGCATATGCTTTATCTTTTTAGATTTAAAAAGTGTAAGTACAACTTGATCTCAGATTCAATTTGCAAAAGATAAATCCTCACAGAGAGTTAGATTATTCAAAGCCAAGCGAACTTTGATTATCGCGTTGCAGAATAAAAAAATAGGGCTGAGCTTGCTGTTTTAGATCCATCCAGCCTAATACGGTATTCTCATCTATTTTTCGAAACACATCGTGAATGGGCTTTTCATCATAAATCATTGTTGCCGATCTTGTCCCTCGAAACTCAGTCATTCTTAAACGTGCTTTACTGTCTTTGGTTTTTAATAGTTTCAAAGCACCAGCTAGATACTTACTGTTATTTTTCAGAAGGCTAAAATCAATATTTAGAGGCAACCATTTCGGATCAAGGAAAAATAATGCTGTTTTCTTCGCATTAAGTATCACTAGCGGATATACCGTTTCCTGATCAATAAATAGCTTCCCATACCAGCTTGCCAGCTCCAATAGTCCATTCATCGGATGACCTGTTACTACCTCAAATCCTTTCCAGCGACCATACATAAATGAACAGTCAACCCCATCTAATTGATCATAAAACTCGATCATTTTCTGAACGTCGACTTTCTTTCCTTGTGATATTTCCTGAATATTCATCATCCCTTCCCTTTTTTGTTTTATTGATCCTCAACTCAATCTGGATTGAGTCTGATGTGATCTGCATTGTATTACAGCTAAAATAAAGGCAAAGAACTTATCATTCAATTTCCGCGGAGTAGCAACCGAACAAAAACTTGTTGGCATATTCTCAGGCTCACTTCATGCTACACTGCTGCAAAATTTAACATCATCCACGCATCTAAGTTTATGAGTCAAAAACAGCCTTATATTCCTGGCGAATTTCAATGGGAGTTTTTACTTCCTAAGTATTGGAAAATTTGGATCGCCATTACTTTTCTTATGTTATTGGCAATTTTGCCATGGGCTATTCAATGGCGATTGGCACATGGTTTGGCAACATTATGCTGGCATTTACTTAAATCGCGCCGCAAAACGACACTACGAAATTTAGAGCTTTGCTTTCCTGAATGGTCAACTGCTGAAGTTGAAGCACAAGCAAAGCAAGTCTTTGTCGATATGATGTTAGGTGTATTTGAAACCTTAAATGCTTGGTATTGTCCAAAATGGTTTAAAGGACGACATAGCATTGAAGGCTTAGAACACATTACAGAAGCCAAAGCACAAGGCAAAGGAATATTACTGTTAGGGACACACAGTACGCTGCTCGATGCAGGGGGTTATATATGCGCACAATATTTTGACCCTGATGTGGTTTATCGCCCTCAAAATAATCCGATGTTGGATATGCTGATTTATCGTTGTCGTGCCACGATATACCAACAACAAATTGATCACGATGACATGCGCGGCTTAGTCCGTCGTTTAAAAGATGGTGGCGCGATTTGGTATAGTCCTGACCAAGACTTTGGCTTGAAACAAGGGGTTATGGCACCATTTTTTGGTGTCCCTGCGGCAACCGTTACCGCACATCGCCGTTTATTAAAAATCTCAAAAGCCGTTGCGATCCCACTGTATTTTTATCGTTACGGTGATATTCGCAATCCAAAATACAAAGTACTGATTGAGCCTATGGTTGAGAACATGCCAAGCGAAGATGAGGTTGAAGATGCCATTCGCGTCAATAAAATCATTGAAGCGCAGTTACGTATCGCACCAACACAATGGATGTGGTTCCATCGTCGTTTTAAAACGCGACCTGAGGGTTATGAAAAGATCTATTAAAAAATTAAAACCCGAGTTTCGCATCCTACGAAACTCGGGCAAATGAGGTTGTGCTTTCACATTTTTTATTATCTTGCATCCATCGCATGCATCATATCCATAATGCTTTTCCATCTCAGCGCTAGCTATCCTTAGATCGGAATTCCATTCCTGCTTCCCTGTGCTGATGTATTTAGAATAAACCTTTTGGTCTTACTGGACTATTCGCTGTAGGACTAAATCCATGTACGATATTGCTTACATCAAGGCCGTTTAATCAACCAGCTTATTTATAAGGTTGCGCTAGCTCATCAACAACCATTTTTTCTTCCTTTTCGGCCTTTTCAATCCCTTCCTGAATAGCATCTTCAGCTTCTTCAGCATCAGATGGTGTTTCGTCTAGTGATTGCTGTTGTTGTTCAAAAACCCGACCTGTTTGCAGTACCACATAAATCGGAAAGTGATCTGAACCAATATGAGACAAACGTTTCATTTCAACTAAACCAAAATCGGTACTATGAAAAATATGATCTAAAGACCATCTTAGTAAAGGATAATCAGCATGAAAGGTATTCATAAAATACCGACCAACACGTGGGTCAAGTAAGCCGCTGATGCGTTGAAATAATCGCGTTGTCCTAGACCAAGCCACGTCATTCAAATCCCCCATCACGATACAACTTTCATCTAAATCTTTAATTTGATCCCCAACGATTAATAATTCAGCATCTCGCAAAGTTGAATCTTTCGCTTCAGTGGGACTCGGTGGTTTAGGATGTAAACAATAAAGTTGAACTTGTATCCCTGAACGCAACTCTAAGCAGGCATGTATTGACGGAATTTCATCGCTTAAAATAAATTTAATTTCTGATTCCAACAAAGGAAGCCGACTATATAAATGCATTCCATATAAATTATTTAATGGGACTGCAACTTTATAGCGATACTCTTGTTCTATAGGCTGCAATGCTTTCTGCCACAACTCATCTGATTCAAGCGTTAATACAATATCTGGTTGTAACTGGTAAATATGCTGGAGCAGCAATTCATACTTGTCATTTGGTGTAAGCACATTCGCAACCAGCAATGAAATCTGCTGTGATTCATTTAACTGCTGTTTAGTAACATGTTTAACTTGTTTTTTCCAAATCGGCGTATAAGGCAAAACCATTTTTAATTGGTAAGCAACAGCCGCAATTATCCCAACCAATAATAGCTCTCTGAATAATGTCCACTCGGACTTAATCAACAACAAGCCAAGTAATGTGACTAAACCCACTGCTAATATTTGTAATCTTGGAAAATCAGCTCCTCGAAACCACCATTCATCTCGAGGAATCAGTGACCATAAACTCAGCCAAATAACTACTACTGCACAAATCTCAATCCATATCATGTTAATTTTACTCTTGAGGATAGAGGGAATTTATTAATAAAGTTATGGCTTTATCAATTTTGTATCTAATACAAACAAGTTATTCCACTCAATTAAATTATCGTTTTATTTACGTAAAGCTTGCAGTTGTGGTCGCTTTTGATACACTCAAACCCCTTTAAAGTTTTTTACATACCGAGGCACAATGACATGAAAGTAGGTCTGGTCGGTTGGCGTGGGATGGTTGGTTCTGTCCTTATGCAACGTATGGTTGAAGAGAATGATTTTGCTCATATTGAGCCATTCTATTTTTCTACCAGTAATGCAGGTGGCGAGGCACCTTCATTTGGTGGTAAGACTGCCCCAGCACTTATGGATGCAACAGATATTAAAAGTCTGAAGCAAATGGATGTCATTTTAACCTGTCAAGGTGGCGATTACACATCTGAAGTTTTTCCAAAACTTAAAGCAGAAGGTTGGGATGGTTACTGGATCGATGCTGCATCTACATTACGTATGGATGATGAAGCAATTATCGTTCTTGACCCTGTCAACCTAAATGTCATCAAAGATGGTTTAGTGAATGGCACTAAAACTTTTGTTGGTGGTAACTGCACAGTTTCATTGATGCTGATGGGCTTAGGTTCTCTATTCCAAAACAATTTAGTGGAATGGGCAACTTCGATGACATATCAAGCAGCTTCAGGTGCAGGTGCGCAAAATATGCGTGAACTCATCACAGGCATGGGTTACTTGTACAATAATACTAAAGAATTACTAGACGATCCAAAGTCTGCAATTCTTGATATTGACCGTCAAATCGCAGATTTGCAACGCGGTGAAGGCTTCCCTAAAGCGAACTTTGGCGTGCCATTGGCTGGCTCGTTAATTCCTTATATCGACAAGCAACTCGAAAGTGGTCAGTCTAAGGAAGAATGGAAAGGTCAAGTTGAAACCAATAAGATTTTGGGCAATCAACAGATCGTTCCTATTGATGGTCACTGTGTTCGAATCGGTGCAATGCGCTGTCACTCTCAAGCAATTACATTAAAATTGAAAAAAGATGTAGCACTTGATGAAATCGAAGACATGATTCGTAGCTCTAGCCAATGGGCTAAAGTTGTACCGAATACACGTGAAGCGTCGATGACCGATCTTACTCCTGTTGCCGTTACTGGTACTTTAACTGTACCTGTAGGCCGTTTACGCAAGTTAAATATGGGTAAAGAATATTTAGGTGCATTCACAGTGGGTGACCAACTGCTTTGGGGCGCTGCAGAACCTTTACGCCGTATGCTACGTATTTTGGTTGAATACAAGAACGCGTAAGCAAAAATTGATAGAAATCAAAAGCCGATCACATTTGATCGGCTTTTTTTATGTAATCAAACATGAATAATTTACAATTCATTTACATCACGGTAATGTATACTTTTGAACTGACTATAACATCACTTTTTCATGGATCGAGATGACTGTTTATAACAAATTAAAAATTGCCATTTTAACCATCTTATCTTCGCAACATCTTTATGCAATTACGCTCGATCCTTTACAAATCCAGTCTGCACCTGGCGAATTACTCTATGCTGAAATGAGTTTTCATCAGGCAGATCCAAATGCAAAATTAGAAGTCAGCCTAGCAACACCAGAAGACCTCGTTATGATTGGGGCAGCTCACCAGCCACCATCAGCACTGAATTTCTTTACCCGTCGAAATAACCGAGGCGAAGGTGTCATCGTCATTACCTCTTCTCGTCCTATGACAGATGCTGAACTCAATATTATTATTAAAATACAAGAAGATGGTGCATCACATTTAAAGCACATTAGACAACCAATTCGATCAAACATACAAAAAGTTCAAGCAGCGGCAGTAAGTAATGAAAAAACGTTAACGCCTAAGTTTATTGTGAGTGAAAAAGATATTGCTCTCGATTTACCTGAAAGTACTCGCTTTAACACAGCATCTATACCCAAAGAGCCAACTCTAAAACAAGAGAAACTTTTAAATGCTCCGTATGAACTCCCGCCAGCTTTAGATATTGCAACTGATAAAGTATCTGTTTCTGCAGCTATCTCAGTTGTACCCTCTCAAGTAGAACAAAGTGTCAGCGCTCCAGTTGCAAACAACGATACACAGCCAATAACTGCTAAAACAGCAACAGCTGGACAAAATTCTACAATCCCAACAACCAAAACAGAACTTAAAGAAACTGCTGTTACACAGACCGCAAAAAATGAACCAGTAAATGAAAGTCTTCTTAGTAAAAACCAAGATCAAGATAACCCAGAAAAACTTATTGAGAATAAAGAAGATACTATCGCTGCATATCGTGCTAAAAATAAAGAGCAACCTGTTAAGCAAAAAGCACCTCAAAACACTATACCCTCAGTTTCAGGTGAAAATACTCAACAACAGCATGTCGTAGCACGTAATGAATCTTTGTGGAGTATCGCTCATCGTATTGCGAGTCAAACACATAAACCTGTGTCGCAAGTGATGAACCAAATTAAGGCACAGAATGAACATGCATTTATTGGTGGAAATGCAAACCGACTTAGACAAGGTTCTCAATTAAATTTCAATCTAGGTAATATCCCGAGTCGTCAAAATCAAAATGTGAATCAGATTGCAGCGCAAACACCTCAACCAGCATCTGGAAAAACAAAATATCGCCTACAACAAGCTGAGATGTCGCTTGTTGCTGAAAGCAATCAAGATTCAAGTACAGGAAGTGCGAAAAAAGACACATTACAGCAAAAAACCAGTACTGACTTATCATTAAAAGTTATGACAGCTCGGGAAAAAACCGTTACATTACAACGAAACGTAACACAGTTAGAGTTGGCACTACGTCAGAAGGAACAGCGAATTCAACTCCTAAATGCTCGACTTGCCGAGCTACAAGAACGGTTGAAAGCGCAGCAGGAAACTAAAAAGCCAACACACTGAATTACGAGAAGATTCTCATAAATTTGCAAAAGCGGCTCTATCTTTAAGGGGTATAGATCATGTCAACTATAATAATTGTACTACTCGTCATCGTATTGGTAGTCGCAATCGTTTTAAAGAAACGTGGTGACAATCAGAATACAGCAGCACCTAAGAAAGGGACTGCTGCTGGAAAAGCAACGAAAAAAGCAACTGCCAAAAAGACATCACGCACAACCTTAGCACGTGAAGAGCAAGAAGCCGCTCCACTCGTAACAACTGCAATATCTGACAGTTTACGTGAAAAAATTGAACAACAGATTCAAGAACGAAACTTTCAAGCTGCAGAGGCTCAAATTAATCAAGCGTTAAAGCAAGATAACTCTCAACATGAATTATATTTATTTCTTTTAGATATCCATCTAGCCCAAAAAGATGATTTTGCGATTGATCAATTAATCAAGCATGTTCATGCTTTAAAGCTTGAAGATATTGCTCATGCAGCTGAAGCTAAAAAAAGTGAATACGAAAAAAATAAACAACCAGACTCAATTGATTTTCATTCGAACAGCAGCAACTTTAATCAACGTCCAACAACGACGGAAGCAGCTGCACCGCAAAATAATACAGCAGACTTTGATGCCTTAGTTCAAGCACCATCAAATCAATCTTTTGATGACTTACAAACTGAATACGTCGCGCCAGTCGAAGAAGAAAAACCTGCTGAACCTACACCAGAGGTTCAACCTTTAGACTTTAATTTCTCTTTTGAACAGAAAGAGACGCAAGTTCCTGAGGCATCTCATACCCCTGTAGAATCTGAAACTACAGAAGTTAAAGAACAAACCCCTCTTGAATTTTCTTTCAGTCTAGAGCCAAATACAGCGACTCCAGAAGAAACCAAAGTTGAAGAAGAAGCTAAGACTGAACCAGATTTCAACTTTACTTTAGACGTAGCACCTGAGCCAACTGAAGCACCTAAAGTAGAAGAAACTCCTAGTCTGGACTTTAGTTTTGAACCAACGACTCAAACACCAGCAGAGCAACCAGAAACTCTTGCAGAGAAAACAGAGTTTTCGTTTGACCTTGCTGAACCAACGCCAGTTGCTGCGGAACAAACTACTGAATTCACCACATCAGAAACCGCAACACAAGTCTCATCTGTTGTTAGCAATGATCCGCTTGTTCAATCATTCCCTGGTTTGGAACAACTGAATGAAGCTCAACTGAATTTGGATTTAGCTGAGCAATATATCGAATTAGGCGCTTACGAATCTGCTCGTACTTTATTACAAAACAGTCAGTCTATTTTTGATGCTGATCAACAACAAAGCTCAGAAAAGTTACTGAATAAAATAGCTTCCTGAATTTGATCAGTCTAATATAAGCAGTCTCTAAGACTGCTTTTTTTATGATGAAAAAAATCGCTTTAATCTACATGGGTGGAACTTTTGGCTGTGTTGGCGAACCACTCATGCCAATGCCTGAACAGCATTTTTTACCTTTACTCGAAAAGGTTATTCCGCCACATTTAAATGTAGACTGCTTTGCAGCACCAAGTATCAAAGACAGTAGTGCTTGTACAGCTGTAGATTGGCTTCCTCTTATACAACAAATACAACAACTGCAATTGCAGGATTATCAACATTTTGTAATTATTCACGGTACCGATACGCTCAGTTATGCAGCAGCGACCCTTGCGCGCTTCTTAGCTCAATCTTGCCATGCCATCATCACAGGTAGCCAATATCCTCTACTCAATATCGATGGTAGCGATACCAGAGAGTTCACAGATGCAACTGGCAACCTATATTTAGCGTTAGAACAGGTGCAAGTACTTCCAGTAGGAGTATATCTTGGATTCAATAACCAAGTTTTCCATGCTCAAACCACGCTTAAAGTTCATACTACCGATTTAAATGCATTTGCTGGAGTTGATGCAAACCTAGATTGTAAGACTGCGACCAAAACGCTCGTTGTACAGAATGAACATATTGAAAAAGCCGCCCATTTAAGTGTATTCAATCTAATGCTTCAACCGATTGGACAACTCCAATTACAACAACAACTTGAAAATATCTTATCCAATCCTCCTCACTTTTTAATCTTACAAGGATTTGGTACAGGCAATATTGCAATCAATGATCAACTCATTACATTATTCGAAGCTCTATTTAGCAAGGGATGTATTTGTATCATTAGTTCTCAAGTCACTTTTGGACAATTAGATCAACGTTATGCTATTAGTTCTTGGGTAAATACAGCGAAAGTTTTGGTCAATGATTGTCTAAGCCATGCTGATTTATATGCAAAAGCGCTGCAAATGTATTTAAAATACCCCTCCCCTGATCAACGTTTTGATCAATGGAATCAGCATTTATCTTGAGGTTCAAATATGCAACGTTATGCAATCGGTATTGAATTTTGCGGTACTCAATACCGTGGTTGGCAAACTCAACAAGCTGGCGTTGTAAGTGTCCAAGAAACCATTGAGAAAGTCCTCAGCAAAATTGCCAATGAACCAATTATTGTTCATGCTGCTGGACGTACCGATGCTGGGGTTCATGCGACCAACATGGTTGCTCATTTTGATACAGAGGCAATTCGACCAGAGCGCGGCTGGATGATGGGGGCAAACAGTCAGTTACCGAAAGATATTTCAATCCAATGGATCAAATGCATGGATGAAAATTTCCATGCACGATTTAAAGCGACTGCTCGACGTTATCGATATATTGTTTATAACGCACCTCATCGCCCTGCTCTGCTACATAAACAGGTTACACACATCTATTCTGAACTTGATGTTGATAAAATGATTGCAGCCGCATCTAAGTTTGAAGGTACACATAACTTCGAGTCATTCAGAGCTGCTGCATGTCAATCAAATCAGCCCGTTCGCCATGTTAAGCACTGCCGCTTATTCCAACATGGTCGTTATTTGGTCTTAGACATACAAGCAGATGGCTTCTTACATCACATGGTTCGAAATATCATGGGATGTTTGCTTGAAATTGGCCAAGGCATGTATGAAATTGAACACATTGATACCATGTTTGCAGCGCAAGATCGTAAAGCTGCTGGCGTTACTGCGCCACCTGATGGCTTATACTTCATCCAGTGCTATTACCCTGATCAATTTGAATTGCCTCAGCCACCCCTTGGGCCACAATGGTTAAATCTACCTGAATAAAAAAAGCCTTATCGATAACGATAAGGCTTTAAAATTCCTCACACCATTAACGTTGTTTACGCTTCCGATACTCAACTGGTGTTTCATTGGTCCAACGTTTAAATGCTCGATAGAACGTACTTGGTTCAGAGAAACCCGTTAAATATACAATACGCTCTACGCTTTCATTGGTATTTGCCAATAACTTTTTCGCTAAACGACAACGATAATCCGATAGAATTTGCTGAAAACTTGTATTTGCTTCGCTTAACTGTGTTCTTAAACGCCGTGGCGTAATACTAAGTTGTGCAGCCACTGTTTCTAACGTTGTCTCACCACTTTCAAGTGTTGAGCCGATTGCACGGCGCACTTCACCGACTAAATCATAACGAGCAAGTTCTTGCAGCTTTTCAATTGCAAGCTGCTCATGTAATTGTAGTAATTCAGGTTCAGCCTGCCATAAAGGATAGTCCAAAACTGCCATATCAAAATATAAGCGCGTTTCTCTCTGACCTAAACTAACTGGGCATCCATAAACACGAAAATACTCGTCATCATCCGCACCCTCATTGAAATTAAAATCAATGAAAATTGGTTGAAACTGACCTTCAGTAATAAATTTAAAAAAACGTAAGATTCCTGACATCGCACATTCAGAAAAATGGCGATTCACTAAATTGTCAGACCAATACTGTTCGCCGTTACTTAAGTAACAACGCCCATCTTCGATCACTAACTTAGCGTCAAAAGCATCACTAATTAAACGCTGATAAGCCAAAGCTCGCTTGAGCCCCTCACCAAAAGTCTCACTACTGATAAACAAATGCTCGATCACTTGACCACGATACAGTGGTAAATGCTCACCTAAATGCAAACCGATATCTGGGTCATTGCTCACTTCCTGTGCCGCAATCCAGAATGCATTTTGTGCACTCAGTGGGGTTCTTGCATTTGTATCAACTTGATTTAGTGCTACACCTGCTTTTGTTAGAATCTCTTCAGTTGGTAATCCTGCTTTACGAATTGCCTGATAACCAAAGCGCAATACAACCGATGCATCTGTTAACTGACCCACGCAGTGCCCTTCCCTGTAGATACGTTATTGTGACAATAAACAATAATTTTAGATTAACGTTGATTGACCAAACTGACAACACTATTCTGCTTCTTTTGTTAAAAAAAAATGAGGATTGTCTGACAGTTTTTTCCAATTCATCTGTACAAGCTTTGCTAAGAGAGCGTCTTGTAAATTTCAAATAAATTGACTATAATTTGCGCCTTTCCAATTTGATCATCAGGTAGGCTATGGCCAATAAAGAGGAACTCATTGAGTTCGAAGGCGTTGTCACCGAAACGCTTCCTAATACGATGTTCCGTGTACGTTTAGAAAACGGTCACGAAGTTATTGCACACATTTCTGGTAAAATGCGTAAACACTATATCCGTATTTTGACAGGTGACAGTGTTAAAGTTGAAATGACACCTTATGACTTAACTAAGGGTCGTATCACTTATCGTGCGCGCTAAATCAGATTAGTGAATGCAAAAAAGCCACATGATTGTGGCTTTTTTTACGCTTATTCTTAAATTATTCGCTCAGACGTGTGGTTTTACACCCTACAGTTTGGCACTCGCGTAGGCGCTCTAATAGCCAATGGTTACGCTCCTGAGTAGTACTCAACCGACATTCCACATCAACGCTGTTTTGCTGCGAATCGGTACAACTTGCATCCCGATGGCGTATCCAAGCCAGCTGCGACTTTTTTAGAATCTTTTGTTGCGTTTCATTGAGATGTTTGCGTAACTGCTGATAATTCTTATTTAAGTCAGCATCAGCACTGGCATAAATCTTATTAGTGCAGTAAATATCATCATAAGTATTGCGTGTTTTATCACAATTATCGGCATAGCTTAATGTCGCAACGACATAACACAAAAGACCAAGCACTATCTTATGCATCAAATTTTCTCGATAACTTAATTATGCGACATATCTAATCACATTTTGTTATGCTTGAACATTACTCAGAAATAGACAAGTTTGTATATTTTTGTTTCCCGATTAGAATAGTGATCGATTATAATAAATTCAAAGATTTATTTTAGAAATAAAGGAATATTCATGCGGAATTATAAGTTTTACATATTATCTATAGCGCTCATTTTACAAGGCTGTGCAACCCCTGGCTGGCGCTCGGTTCAACTACAAGACTACTTACAACCTTATATCGGTCAATCAGCAGATAATATTCAGCAAAATCTTAATCTCAAGAGCCTAGGCTTCCAAACTCTAAAACAACCAACCCAAACTGACCAGCAGTTAGTTTTTACCGTACTTCGCCCAATTAATATACCCGTACCTATCGTACAAACTTATGCGGGAGCAGGTCCAACAATGATAGGTACACGTTTAGGTGCTACGACAACAAGCCAACAGTCTTACGATGTCAATTTTTATTGCCATATTATTTTTGATCTTGATCAACAACAAATTGCTCGTTCTATCCGTTATGAAGGAAAGGCCTGCTAACGACAAATAAAAAATGCAGCACACGCTGCATTTTTTATAGATCAGATTTTTAGCCTAACACCGCAACAACAGCATCGCCCATTGCATCTGTACCGACTTTGCTCATTCCTTCTGACATAATATCTGCTGTACGCAAACCTTGGTCTAAAACTTGACCTACTGCATCTTCAATCGCTTTTGCCGCAGCTTCTTCACGGAAGGTATAACGCAACATCATCGCAACAGATAAAATCGTTGCAAGTGGGTTTGCAACATTTTTTCCAGCGATATCTGGTGCTGACCCATGGCAAGGTTCATACATACCTTTACCATTTTCATCTAAAGATGCTGAAGGCAACATGCCAATTGAACCCGTCAACATTGCTGCTTCGTCAGACAAGATATCACCAAATAAGTTACCTGTTACGATGACATCAAATTGTTTTGGTGCACGAACAAGTTGCATTGCTGCATTATCGACATACATATGTGAAAGCTGAATATTTGAATACTGTGCTTGCTGTAAATCAGTCACTGTTTGCTTCCAAAGCTCAGTAACTTCCAATACGTTTGCTTTATCGACAGAACAAACTTTTCCACCACGTAAGCCAGCTAATTCAAAAGCAACTTTGGCAATACGTTTAATTTCACTTTCTGAATAAACGTCAGTGTTATAACCTTGCTTCTCACCGTTTTCTAATTCTCGGATACCACGTGGTTGACCAAAGTAAATACCACCTGTTAATTCACGAACAATCAAAATATCTAAACCAGCAACAACTTCTGGTTTTAAGCTCGAAGCATCTGCCAATTGAGGATAAAGAATCGCTGGGCGTAAATTTGCGAATAAATTTAATTCACTACGGATTTTCAACAATCCACGTTCTGGACGAATTGAACGTTCAATCATGTCCCATTTAGGCCCGCCTACCGCACCCAACAAAATCGCATCTGCTTTTTGAGCTTGTGCACTTGTCACTGCTGGATATGGTTCACCATGGGCATCAATTGCTGAGCCACCCAATAAGCCATGTTCCCATGTCAAACCTAAATTAAATTTATCATTGACCTTTGTCAGTACTTTCTCAGCAGCACCAACAATTTCAGGACCAATCCCATCACCCGCTAAAATTAAAATATGTTTTGACATCTACTTTTCCAATTTCATCCACACAGCATTCAAGCTGCTATTTGATTAAATCTTTTTTTCAACAAATTCGCCCAAACCTGTCTTCACATCATACGGACGGCAGAATCGACGAATCATGCGCTCTTCTTGCAATAGATCAACACACAAAGGATCTGGAGCTGATGCATTGAGCAAGTTTTCTACACGATTTGCTCTATCTCGGTACATTTTAAAGGTATAGCGTGTACGTGGTTTAAACGCATGGATGATATGAAAAGTTTCAGCACGATCTGGGGAAATTGGATAAAAACGAATAACAACTTCATATTGCTT
Source organism: Acinetobacter sp. YQ_14 (assembly GCF_043102985.1). NCBI lineage: Bacteria > Pseudomonadati > Pseudomonadota > Gammaproteobacteria > Moraxellales > Moraxellaceae > Acinetobacter > Acinetobacter sp. YQ_14. Next base: position 161,497 of record NZ_JBICJJ010000009.1, on the reverse strand, counting down.
AGCAGGCACACTTAAGTAAACCTGTTGATTTAGACTTAAAATCGAACCATGTAATCGAACAATGCCTTTTTCTATGGCTTGTTGGCTTACACGATGCGATTTAGCATCAATCACACCAATATCATTAATTCTTTCGAATTCACAATTATCCACGCCTGAACAATATAAAGTCGCATTGTTCGCTTTGTCTTCTAATGTATTTTGTGCAATACGAACTTGGTCAACTACAGTGGTTGTGTTTTGACACGCAGTTAACGTTGTACCGACACTTAAACACAGCAAAATACTGCGAGCGAGTTTTGTTTTCATTATTCAAGCCCAGTCCTCATATCATGCAAACATGCAAGCAAATCTTCTTCGCTAGCATGTTAACAAGAGTTCAATCTCTGCGCTACGGCTATGTTTAAAATGTCCCTCGACATTTAGTCATGTTTACATTTAAAAAATGTAAGTGAGACTTAAGCTTTGATATCCTTAAATACCCAAGGACGTGCTTGTTTTGCTTTTTCCTCAAAAGCACGAATGTCATCCGCAGCTTGTAAAGTCAAACCAATATCATCTAACCCATTTAACAAACAGTGTTTACGGAATGGATCAATTTCAAATTTAAATGCTTCGCCTTTCGGTGTACGCACTTCTTGTGCATCTAAATCAATCGTAAGCTGATAGCCTTCCTCTTCACATTCTTTAAATAACTGATCAACGATCTCTTCTGACAAGATCACTGGTAACATGCCATTCTTAAAGCAGTTGTTAAAGAAAATATCAGCAAAGCTAGGTGCGATCACGGTACGGAAACCGTATTCATTGAGTGCCCAAGGTGCATGTTCACGACTTGAACCACAACCAAAGTTGGTACGTGCCAACAAAATAGTTGAGCCTTGAAAACGTGGTTTATTCAAAACAAAGTCAGGATTCTTTGGACGCTTACTAATATCTTGTCCTAAATAACCCTCATCTAAATAACGTAACTCATCAAATAAGTTATCGCCAAATCCCGTACGTTTGATCGATTTCAAAAACTGCTTCGGAATAATTAAATCCGTATCGACATTAGCACGATCTAAAGGCGCAACAATACCTTGTTCTACAGTATATTTTTCCATGACTTTGCTCCCTTAGAATGAACGAACATCAACAAAATGACCTGCAATCGCCGCCGCCGCCGCCATCGCTGGGCTCACTAAATGTGTACGCCCACCATTACCCTGACGACCTTCAAAGTTACGATTTGAAGTCGATGCACAATGCTCACCCGGTTGTAATTTATCTGCATTCATCGCCAAACACATTGAACAACCTGGTTCACGCCATTCAAAACCAGCCTCTAAGAAGATTTGGTCTAAACCTTCATTTTCAGCCTGTTGTTTTACTAACCCTGAACCCGGCACAATCATCGCTTGTTTAATACTTGACGCGACTTTACGGCCTTTCACAACCTCAGCTGCAGCACGAATGTCTTCGATACGAGAATTGGTACATGAACCAATAAACACGCGATCTAATTGGATATCTGCCAATGCCTGACCTGCAGTTAAGCCCATGTATTGGTAAGCACGCGTCCAATCATTACGCTGCACATCATCTTTTGCTTGTTCTAAGGTCGGAACAGCTTGAGAAACAGGAATTACCATTTCAGGTGAAGTTCCCCAAGACACTTGTGGCTCGATCTCTGCACCATTCAACACAACAACTGCATCAAATACGGCATCTTCGTCTGAATGCAACGTGTTCCAATACTCGACTGCTTGATTCCACTCTTCGCCTTGTGGCGCATAGTTGCGGTCTTTGACATAAGCAATCGTTTTATCATCTACAGCTACCATGCCCACACGTGCACCCGCTTCGATTGCCATGTTACATACTGTCATACGCCCTTCAATCGACATATCACGGAAGACTTGACCACCGAACTCAATCGCATAACCAGTACCCCCCGCTGTACCAATCTTGCCAATGATTGCCAAAACAACATCTTTTGACGTGACGCCTGTACCCAATACACCATCAACACGCACTAACATATTCTTAGATTTCTTTTGTACTAAGCATTGTGTTGCCAATACATGCTCAACTTCAGATGTACCGATACCATGTGCTAAACAGCCAAAAGCGCCATGTGTTGCTGTATGTGAGTCGCCGCAAACAACGGTCATACCAGGTAAGGTCAAACCTTGCTCTGGCCCAACTACATGCGCAATCCCTTGACGAATATCGTTGATACCAAACTCGGTGATATTAAAAGTCTTACAGTTATCATCTAAAGTTTGAACTTGGATACGCGAGGTATCATCTTCAATCCCTGCAATACCTTGTTCACGTTCCTTTTTAGAGGTTGGAACGTTATGATCTGGGGTTGCGACATTAGCGTTTAAGCGCCAAGGTTGGCGATTGGCAAGCTGTAAGCCTTCAAATGCCTGAGGACTTGTGACTTCATGTAATAAGTGACGATCAATATAAATCAAGCTCGAACCATCGTCGCGCTGCTTTACTAAATGGTCATCCCATAATTTGTCATACAATGTCTTGCCTGCCATGTCATCGCTCTCCATCGTGCTTGTCATTGGACTGGGTATTCTTAATCTTAAATTGATTATAGCAATCGTTTCACATAAATCTAATTTATCATTTTTATAAATTAATAAACTTTTAGGAATACATAAAACAGTTTTAAAAATTTAGCTATCAACTCATTAAAAAGCAACAAAACAAGTTAACCAATAGAAGAGGTTAATTTTAATTAGAATAAATTATTCGACATATACATCTGACAGTTTAAATTCGGGATAAACCTCCAGCAATTTAAAGCAGTCATGAATTCCATGACAGTATTTCCCGTTTAAATAAACTTCACCATATGAATGCTCAAATCTTAATTTTCCACGTCTGAAGAAGAAGATTCGTTGCAAAGCAATAGTATTTTGAGAAAAACCGATATCACCTAATAATTCCTTATCAGCACGAACCAATCCCCAAAACAAAGGGATACATAGCAGTTGAATAATTAAATATAGGATCAAAAATAGCTTAGCTAACAGCATAGCTAAAGTAATGGCAACTGATGAACCTCCAAAAAGTAAACTAAAAGAGATGACTATGCTTAACCATATTAATATTGGAAAAATAATAGCTATATCTAATAAGGAATACTTGAATCCATAGCCCATCCAAGCTGGAATATGAAGAATTGCCGTTTTAAGATTTAATAACGCATCAATATGATGCCGTAAAGAAACATCATCATAGGCATATGTTACAATTCGAACAAGACTTCCCTCTTCAAAAAATAATTCCTGAAAATTTCCCTGAAAAATGTATCCATTTATCTTGCAAGTGAACTTTTTACTTTTTACATAACGTGCACGATAGCTCATCATATCGAGTTTTAAGTGGCTTGGTTGAATTGATAAATCTTCAACCAATCCCTCTATGGTTATAATATTTTCCATATAACTATTTTATTTACAAAAAATAAGCATCTTTATCCCCTACTTTTCATTCTATGTCAGCGATTGTTTTAATCAATGTGGTTTATCACAAATTTCTTTTTTACTTTTTAAATGATAATGATTATTATTTATATAAATAAGATTTAAGATGGTGACAGCGATGGCAAATATTCAGCAATTCGTGATTAACAATCAACGAACTTTAAAAAAAACGTTAAGTTACTACTTCATGCATATCACAGTAGCAATGCTGGTTGCCTATGTTGTAACAGGAAATCTGATCATGGCAGTGACTTTGAGCTTGCTTGAACCTACAGTACAAGCCTTTGCATTCTTCTTCCATGAAAAAATTTGGAATAGAACTGAGCAAAAAGCCTAACTTTTAATTATACATATACAGCTTAAACTATATTTGTTCAGCGCTTTTACCTAAAATAGTCAGCTATATATGTCTCAGAACAAACATCTAAATTTTAATGATTTTCGAGTCTAAACTATGAATCTTGCCGCTTTTGAAGCATTTGTTAAAGTGATGGAAACGGGTTCAATTTCCATTGCTGCCGAACAGCTATTCATTACTCAGCCAGCGGTAACGAAACGGATTCATAGCCTAGAAGATTATTTTGGTGTGAAATTATTTGAATCTGCAGGCCGCGGTATTCAACCAACTCATGCAGCGCATTCTTTACTTCCAAAAGTAAAAACTTGGCTCAATGAGCTCGGTGAAATCCACCACACACTAAGTCATGAACAAACACAGGTACAAGGTCGTTTAAAGATTGGTACAAGTCATCATATTGGTTTGCACCATCTCGCAGAGCCACTAAAAGCTTTCGTACAGCTCTTTCCTCAAGTCACTTTAGATGTACATTTTGTTGATTCAGAACAAGCACATGAACAGGTACTTGCAGGTGAATTAGAACTTGCATTTCTAACCCTTCCACCGACGGGAGATGATCGACTTAATTATTTAACCATTTGGAATGACCCTTTAGTTTTTGTTGCATCACCATTTCATCCACTCTCGCAACAAAGCAACCTTACATTAGAAGACTTAATTGCTTATCCGAGCTTATTGCCATCAGCGCATACTTATACCAGTCAAATTACGTTAGCTGAATTTGAAAACAAAGGGCTAAAGCCTAAAATCACCATGAGCAACAATCCCTTAGAATCAATTCGCATGTTGGTTTCGATTGGTCTGGGATGGTCAGTTCTACCAAAGACGTTACTCAATCAGGATTTGAAACAGCTCGATTTACAATTAAATATGAATCGCCAACTGGGTATGGTTTGGCATCCTGCACGTATTCAATCTAAAGCAGCAGAAGAACTCATTCAAATGATGCAAAAAGATTAATCGCCTCCGCAACTGCTGCAACTACTTCCACAACTTGAAGAAGACTGAGCTTGTTGGTATTTAGAATAGTCTTTGCTCATTTCATCTAAGTCAAAGTATTGACCATCAACCCAACCTAAGGCTTGATCTATCACAAACAAACGAGGTATGACAGTACTATGCTTGGGTTCGAATCCATGTAATTTACAGCTTATTTTCCATGATTCGAATAACTGTTTTTGCTGTTGTTCTGGTTCAGTATTTAAATGATATGGATTGTGGTTGAGAATTCGACCAAGTGTTGCATGGCATAATTGCTGATACTGCTGAGGGAATTCCAACATGACATGCCAAAGTGCATCAACCGCATTTGATGGCATTGCATAAGCTTGCTTTTGCATAACATGCAGCGCCAAGTAATCCTTAAAACCCACTTCTATTAATTGTCGTTGTTTCAAAGTCAGCTCAGGATGAGACTGGCGAAGTTTATTCCAAAAAATCGGCTCTATTTTTAGTTGTTCAATCGTCTGTAATCGAGCGCGTTGAGATCGGGTAAGCAATGAAATATTGATAACAAGCACACACCAAAGTATTGGAATAATCACCCAAGCTGTCCAAAATTGCTGCTGCCACGCATACATCAATCCGAATATGATAAAAGGTAAAATGATCCAACGTGTTTTTATAATCGGCTGTTGTCTTTTTAATCTCAGCAATTCGCTGAGTTGATTGGAAGTTTGTGCTTCTTGATTTATTTTTATTTTCATACTGACATCTTAAAATTTAAAAGTGACATTTATATGACAAAAAAACCTCCCTGACGAAAGGGAGGTTTTAATAATTCATTCAAATTATGCTGACTCAGTTAGATTGACCAATCTTGAATTTCCCAGCCCTGTTCTTGCGCGAGTTTTTCCAAACGGTTATCTGGGTTCACCGCAATCGCATGGGTCGCGTATTCAAGTAAAAAGCGATCATTGATTGAATCTGAATAAGCCCAAGACTCCTCAACGGTACGACCAGCTAGCCATTGATCTAAGCGCGTCAATTTACCTTGTTGATAGCAAGGAACACCTGTGACTTTCCCCGTGTATTGTCCATCAATGACTTCTGCACTGGTCGCAATAATTTCAGTAATCCCAAACTCACGGAAAATAGGTGCGGTAATAAAATCACTCGTCGCTGTAATACCGACAATCGCATGACCTAAGTCTTGATGTTTTTTAATTGCATCAAAACCTTTAGGTCTCATTTTCGGGCGGATGACTTTCTGCATAAACAGTTGATGTAACTCAGTTAAGTACTGATTGTCATGCTTGGTTAAAAACTCAAAAACAAATTCATTATACGCAATTGGGTCAAGTTGCCCTGCTTTATAATCTTCATAAAACTTGTCATTCATTTGACGATGATGAACTGGATCAACCAAACCCTCATTGACCAAAAATTCACCCCATGAATGGTCAGAGTCAGTATTTAACAGCGTATGATCTAAATCAAACAAAGCCAATTGCATAGAATTTCTCGTTTAAACTGAAAATTAAGAAAAAAAATGTAAATCTATCTCCGCTAGTCGATAGAAATTCGTTAAGATCATAGCAATTTTAAACATTTTACTTTGACCTTTTTCGAGTTGGACGTGAAGAGTGACTGTCCCCGAGATCAAAGTCAACGATATAGACAAAATTTAGGTAGCCAAATGATCGACTCAGAAGGTTTCCGACCCAACGTCGGGATCATTTTGGCAAACGATGACGGACAAGTCTTATGGGCAAAGCGCATTGGTCACAATGCTTGGCAATTTCCACAAGGAGGTATCCAGTTTGGAGAAACCCCTGAACAGGCACTTTATCGTGAACTGAGAGAAGAAGTCGGCTTATTGCCCGAACACGTCCAAATTATAGCGCAAACAAAAGGTTGGCTGCGTTATCGTTTGCCACATCGGTACATTCGGTCAGATTCAGATCCGGTATGTATTGGACAAAAGCAAAAGTGGTTTTTACTGAAGTTAACGGCATCGCCTCATCATATTCAGTTAAACCTATCAGACCCACCCGAATTCGATGAATGGCAATGGGTGAGTTATTGGTACCCATTGGGTCAAGTGGTCAATTTCAAACGAGATGTTTACCGCAAAGCCATGATGGAGTTGTGTTTACAATTACCTCAGCGTTAATTGTCGTAGAATCATCATTTTAAGCAATGATTTTTGACATTAGAGCTGTTATAACTAGGCCTATAACGATTCAATAAATTGGAGTAAACATCCATGTCAAACATGCAACTCGACACGCTTAGACGCATCGTACAAGAAATAAATGCGTCCGTCAGTTTGCATGAATCTTTGGACATTATGGTCAATCATGTGGCTGAAGCAATGCATGTTGATGTCTGCTCTATTTATTTATTGGATGAACGAAATCGCCGCTATGTGCTTATGGCTTCGAAAGGTTTAAAACCAGAAGCGGTCGGCAATGTCTCCTTAAATGTTGGTGAAGGTCTGGTTGGCTTAGTCGGTCAACGAGAAGAAATTGTCAACTTAGACAATGCGCCAAAGCATGAACGCTTTGCTTATTTACCCGAGACAGGTGAAGAACTATATAACTCATTCCTTGGCGTTCCTGTAATGTATCGCCGTAAAGTAATGGGCGTTTTAGTCGTTCAAAATAAAGAATCACAAGACTTTAGCGAAGCCGCAGAATCCTTCCTTGTTACCCTTTGCGCACAACTATCTGGTGTGATCGCACATGCTCATGCAGTCGGTAATATTGATGTATTTCGTAAACCGAGTAACGGATCAACCTATAAAACATTCCAAGGGGTTTCGGGTGCTGGCGGTATCGCGCTAGGTCGAGCAATTGTGCTATATCCCCCAGCCGATCTAACTGCAATTCCTGATCGCGAAGCTGAAGATATCAGCGATGAATTAGAACTTTTGGATCAAGCGATTGCTTCTGTTCGTCTTGAAATACAATCTTTAGATGAAAAAATGCAAGACTCACTCATGTCAGAAGAACGTGCATTGTTTAGCGTGTTCTTACGAATGTTGGATGAAAATGTCTTGCCAAGTGAAATTAAAGAGCACATTCGAGTAGGAAGTTGGGCGCAAGGTGCTGTGCGTAAAGTTATCGATAAACATATTGCGCTATTTGCGCAAATGGAAGATGACTATTTACGTGAGCGTGTTTCCGACTTAAAAGATCTTGGTCGTCGCATTCTCGCATGTTTACAAGAAGCCGATTCTAGTCACCGAGAACTGAGCCCAGATAGTATCCTGATCGGCGAAGAAATCAGTACTGCTGCGTTGGTCGAGCTTCCTGTCGATAATATTGCCGCAATTGTAACTTCTGAAGGTGCTGCCAATTCACATATGGTGATCGTGGCGCGCGCACTCGGTATTCCAACGGTTGTTGGTGTGACTGAGCTCCCAATCACGACGCTTGATGATATTGAAATGATTGTGGATGCGTATCAAGGACGTGTCTTTGTCAATCCACCACGTCGTTTACGTCAACGTTATAAAGAAGTTCAAAAAGAAGAAGAACAAATTGCAAAAGATTTAAAGCAGTACGAAACTAAAGATGCTGTAACGCCTGATGGTGTTGCTATTCCGTTATTCGTCAATACGGGTTTAATGATCGATGTTGTGCGCGGCGTACAACGTGGTGCAAAAGGTGTTGGTTTATATCGTAGTGAAATTCCATTTATGCTACGTGAACGCTTCCCAGGTGAAGAAGAACAACGCGCCATTTACCGCCAACAACTCAGCCATTTTGCCAATAAACCTGTGATTATGCGTACACTGGATATTGGCGCGGACAAAGACCTTCCTTATTTCAGCATTGAAGAGGAAAATTCTGCTTTAGGTTGGCGTGGTTTACGTTTCACCCTCGATCATCCTGAGATTTTTTCAGCACAAATTCGCGCGATGCTCAAAGCCAGTATTGGTTTGAATAATTTACATATTCTTCTTCCGATGGTGACTAGTGTCAGTGAAGTAGAAGAAGTGTTGTATTTACTTGAGCGTGACTGGATTGCGGTCCAAGAAGAAGAGCAAGTCAAAATCACACGTCCTAAAATCGGAATTATGGTTGAAGTACCAAGCGTACTATTACAAATTGGTGAGTTTGCCGAACTGGTTGATTTCTTCTCGGTGGGTTCAAATGATTTGACTCAGTACTTACTTGCTGTAGATCGTAATAATCCGCATGTTGCTAACGTATATTCGCACTTCCACCCTTCTGTGTTACGTGCCTTAAAACGTTTAGTTGAAGAATGTCATATTCATGAAAAACCTGTAAGCGTCTGCGGTGAGATGGCTGGTGATCCATTATCAGCAATTTTATTAATGGCGATGGGCTTTAATACGCTCTCTATGAGTTCGAGTAACATCTTGCGTGTACGCAAAGCAATTTGTCATGTGCCTATGACAGATGCTCAAAGATTATTAGATGATGTTCTGCAAATGAATAATCCTCTGGTCGTAAAAAGTTGGTTAGAACATTACTTTAAGACACATGGGCTTGGCGATATGGTCAAATCCAACCGTTTAGTCGGCGCTTAACGCATTTTTAAAAATAAAGAAAAAGAGCGATTATTCTTAGAATATCGCTCTTTTTTATATCAGTATTTAAATTTTACTTAGTTTCACGTAAGTAGATTTGCTGCTTACTCCCATTCAATGTCACTCGTGGAAACTTACGATCATAATCAATCACAATTGCATCTTTACCTGAGAGATTCTTCATATCAGACTCCCATGTCACGTAATAAGTAACTTCCGCATCACTTCTTACTGGTGGTCGAATCAACTTCAGATGATCCGTAGGTAAGCTCAATTCAACACGAAAAGGGACTTGTGATACTTGAACTTTCTTTTGTTGAATCAGGGTTGCTGGGACATCCGCCATACGGCTTTCGACAGCATATAGACTTACTGTGCCCTGTTGTGGTTGAACGCTGTAATTTCCCTGCCCAACAAATTCTACCGTTACGGCGCTAGAGTGATTTGCTTTGATATGATCTGTTTGTGGCATAGAGCTACAACCCGTTAAAGCTGTCAAAGATAGACCAAGACTCAGTGCTATTTTTTTCATTTTTGAAATCTCTTCATTAATCAAACAAAAATACCATAACCAACTCCAAAAACTGCTCCACTTACACATCTTCAACTCAAAGCATCATCAACAATTAAAATATCAACTCAGCAGACTATTTGTAACGAATCACTTGAAATAATGGAATTAAGTTCCTTGCCCGATGAAAATAGCTGACTTTTACATAACAGCAACAGATGGGAGCCATTATTATTTTAAAAAAACAAATATTTTTAAAGCATTCTCGGCTTAGCTTCGACGGATACTCGACGAAAGTAAAATAATTCAATAATTCTTTATTTTTCATTATGTTTTATCTTTTTTTAACAATTTATACATCCACAACAACACAGTTCATGTTTAAGATTTATGCAACTTCAATCGAATAAAGCATTTAAGACATCAACTTTAATCCATTGGAAAAAAAGGTTTCATAAACCTAGAGTAAAAGTACAAAGAATGTGAACTGATTCATGTGAAACCAAATTTAGGCATCTCTTAACTCGATACCCAATTTGCAGGATGAATCACTAAAACATTCATAATTTTGAACGGTAAATAGTTGAAGTGACTTCGCTCACAAGTCATTTTGATGGAGAAAGATCATGAGCCAAGACGATAAAGTACAAGCAAATACAACGTCCTCAGGACAATGCCCTGTTCTCCACGGCGGCAATACGGAAATGAGCGGTGGCCCAATGGCATGGTGGCCGAATGCTTTAAACCTCGACATTTTACATCAACACGATAAAAAAACTGATCCAATGGATCCAGATTTTGACTATGCCAAAGCATTTGCTGAGCTTGACTTAGAAGCGGTTAAACAAGACCTACGTGAATTGATCAATACTAGCCAAGATTGGTGGCCAGCGGATTGGGGCAGTTATGTCGGGATGATGGTTCGTACCGCATGGCACCTTGCAGGAAGCTATCGTAAACAAGATGGTCGCGGTGGTGCAAATACAGGTAATCAACGTTTCGCGCCATTAAACAGCTGGCCTGATAACGTCAATACAGATAAAGGCCGCCGTTTGTTATGGCCAATCAAGAGAAAATACGGCAACAAAATTTCATGGGGCGATTTAATCGTACTCGCAGGTACAGTGGCATATGACGTTGCTGGATTAAAAACCTTTGGTTTCGCGGGCGGCCGTGTCGATATTTGGGCACCTGAAAAAGATGTGTACTGGGGCAGTGAGAAAAAATGGTTAGATGCAACTAAAAACCGTTATGACAACGATCAAGATCGTGCATCCCTTGAAAATCCGCTCGCAGCAGTACAAATGGGTCTAATCTATGTCAACCCAGAAGGTGTGGATGGTGTACCTGATCCATTGCGTACTGCACAAGATATGCGTACCACATTTGACCGTATGGGGATGGATGACGAAGAAACCGTTGCTTTAACTGCGGGTGGTCATACTGTTGGTAAAGCACATGGTAATGGTAAAGCAGAAAATTTAGGCGCTGATGTGGAAGGTGCTGATGTTGAATTCCAAGGCTTAGGTTGGCATAACTCAGAAGGCACAGGCAATGCTGGTAATACCATGGTCAGTGGTATCGAAGGTGCTTGGACGACTCATCCAACCAAATGGGATAATGAATTTTTCTACTTACTCTTCACTTACGACTGGGAATTGCGTAAAAGCCCTGCGGGTGCGCATCAATGGGAACCGATCAATATTAAAGAAGAAGATAAACCAGTTGATGCTCACAATCCGAATGTTCGCCGCAACCCGATCATGACTGATGCCGATATGGCACTTAAAATTGACCCAGAATACCGTAAGATTTCTGAACGTTTCTATCGTGACCCAGCCTATCTTGCAGAAGTTTTCTCGCGCGCTTGGTTCAAACTGACGCATCGTGATATGGGACCAAAAAGTCGTTATTTAGGTGCGGATGTACCAGCAGAAGATTTAATTTGGCAAGATCCGATTCCAACAGTAGATTACACCTTAACTGATGGTGAAGTCGCGGAACTCAAAGCGAAGTTACTTGCAAGTGGTCTATCGGCTAGCGACCTCATCACAACCGCTTGGGATAGTGCACGCACTTACCGTGGTTCGGATTTCCGTGGTGGTGCAAATGGTGCACGTATCCGCTTAGCGCCACAGAAAGACTGGGTAGCTAATGAACCTGAACGCTTACAAAAAGTCTTGGCAGTGTTGGAGTCAATCCAAGCCAGCTTAAGCAAGAAAGTAAGTATTGCTGATCTCATCGTACTTGGTGGTACAGCGGCTGTTGAACAAGCAGCACATAAAGCTGGAGTTCAAATTACCGTGCCATTTGCAGCAGGTCGTGGCGATGCAACTGCCGAACAAACAGATGTTTATTCATTTGAACCTTTAGAGCCGTTACATGATGGTTTCCGTAACTGGCAGAAACAACACTATGCAACGACACCAGAAGAGTTATTGCTAGATCAAGCTCAACTTTTGGGATTAACTGCACCTGAAATGACCGTTTTAGTTGGTGGCTTACGTGTACTTGGTGCGAACTATGGCGACAACCCTCAAGGTGTACTCACAGATCGTATTGGTGTGCTCAGCAACGACTTCTTCGTGAACTTGACAGATATGCAGTACAACTGGAAACCAACAGGTCGTAACAGCTACAACATCGTTGAGCGTGACAGCGGCACAGTAAAATGGACAGCAAGTCGTGTGGACTTAGTATTTGGTTCAAACTCCATTCTACGTGCTTATGCTGAAGTCTATGCACAAGATGACAACAAAGAGAAATTCGTAAAAGACTTTGTTAAAGCTTGGGTCAAAGTGATGAATGCAGATCGTTTTGATCTCGCCTAATCCATGTGATATTTTAAATGAAAGAAAATAAAGAACCCTCGTGGTTCTTTATTTTTATATAAAACGCAAAATATTAGTAGAAAAATAATCATGCCAAATCAAATCCAACAATTGATTCAAGAACACAACATGATCCTATTCGATGCGCAGTGTGTGCTCTGCTCCACTTGGGCTGACTTCATGATCAAACATAACCATCAAACTCAATTCAAATTAGTCTCTGTTCAGTCTCAACTAGGACAACAAATTCTTAGAAAATATCAATTTCCAACTGACCATTTTGAAACCATGATTTTGCTAGAAAAAGGTCAGCTTTATACCGAATCAACTGCTTTTTTGCGGATCATGCAGCGTCTCGATTTCCCTTATTCCATTTTAAAATACGGCAAACTGCTTCCAAAAAAGTTACGCGACTTTGCCTATCGTCGCATCGCATTAAATCGTTATCGGCTATTTGGCAAAACTGAGCACTGCTATGTTGTTGGTTCAGATGTGGAATCGCACTTTTTATTAGATGAGAAATTAAAATGAAGAATGCTGAAATGGCGCTTCATCGTATCTTAAAATTTTGTCAGTTGATGATTGCGCTACTTTGGATTTATCAAGGGTTATTTCCCAAATTCATCTTTCAAGTCGCTGATGAAAAGGTATTATGGCAGTTCATACATATCCCGACATCCTATATCACCGATATGATTGTTTTATCAGGGATTGCAGAAATTATTTTTGGAAGTCTATTCTTATTTATCAAACATCAGTATTTACATTATCTGAATTTATTGGGTTTGACCCTCTTATTGCTCTGCGTTCTATTGATTTATCCAGACAGGATTTATCAAGCATTCAATCCTGTCGTGATGAATTTGGGGTTAGGTAGTCTCTCAGTCATCGCACTTTGGTGCATTGATGCTCAAAAAATTAAGCCCGAATAAAATGACCTTCACGAATACAATAAAAAGGATTAACCAATTTTGAAGAAGACTTCATCGCTTGCTGTAGCTCATGCTCTGGCGCATCGCGCTCTTCATCCGTAAGCTGAAAAGTTCGATAATGAATCGCCAAGGAACGATGTGCGTGTAAATCCAAATGTGCATGGAACGCATCTTGTGGATTCATATGTACATAACGCATCAATTTTCGTGGCTCATACGCCCCGATTGGTAGTAGCGCAACTCGTGCATCTCCATAACGCTCGTGGATCTGTTTAAAGTGGCCTGCATAACCGGTATCACCTGCAAAGAAACAGTGTCCAGTTTTTGCCAATAACGAAAATCCCCCCCAAAGTGCTCGATTTTGATCTCGGATTCCACGTCCTGAGGCATGTTGCGCTGGTGTGTATGCAATCTTCAACTCATCATGGAACGGAATTTCCTGCCACCAATCCATTTCAATCACATGCAAATGTTTGGGCATATAGTGACTATTGCCTAAACCTGTGTAGATTGGCATCTCGAATTTTTCATGCAACCATTCTAAAGTCGCAAGATCCATATGATCGTAGTGATTGTGGCTCAATAGTACGCCATGAATCGTAGGTAAATGCTCAAGTGCGATTCCAGCAGGACAAGCACGCTGCGGCCCTTGCCCTTGTTTAGGACTCACATATTCACACCAAACTGGATCAGTCAAAAAGTTATATGGCCCAATTTGAATCAAGACTGTGGCATGACCAACAAACCAGATTTGCCAGTTATTGAGGTCTGCTTCGGGTCGATGTTGTGGAAGCTCCAACATATGGTTACGCATGTTCCATTCATGCGAACGGTCAACATTCCACGTATAAGATTTACGTGTCGCAAGCCAAGTCAGTAATCCTTTTCGATCAAAAGGCGTTAGACGCTTTTCCAAATTATAAAAGCGATCAACCCCACAATGATCAGATGTTTCATGTGGAAATGGAGGTTTCCCAAAAGTATGGCTCAAGCAAGATTGGGTCGGCAATTGATAGGTTAATGTCGGCTTATCTTTCATGTACTTCTTCTATAATGAAATCTGATCATCTTTAGCATCAATGAATAAGCTTAAAATGATAACGGACTATCACTCTAACTTTTTTCAAATCAATCTATTGTATGATTTTTGAGAGGGTTTGATTACAGTCAAACGATCAAATTTGATCCTAACATAACGTTTTTAGTTATGCTGATTTTCTTCACTTGAGTCAACACAAATTTAAGTTATTGCTAAGCTTCATCATCTAGATTGCTCCTATCGAATGCTTAATTTTTTAATACATTTTTTATATTTTAAAATGAAGCATATTGTATAAAAAAGAAGCTACTATATAATCCGCCACACAGAACGACTTTCGAATACCCATACTTTTAAAAATAACAGTAAGACATACTTGGATCAGTCTTATGGAATTACGACATTTACGCTATTTCATCACCGTTGCAGAAGAACTTAATTTTAGCAAAGCTGCAATCAAACTTCACACCGCTCAACCATCTTTGAGCCAGCAAATCAAAGATCTGGAAGATGATGTTGGTGTGCAGTTGTTTCATCGTACCAAACGCAAAGTAGAGCTGACCGAAGAGGGTCATGTATTTTTGGAACAAGCTCGCTTAACCTTAAATCAAGCAGATAAAGCGGTAACAATGGCTCGCCAAGTCGCAGCGGCAAAAGTACAGTTTCTTCGCATCGGTTTTGTGCCATCGGCTGAAATACGGATTTTTCCTTATATTATCCCTCGCTTGAGAGTCAAAATTCCTAAGCTTCAAATCCGAACACTTAACTTAAAAGAAAGCGATCAAATTAATGAATTAAAGAAAGGCGATTTAGACATTATTTTTATAAATCAAGACTTTCAAAATGATACCTTTGCAAGTCAGCTTGTCCTGAAAGAGCCTTTGATTTTTATGCTCCCCAAACGACATCCTCTAGCGAATGTAGATGAAATCACAACGGATCAACTCAACGGCTTAGACCTTACGATTCTTTCACACAAACTATCTCAGCCACTCGCAAAAACGATTTTGCAGTTTATCGATCAGCATCAAATTAAGTTCAAAACTATCCATGAAGCCAACGGTATTGCGGAAAGCATCGAAGCCGTGGATTCAGGGCAAAGTTGTGCTATTTTGCCATCATATATGCAAGCATTGGCAACCGAGAAGGTCGTAGTGAAAGCCTTAAATCATGCATTGCCTTGCTTAGATGTATTTATGAGCTTCAATAAAATCTCATCGAACGAAACGACTGAACAATTCTTAGAAGAAATTCGGCTCGTTTTTGATTTGGATCAATTTCCACTTTATGCCAGTTAAAAAAAGCCGACTTAGTCGGCTTTTGATTGATGATCACTTAAGCATTGCTAAAAACCGCAGCAAACTTTTGGAAACCTGGTCGTTTGGAAATATTTTCTAAATAACGTTCAATCGCTGGATGTGATTGCACTTCATTCATTTTTAACTGCCAAAATAACATTGCCGCTACCGAAACATCTGCTGCGGTAAATTGCTCACCACATAAATAAGGACTCGCCTCACCCACCCCCTGCACAAAAGCATTATAAGCATCTTCATAGTCACCATAACCGACAGACATTTTTTGCTCTGCTTTCACATCAATGCCCAGCATTTTATTGGTAGATGCAGCCTCCCAAGGACCAGAGATAAAGAATAACCAACGATAATACAACCCGCGTTTGGGATCATTTAATGCCGGTGCTAAGCCTTTCTCTGCAAATTTATCTGCTAAATAAGCACAAATTGCATCAAGCTCATACACCACCACATCGCCATCGACCAAAACAGGGACTTTGCCAAATGGATTGATTTTTAGATACTCAGGTGACTTCATTTCTGTCTGATAAGCCACCTCAATGCGTTCACACTCAACACCTAATTCAATCAGTAACCAGTCTACAACCACACCGCGAGACATATTATTGGTATAAAGTTTAAGTGCCATTTTGATATTTCCTTGTTTGTTGGTTTTATCTAAATTTAATGGCTGTGATTGTCAGTTTTTGTCAGTAGTCGCACGACAAACTTCTTGTGTCCACCATTGTTGAAATAATTGTTGTTTAAATTCTGGGTAAAGTTCTTGGCTGAGGCTCAATTGCTGGATGCGATCAATTCGAAAGTGCCTAAAACCATCACGCAGTTCACACCAAGCTGCAAGCACGATGCGATCATTAAAATAACCTAAAGCAAAAGGCCACAAAACTCTAGAGCTGATTCTTTGCTGTTCATCAGCGTAATCCACGGTGATTTTAACTTGTTGTCGAATCGCTAAACGAACTTGTTCCACCAGCATTTCATTGACAGGTAGCCATGCTGTAATTGATCTCAATGTGGTTTGCTCTAATAAATGCTGGCAGTGTTCAGGTAACACGGCATTTAACTTCGCAAGAACGGCTTTGGAAGCAGATTTTAAAGCTTGATCGGGAATATCATTTAGCCAATTTAATGCTAGGAAAATGGCCTCAATTTCGGTTTCATTCAAGGTCATTGGCGGCAACAAAAAATCTTCTTTAAGCTGAAAGCCTAAACCCGCCGCCGCATCAATATTCACACCTTGATCACGTAAGGTCTCAATATCTCTGTACACACTGCGCTGACTGATCTGCAATCGCTCTGCTAACACCTGTGCTGTGACTGGATAACGATATTCTCTTAAAAGTTGCAGCAGATTGAGCAAACGAATTGAACGTGACATGAAATTCCTATTGTTATTATTCAAAAGCTGAAAATGGAAGTTCCTCTCCATCGTTATTATTTTTAGGCTTGTTCCATCATAAATGACTTATAAAATGATGGAACAAGCTTCATATATAATCTACTAAGCCTCAGTTAACACTGTAGCTTGTATGCTTGTTTGTAAATAACGATGTAACTCAGACACATTATTTGCAATTGTTAAGGGTTGATACTGCTCTAAGGTTGCAATGCTATGCACACCATAGCTCACGCCAATACGTGGCATATTTAGATTTTGTGCCATTTCGAGGTCATAACTGGTATCCCCCACCATAATCGCACGATCAACAACCACATCTAATTCCGCTAAGATTTCCTGTAACATCAATGGATCAGGTTTCGACTTGGTTTCACTCGCAGCGCGAGTAATGTCAAAAATGTCATGGCTCTCCGTTTGACTTAACACTCGATCTAAACCTTTACGACTTTTCCCAGTAGCAACCGCAAGCTTTAAACCCTGCTGCTTAAGCTCAGTCAGTAATTCAGCCACACCTGCAAACCAAGCATCGCCTTTAGAATTGGCAACATAATGATCGGCATAGCATTGCAAAATCTCTTGCTGCAAATGTGGTACTTGCGGAAATAATGTTTGCATTACTTCAGGTAAACCTAGACCAATAATACTTTTAGCTGCTTCATCCGTAAGTGGTTGTTGAAATTGTTGTGCTGCATATTGCAGACTTGCCACAATTTGCCCAACCGAATCGAATAAGGTTCCATCCCAATCGAAAATCACCAGTTCGATTTTTTGACTCATTTCTGCTTTCTCAACTCATCGACCACTTGCTGCATATCATCAGGCATTGGTGCTTCAATCACAGGATAATTAGGGATTTCTAAACGCAATGCATGTAAGCATAAACGTCTTGCTTCTGCCCCTGTATAGGCACTGTTATGTCCATATTTATCGTCACCCACCAGTGGATGACCAATACTTAAACCATGCACACGAATTTGATGTGTACGTCCTGATAATGGTGAAGCATGTACTAAGGTTGCTGCCTTATAACGTTCAATGACTTTCCATTCCGTTTTACTTGGCTTACCTTCTTTGCTGACACGCACACGACGTTCGCCATTGGCCAGCTCATAACGCAACAGAGGTGCATCAATCAACTGCTGATCTAAGCTGACCTGACCTTTAACAATTGCAGCATAGGTTTTCTTAATTTTATGTTCACGAAGTAAATCTTGCAGTAATTTCAGCGTACTACGCTTTTTACTGATCATCACCAAACCAGAAGTATCACGGTCAATACGATGGATCAATTCTAAATACTTTTTCCCTGTCGCAGTGCGTAAAGCTTCAATCAAACCGTAAGCCACACCACTACCACCATGCACAGCAATGCCTGAAGGTTTGTTCACGACTAATAGACCTTCATCCTCATATACGACTCGACTGAGTAAGCTTTGTGCCACGCTATCACTCACAGGTGCAGCTGTTTCATCTTTTTGTTCATAACGAATTGGCGCGACACGAATTTGGTCACCAATACTTAAACGAGTCTCTGCTTTTATTCTTTTTTTATTAACACGTACTTGTCCTTCACGAATCAAACGATAGATTCGACTTTTGGGAACACCTTTTAATCGGGTAAATAAAAAGTTATCTATTCGCTGCCCGTCTTGATGCTCATCCACGTCAAACCAAGTGACACTTTGCCATTGTTGTGTAGAATTCATACGCTCGATTAATCCAAGATTTGCTAAATATGATTAAAAAATGATCATTTAGCTAAGTTATTTCACAAGAAACCTAAACTTAGCCCATAGGCAGATGCTGCAAGGTTTGGTATATTCAGCGCACGGATACCACCGTAAGTGAGCATCAAATCGGAAATTTTATTTTAGATAAAATTTTAAATCGAAGAGATATTCACCAACAACTCGGATAGGTCCTAAAGAATTATGCCGACGCCGAAGGCTTATTATATCGGCAAAATGGCAAACTGTTGCGTTTAATTGTGCATCTGCACATACAGTTTGTTCAGAAAAAATATGTCGCCAGCAATTTGCTGGTTATTAAACGTAAACTGATCCACATCAGACAATTTGCTCCCTGATGTCGCATTCAGGCTAAAGCGTTGATGCATTGGAACTGCCAGGCAGAGATACGATGATCATTCCGTATCGAGACTTCCAGATGGATCGACTTCAATGCTTAATGACAGTGAAAGTCACCATCCAATGCACCGCTCACCCGCCAGTGAAGCGTACAGGAAACTTTGGTTATGTCGGGTTGAGTGATATTTCACAGATGCAAAACATGGATGAAATATCAATTACCCTAAGATTGAAGCAATATTGCTAACATCGAAATAACGGTATCAAAGCCCAAACTGGATACTAACAGTCAGTGGTTTCAGAGCATCGTACATAAAGTTGCTTCTGAGTCTTGATCGCGCCAATTTGATGTTTGTTCAAACGTAATGAGCACGTTGTTTGTGTGCATCACTATTAGGTGTCACACCCATGAAACGTATGTTGATTAATGCAACTCACGCCGAAGAAGTTCGCGTTGCACTTATCACTGGTAATCGTCTTTACGATTTCGATTTAGAGAATCGTACTCGTGAACAAAAAAAATCAAATATCTATAAAGGCCATGTCACTCGCGTTGAACCATCTTTAGAAGCGGTTTTCGTTGAGTACGGCGCACAGCGTCAAGGCTTTTTATCAATGCGAGAAATCGCAAACTCATATTTCAAAGCTGATCCTCGTCAAACATCAAACATTCGTGAATTGATCACTGAAGGGACTGAGCTACTGGTTCAAGTTGAAAAAGAAGAACGTGGCAACAAAGGTGCTGCGCTTTCGACGTTCATTTCACTTGCTGGTCGTTATCTCGTTTTGATGCCAAACAATCCGAAAGGTGGCGGTATCAGCCGTCAAATTTCAGGTTCAGTACGCGAAGAGTTAAAAGAAATTTTAGCATCACTCAATGTTCCTCGTGGCATGAGTGTGATCGTTCGTACTGCTGGTATCGGTCGTACACAAGAAGAGTTACAACTCGACTTACAACATTTGTTAGACCTTTGGGCTCAAATTCAAAGTTCTGCAAGTTCTGGCCCTTCTCCGATGTTGGTTCATCAAGAAGCAGGTGTAGTGACACGTGCTATTCGTGATTACTTACGTGATGACGTTACAGAAATTTTAATTGACAGCGAGCAAGCCTATAACGAAGCTTATAACTTTGTAAAAGCAGTGATGCCTCGTCAGCTCGACAAATTAAAAACTTATACCTTGAATGAGCCTTTATTTGCTCATTTTGGCATCGAAAGTCAAATTCAAACGGCTTATGAACGTGAAGTAAAACTTCCTTCTGGTGGTTCAATCGTAATTGACCAAACAGAAGCACTGGTGTCTATCGATATTAACTCTGCGAAATCAACACGCGGACACGATGTTGAAGAGACTGCGTTAAATACCAACTTAGAAGCAGCCGAAGAAATCGCACGTCAACTTCGTTTACGTGATATTGGCGGTTTAGTCGTAATCGATTTCATCGATATGACCAAAGATCGTAACCAGCGTATGGTTGAAGCGAAACTTCGTGAAGCAACACAAAGTGATCGTGCACGTATCCAGTTTGGTCAACTTTCACGTTTTGGTCTCATGGAAATGAGCCGTCAACGTTTGCGTCCATCTTTGGAAGAAGCAACAGGTTATGTATGCCCACGCTGCCATGGTACAGGTATGGTTCGTGATTTACGTTCGTTGTCACTTTCAATTATGCGTAAAGTAGAAGAAATCGCGCTACGTGAGCGTCAAGGTGAAGTACAAGTTGAAGTGCCTGTTGAAATCGCTGCATTCTTATTGAATGAAAAGCGTCACAGCCTTGTTTACTTAGAACAAACTTCTAATGTACGTGTAACGGTACTTCCTCATCCGCATTTAGAAACGCCACACTACGAAATTCAATACAACCCAGCAGGCTTTGCGCCATCTAGCTATGAACGTACTGAAGCGACTCGTTCAAGCGAAAAAGAATTGGGATATGAATCTTCTGAATGGCATTTAGAAGATGCTGAGCATAACCACCCTGCATCTGCTCAAAACAATGCAGCACCACAAAAGAAAGCTGCTCAACAACAGCAAACAGCTCAGCCTAAACAAAACCAAGCGGCAGCTCAAAAATCAGCTAGCCCTTGTGCATGGTTAGAGAATTTGTTTGTTCAAAAACAAGCTCAAACGACTGACCAATCACGTTCTGCACAAAATGCAGCAGCAGCGATTGAGCAAATGATCAACAACGGCGCAGTAAGCCGTGGTCAATTTGGTCAAGTCAACACACCTGCAACAGTAGAAACTACTGCTCAAATAGGTAACAACAATGCTTACATGTCTCAAGCACCAGCGAAACAAGAAACGCGTGAGCAATTTGAAAAGGATGAAAAACCGCATCGTCCAAATCAAAACCAGAAAAAACGTAAGCACAAAGAGCAACGTGAACAGCATTCACAAGCACATGAACAACAAAATCAAGTTCATGAAGAAGTTGTTCAGCTTTCACGCCAAGAACAGCGTCAAGAGCAACGTGAATTAAAACGTCAGCAAAAACGCCAACAGCAGCACGAACCGCAAAACCAGCAACAGCATCATGAAGCTGCAAACGGTAATGATACTGCGCCAGTGCCACGTCGTGATCGCAATAATCAGCAACGACCAAATCGTCCACACCGTCATCGCGATCAAAGTGTCTTAAATGAGACGCCTGCTCAAGCAGAATCAACAAACAATCCTCAACAAGTAAAAGTTGATGTTGTTGATGCACCACGTGCAGAGTCAATGAACACTGCCTTGATCGTGAATATTGACCAAGGTCAAAGTGAAATTGTGGCAATTAACCCACAACAACCAGCTGTGGAAAAAGCTGCACCAAAAGCTGAGTCCGTTGCTCCTGCCGTAGTCGAGACCGTTGAGACTGCACCTGTTCAAGAAGAACAAGTTGTCGTTGAAACAACGCCTGCTCCTGAAGAAGCACAAGCACCTGCAAAACGTGCAAGTAACGATCCTCGCTCTCGTCGCCGTCAACGTGGCGCTCAAACTGAGCAAAAAGCCGCTGCGAAAGTTGCGCCGTCGCAAATTCCTACGCTGGGTCAATACACACTTGGTAGCTTGATTCGTCATGTCTATGGTGAAGATTGCACAATTTTGATTGAGCAATTTGGTCTTGTTACAACCTTCAACCGTGCTTTACAAAAGTTCTCTGAACAATATGCAAGTACGCTAGTTGCTGAAACAACAGTAGCTGAAGAAAAACGTCCTGTAACTCGTGATGCTGAGCTTCCTAGTCAAAAACCGACTGAGGACGTTGAACCTGCACCAGTGCTTGCATTAACACCTCCTGAAGCGCCAGCTGCTCGTGTTGCGAATGATCCACGCGAACGTCGTCGTTTGGCAAAACTCGCTGCGGAACAAGCCAAAGAAGCTCATATCGCTTCAAATGCTACACCTGCAACAGTCGAAAGCACTGAGGCTAAGGAAGAAGCACCTGCGCCAGTAGTAGCTGAAACTGAAGTAGTTGCAGAGCCAGCAGCACCAGAGCAACAGCCTCTTGAGTTAGCAACAACTGATGCTGAAAAAGCACCAGAAACTGAGGTTGCAACAACGAAAGAAGAGACGGCTAAAGAAGCCGTTGTCGTTGAAGAAACTTTGGTTGTGGAAGCAGCACCCAAAAAAGTAAAAGCTGAAGAGAAATCTGAAGCCGTTACTGAAAAGGTGGATGCTGAAGACGAAGCTGCTCAAATCGAGAAAGAAAAATCGAGCCGCCCTCGCCGCCCGCGTGGTCGTCCACCGAAAAAGAGCACCGCTAGCAATGAGTAATTTGCTAAATTGCACACAATAAGCAAAAGCCTAGTCATTTCGATGACTAGGCTTTTTTGTTATTTTGTCAAATTAGGTTGATTGCTCTAGGGACTTACCATTAAAAACAGCATCAACAACAATGATGTTAAATGGTTGTGTTCTATACAGATAGCCATTTTTTGGATTGATCGAAAAATAAATAGGATTGATATGAGCCAAACTACGCAGACCGATATTATTACTCTTGGTGATGTCGCAACTCGACTTCCAAACTTCATCACTAAAGTACCTCATATCCTGAATGGTCTTAAACAAGCATACTTGCGAACACCAACTTCTCCAGCGGGTTTGGGGATTGCCTTTGAAAAAGCTGTAAAACGTAATCCACAAGGTATCGCACTGTTATTTGAAGATCAAAGCTACAGCTATCAAGCGTTAAATGAATGGGCAAACCAAATTGCGCATTACTATTTATCTATTGGTGCTAAAAAAGGTGATGTTGTTGCAGTGATGGTTGAGAACCGTCCTGAACTAATTGCATCAATCGTGGCTTTAGCCAAAATCGGCGTCACGATCGCATTAGTCAACACATCACAAGTTGGTAAAGTACTCGCTCACAGTATTAACTTGGTTAATCCAATTGCAGTCATTGCGGGTGAAGAAGTTCGGGCAGCAATTGATGAAACTCGTGCAGACTTAAATATTGCTCAGGATCGTTTCCATTGGTTTGCAGATCAAGAAACCCGTAAAAATGCGGGTACTGCCCCTCAAGGCTATATCAACCTTGCTCAACAAATTGATCAATTTCCAAAGTTCAATCCATCAACCACGCGTACGGTTACGGGTAAAGATGGCTTATTCTATATTTACACCTCTGGTACGACAGGCTTACCAAAAGCAGTGATCTTTACGCACAGCCGTTGGACATTGGCATATGGAACTTATGGCCATATCTTGAATCTAGGTAAAGATGATGTGATGTATGTAACACTACCGCTTTATCATGCAACAGGTGTTGTTGTGTGTTGGTGTGGTGTGATTGCAGGCAGCGCAACACTTGCGGTACGTCGTAAATATTCGACTAGCGGCTTCTGGAAAGATGTTCAAAAATTCAATGCTTCTGCGATTGGTTATGTAGGCGAACTCTGCCGTTACTTAATTGATGCACCAGAAACAGAATTAGATCGTGCTCACCGTGTAACCAAAATGATTGGTAACGGTATGCGTCCAAATATCTGGGGCAAATTCAAAGATCGTTTTGGTGTTCAAGAAGTCCTCGAACTTTATGCATCAAGCGAAGGTAACGTTGGCTTCAGTAATATTTTCAACTTTGATAATACTGTAGGTTTTTCTCCAACCCCTTATGCAATCGTTGAATTTGATAAAGAGAAAAATGAACTTGTACGTGACAAAAAAGGTTACTGCAAGAAAGTAAAAACAGGCGAAGTTGGTTTACTTATCGGTAAGATCACTAGCCGTTCTCCTTTTGATGGCTATACAGACCCTGAGAAAAACAAATCTGTGATTTTGAAAGATGTATTCACCAAAGGTGACTCATATTTCAATACAGGTGATTTGGTTCGTGATATCGGTTTCCGCCATGCACAATTTGTAGATCGTCTTGGCGACACTTTCCGTTGGAAAGGTGAAAACGTTTCTACAACCGAAGTTGAAAACATGGTTTGTGAATATGACAAGATCGCTGAGGCTGTCGTATACGGTGTAGAAATCCCAAATACCAATGGTCGTGCTGGTATGGCAGCAATCACGCTTGTTGACGGTGTAGAGCTCAATGAAACAGATCTAGCAGAGATGGTGAACGTATTTAAAAAATGCTTACCGTCATACGCAATTCCTATTTTCTTACGCATACAAGCAAAAGTTGAAACGACAGGTACATTCAAATACCAAAAGAATAAACTCAAAGAAGAAGCGTTTAATCCAAGCAAAACTTCTGAACGTTTATTAGTTTTATTACCTGGTGCAACAAGTTATTGTGATGTAAGTACTGAGATTTTTGACAATATTCAAAGTTATCAATACCGTTTCTAGTTTATTTTTTAGCTAAACAAGAGGAAATCGTGCTTTTTATAAACAATCATGCACATGTTTTTAAATTTCCTCTTGTGTTAGCTGAATAAGTTGCTAGAATACGCAACATCAAAACGAGATGGGTCGTTAGCTCAGTTGGTAGAGCAGCGGACTTTTAATCCGTTGGTCCCGCGTTCGAGTCGCGGACGACCCACCATTTAATATTTTGTTAGTTTGTAAAATGTATTTTACAAATGCCTGTAAGAGGTTTAACGTCATAGAAAATCATAAATTTTCTTTTATGACAAAGTAAAAAATATTTTACTTATCCTCGTTCAGGGTCGTTAGCTCAGTTGGTAGAGCAGCGGACTTTTAATCCGTTGGTCCCGCGTTCGAGTCGCGGACGACCCACCATATTCTAAAAAGCCTCATCATAAATGATGAGGCTTTTTATTTTGTCTAAACTATTTTTCCAAATGATGACAAATAAATTTAAATTGCTTTAAGCATCCTTGCTCAAAGCATTCATATCATTACATTATAAAAATGCTTCTAAGACTGAGTTTAAGAATATATGCCCTTGAGCTGTGCAAGCTAAGATAGCAGAGTCTTCAAGCAATAATTTTTTGTCGCGTAATTGCGTTAAAACATCATCTAAATCACTCAACGCTAAGCCTGTACGTTGTTCATAAAGTTCAGCTGGCACACCGTCATTTAAGCGTAGTGCATTCATCATAAACTCAAAGGGTAATTCGTCTGCTTCAATTCGTTTCATTTGCACATGATCAGCAGGAACTTTTGCTAAGTAATCTTTGGGCAAGCGTGTCTTCTGAAAGCGGTAAATCCCATCAGGACGCGTCACTTTACCATGTGCCCCAGCCCCAATCGCCAAATAGTCTCCAAACTGCCAATAATTTAGATTGTGTGTAGATGGCTTTTCCTTTCGCCATGCAGAGACTTCATAATTTACGTAGCCATTTGCAATAAGATAGGCCTCACCTTTCTCCTGAATATGCTCTAAAACTTCATCTTGTGGCAATATAGGCTGAGTTCTAAAGAAAACAGTATTTGGCTCAATGGTTAACTGATACCAGCTAATATGCGTCGCTCCATGCGTTACAGCTAACTTTAGATCTGTGAGCGCTTGTTCTTCTGTCTGCTCTGGTAAACCATGCATTAAATCGACATTGACACGCTCGAAGCCTGCCTGACGAGCCTGCTGAATTGCATCCAAAGCATTATCTGCTGAATGAATCCGCCCTAAGCGCTGTAAGTGATCAGCATCAAAACTTTGTACACCGAGCGATAAACGATTAATTCCAGTCGCAAGATAATCTGCAAAAGGATCATGCTCAACTGTTCCCGGATTGGCTTCCAGTGTAATCTCACAATCGGCTTCAAAATCCAATCGAGTTTTAAGTTGATCGAATAACCACTGATAGCCTTGTGCTGAGATTAAAGACGGCGTTCCACCACCAATAAACACACTATGAATTGCACGACCTTGAGCCATTTCTATCTGTGTTTCAAAATCAGCCACCAAAGCCGCAAGATATTGTTGCTCCAAATCCATAGATAACTGCCCATCAGGAACAGCATGCGAATTGAAATCACAATAAGGACATTTACGCACACACCAAGGCATATGGATATACAGAGAAAGTGGAATATTTGCTGGATTTAAATGACTCAAAGTAAAAGCTCAATAACAGAACTTTTCTATTTTAACATGACTCTCTCAATCAGCTTATTATCATCACTTCACGATTCAGTTAGACTGTGATTACAAAGAACAATTAGATTGATAATATGATGAAAATCTCTAGCCAATTGCTATTTATTCTCCCCCTTGCATTAGGTGTTGGAATTGCAATGGCATTTCAAACAGCAATCAATGCTCAATTCCGAGAATATTTACATTCTCCGCTTCAGGCCGCATTTCTTTCATTTCTTGTTGGCACAGTTATTTTGGCTTTTTTAGTCTATTTTCAGGATGTATCTAAACCAAATTTAAGTGAACTTTCAAATATTCCGTGGTATTTATGGATTGGCGGTTGTCTTGGGGTTTATGCCATTAGTATGAGCATTTATACTGCACCTAAGCTCGGTTTTTTGACTTTTTCTGGTTTAGTCATTTTTGGGCAACTGGTGATTTCAATGTTACTTGATCATTTTGGCTGGATAGGTACGGACAAAACGCCTATAAATTGGCAACGTTTGCTTGGCGGTATTATCATTTTTATCGGTGTGTTACTCACCTTACAGCGTTAGGGCTGTAGCCCCTAACTCTCCTTTATTTTTATAAGAGTATTTTTTGTGTCTCACACTTCCACGACGCGCTATGAATTGAAGCAATTATTCCATTTGATGCTTCCTATTCTAATTACTCAATTTGCTCAAGCTGGTTTAGGCCTGATTGATACCATTATGGCAGGGCATCTTTCCGCTGCTGACCTTGCAGCGATTGCTGTTGGTGTCGGCTTATGGATTCCTGTTATGTTGTTGTTTGCAGGAATTATGATTGCTGCTACGCCGCTCGTTGCGGAAGCGCGTGGTGCCAAGACACCTGAAAAAATTCCAACGATTGCTCGCCAATCTTTGTGGGTCGCTTTCATCCTCGGTATTTTGGCAATGCTGATCTTGCAAGCAATGCCAATGCTACTGCCACTTTTCGGCGTACCAGAAGCCTTATTACCTAAAGCGAGCTTATTCTTGCATGCGATTGGCTTTGGTATGCCCGCGGTAATGATGTATGCAGCATTACGCAGTTACTCCGAGGCCTTAGGCCATCCACGTCCTGTTACGGCAATTAGCCTAATCGCGTTACTTGTCCTCATCCCGCTGAACTTTATCTTTATGTATGGATTTGGGCCAATTCCTGCATTGGGGAGTGCTGGATGCGGTTTTGCTACAGCAATTCTACAATGGTTAATGTTCATCACTTTGGCGATCTACATCTCTAAAGCAAAAGCATATAAACAAGCACCTATTTTCACTCAATGGGAAAAAATTGATCCGTATTGGGTCAAAAGAATACTCAAGCTTGGTTTTCCAATTGGACTCGCAGTTTTCTTCGAAGTTAGTATTTTCAGTACAGGCGCATTGGTCCTCAGCCCATTAGGCGAAAATGCAATTGCTGCACATCAAATTGCCATTTCCGTGACTTCTCAATTGTTCATGATTCCATTGTCTCTAGCTATTGCACTCACCATTCGTGTGGGAATGTATTATGGTGAAAAGAACTGGCTTGCCATGCGACAAGTTCAAAAAGTAGGGTTATTGAGCGCAACATTCTTTGCAGCCTGTACGATGACATTGATCGCGGTTGCACGCCCATACATCGTGGCAATTTACACAGATGACCTTCAAGTGATTCCTGTTGCTATGTATTTACTTTGGTTTGCCATGGCATATCAACTCATGGATGCTTGGCAAGTCAGTGCCGCAGGGTGCTTGCGTGGTATGCAAGATACACAAGCACCGATGTGGATTACGTTGATGGCGTATTGGGTGATCGCCTTTCCAATCGGGCTGTATTTAGCACGCTATACCGTTTGGGGTGTCGCAGGTGTTTGGTTAGGATTGATTATTGGTTTAACCATCGCATGTGTATTACTTATTGGGCGATTGTATTTAAACAATAAACGCTTAGCCAACCTCCTTTAGATATTTTTTCTAGTGAAGCTGTGAGTCTCACCACAGCTCTCAAGAGAATTTAAATATCAAGAAGAATAAAAATAAAATGTACTCAACAACCTAAAATCACCTTAGATGCTCAAGCACTCCCCTCTTTTAAATATAATTTAGGGGAGATTTTTAAATTACATCACTTAACATTTTGTTATAGGCAATTTAAGTTTTGTCGCCTATGATCAAAGTATCAATTTAAAACTGGATCGTATGAGGTCAAGCGAAATGGCGAAGCATGCAAGTTCACCCAGTAAACGTTTTCTAAAACTCGCTGGTATGACCGCAAGTATTGCGACCAAAAGCGTCGCCAACTCCATTCGCAATCTCAATGCAGACGAAGAACAAAAAAATGCAGCACGAAGCCAACTCTTTCAAGATATCGGATTACAAATTGCTGATACCTTAGGTGAAATGAAAGGCGCGGTAATGAAAGTCGGTCAAATCGCCTCACAGTACAAAGATATTTTCCCACCTGAAGTCGCTAAAGCAATTGCCAAACTACAACGCCAAGCACCAGCAATGCCTTTCGCTGCAATTAAACAGCAAGTTGAAAAAGAGCTAGGTAAACCATTAAATGAAGTATTTAGCTCTTTTGAAGCAGAGCCTTTTGCTGCTGCATCGATTGGACAAGTACATCGTGCAGTGCTACCGAATGGTCAATCAGTTGTGGTCAAAGTGCAATATCCAGGGGTCGACGATGCATGTGAAAGTGATTTAAAACAAGTCCGTCTTGCACTTCGTCTCATGGGTGTTTTAAAAATTGATAAAAAATTACAAGACCAACTTTTTAAAGAAATTCAAGATAGTTTATCTGCTGAACTTAATTATGAAATTGAGGCACAAAACCTCGAAGTCTTTAAAACATTTCATGAAAAACTCGATGACCAAGTCATTATACCGACGGTCTATAAAGAATATTCTTCTCGTCGCGTTCTTACACTCAGCTTAGAGCAAGGCGAATCTATTGAAACGGCGAGTACATGGTCAGTCGAAACACGCAATCAAATTGGTCGACGTTTAATTCGTGCTTTGGGTCAAGAAATGTTTTTCTTAAAACGTTTTCACTGTGACCCCCATCCAGGGAATTTTGCATTCCGAGAAGATGGCAGTATCATCATTTATGACTACGGCAGTGTAAAAACCCTTTCACCTGAAATCATTCAGCATTTTAAAGCATTGGTGAATGCAGCTCGTCAAGAAGATATTAATCAGGTTGAAAATCTACTGGTTGAGCTACATTCGATCGCTGAAAAGCAAAAATTTCCAAGCGAGCTTTATGTCCAGTGGATCGAAATCCTACTGCGTCCATTAAGTACACATTACGATTTTGCTGAAAATTCATCTCATCACGATGGCATGAGACTGGTGAAGAAATCATTAAAATATTGGGATGTCTTTAAACCATCACCTGATACGCTGATGGTCAATCGAACGATTTCAGGACATTACTGGAATCTCATTCATCTGAAGGTGCATGACAATTTGAATGATCTTTTTGAAGAACTGGTACCGAATTATTAAACCCATCCTACTTTTCATCGGCGAATTTAAAAGAAGCTGTATTATTTAAATGTGTAAATAATACAGCTTGAAGTTTCATGAATTGACTTCATATATTGTTATGTTATAACATTTCCATATAAATTAGGAGTATTTGAAAATGCGTAAAAATATCCACCCTACATACCAACAAGTTCTATTTCATGACACCAATGCGGATGCTTATTTCTTAATTGGGAGTACGCTTCAAACCAAGCAAACGAAAGAATATCAAGGTAAAGTTTATCCATACGTTACGCTGGATATTTCAAGTGCATCACACCCGTTTTATACAGGCGAGCAACGTCAGGCAAGCAATGAAGGTCGTGTTGCAAGCTTTAATAAACGCTTTGGACGTTTTAACCGCAAGGGTTAATCTTATTTTAAGTTTCACCGATTAGGCTGTAATTATTCGAAGTCTAAGGCAATCTCCTCCGCTTAGACTTCTTTTTTTATGCCTAAAATTCAAATCTAGTTTTCAGATTGTCCAACGAAACCAAACTCAATGGGTGCTTTGACATAAAACAAAGAGATTTCTTTGCTATTCAAATAATCTAACAATTCCTTTGCTTGATCCTCTGTCACAGCAAACTGAACTTGTACTGGGCGATCCGCAAGTTCAAAGAAATGTCCAGAATGCAATTGACCGTGATGGTCTAAACCTTCGACAGCACTTAACATCGTTGCACCTCTTAGATTCATTTGCTTCGCGACACTAAACAACCACTCATTCATTGGCTGCCCCTGATAAGTTCGATTTTGGGCAGTATAAAAAGTAATTAAAAATCCATTCATTTTGACTATTCCCCAACTAGGCCGCGCTTAGCCACTGATGTAAGCTCATTCCTAAAATCGTAAATAACAATGAGCCTAAAACATGAATCGCAATTGCGGCACATGCATAACCTAATTTACCACTTTGTAATAAGGTCACGATCTCAGCTGAAAAGGTTGAAAATGTTGTAAGCGCACCACAAAAGCCTGTGATCACAAAAAGTTTGTAATTCGGGCTGAGTGAGCTTTGAGAAAAATATGAAATTGCAAATCCAATGATAAAACCACCAACAAAATTTACGGCGACTGTTCCCAGTGGAATATTAGGAAAAATTGGATTGAGCTTGAGTCCAATAAACCAGCGCAACCAAGCACCAAACATTGAACCTAATGCAATCGAAATTAAAGGATAATACATGACTCACTCCAAACACTGATTTGGAGATAAATAAACATTCAACATGGGTTTATTTTTCTGAAGACTGATCATCTGCGAACTCCAAAATAAAGAACAGAGCACGCACAAACCTACGCCCCTGTTCAGGGTAACGTAGGCATCATTAGCTCTCATCTTGCAGAATGGAGCGGTTTGTGACAGGAGGAATACCATCTCCTTTGCTCTAAAATAACATATTTTTTAGACAACTCAATACTGTGTATAAACATAAAGTTATCCACAATTTAGTTCGGTTTTTTAAGAACCGCTCACCAAGTACATGAAAATCTAAAGCAGGGACAACGAATGCAAAAGCATTTGTATCACTTTCCACGCCAAATTTCTTTAATAATGCTGGCGCGTGAAGAGACAAGATTTGAGCAGCTCGTATATCTTCATACTGAACAGGCATCTCAATATCTCCCTGTGAAATACATTCAGGTCGATCAACCCATTCTGCCCAAGCGTGATCTTGATCCACCAAAAACTGTACCGCCTCATCCCATGAATCAAACATCTGTTGCCATGTTGGTGTGAGTGTTTTTTCCTGTATCATTTTTACATCACTGTTAAATGAATAGTCTGTATCAACAAAAACATCTGTCTGAATACTTTGCTGCTGTGGATTAAACTGATGCTGAAATACAGGTGCATATTGTGCAGGCATCACATCACTGGCTAAGCGTCCACCAATCACATAGAGATACTGATCTAAAAGCACTTGCTCAAAAATCACAGTCTTCGGATAAGTATGATCTAGATAAAATCGCCAATTACTTTGCTGTGGCGACGGCATCCATTGACGTAACCCACCTAAAAAGCGAAAACCGAAATGTTGATGTTGATAGGTTAAAATCGTAAAAATTGTTTTACCTTGCTTCTCCCAAAGTGGTACATCAGAAGGATAATGCTGACGTACCTGCTCCACATCTACCAGCCAAGATAAATAGACAATATCTTTGACCTGACTTTCTAAACGCATAAATGGAATACAACGCATCAACAGTCGGCGAAACTGCAAAATCAAACGACAACTCAAAAATTTGGCAAGCAATTGAAAAAGTGTATTTTGTTTAGGTGGCTTAAAACGATGTCTATTCATTGTTGTCATATCACTCATCATTGCGATGAGCATAATCATCTTCAATCAATACGTCCAGTTTGGTCACATCGACTCATCAATTTCAGTCATTCAATGCTATGATTCTTGCATTCAGTGAAGTGAACATGGAATTTAAAATGGCTCAAAGCTTATTGGCTCAACTTAAAGATGGTTCTGCAAAGTTTGCAGATGTATTGGCATTTATTGAAGCACGTTACCAACATACCCCTACGGCTTTTCAGAATGGTGCACTATTCAATGCAGCAACCGAGAATCAAGGCAGTGCTAAAGTACTCACTTTTGCAAAGCTAGAAGGTTTAAATCAACAAGATACGCTGAGCTTATTTGCAGAACATTATGCATCTGTTCTCGCGACGCCAGAAGCAACAGACCATCAAAACATTCGTCAGTTTATGCAAAATGGCTGGGAAGGTGTAAAGTTTGAAGGCGAAGCTTTAACTGCAAAATAATGATCTTATTGGCTCAAGATAGCCATGACGCTAGGGGGGCGAACGCTGTTCGCCTGCTCTGCTTTGATGCTCCCTTGAGCATTTATATTGTCGACTGCATAATTTTAAAAATAATCTGAGAAAAATAATGCTAATCAATCAAAATCATATATTACAACAACTCAGGAACATCACTTTAGCAGCACAAGGCCTTCATCAAAAATCAGCCTTTGGAACAGGTAAGGCAGCCGTCATTCAAACACTGACACAATTGGGTTATGTGCAAATTGATACCTTATCCATGGTGGCAAGAGCACATCATCACACTTTTTGGACACGTATTCCTGACTATCAACCGCAATGGCTCGACCAATTGGTTGCAGAGAGTCAGATTTTTGAATATTGGTTTCATGCAGCATCTTATTTGCCGATACAAGATTTTAGATACGCGCTGCCCAAAATGCACAGCATCAAAAATCGAGAATCACGTTATTATCAAGCGGACGCACAAGTCATGCGTCATGTTTATGATCGAATCCGCATTGAAGGCGCTCAAAAAGCGAGAGACTTTGAAAGCTTAAGCAAAAAGCAAGGCAGCTGGTGGAATTGGAAACCAACCAAAATGGCGCTTGAGCAGCTTTTTATGCAAGGTGATTTGATGATTAGTGCTCGAAACGGCATCGAGAAAGTCTATGATTTGAGCGAAAGAGTGTTGCCCAATCATATTAATACTACATGTCCAGACCCGCTTGAATATGCTGAATACTTGGTTAAGACCTATTTACGCGCTTATGGCTTTACGACGATCAAACAAATCACCCATTTAAAAACCGAGCCGATCCTGCGGAAAAATATTGTATTGGTTATACAACACATGCTTGAAGAAGGTGTAATCCAAAAATTAAATATTGCTGAATTTCCTCCAATCTACGTCCTGACTGATTTGCAAGATCAAATCGAAAATACACCACATAGCAACCTGTCACTGCTCTCGCCTTTTGACAATGCCATTATTCATCGTGAACGAATCAAAACCCATTTTGACTTTGATTTTCGTCTTGAGTGCTACACACCACAAGCCAAACGTAAGTATGGATATTTTTGTTTGCCGATCTTATTTGGCGATATTTTTATTGGTCGAGTAGATTGCAAAGCACATCGTAAAAATGGTCGATTTGAACTTATTCATTTGCATATCGAAAATACACAGATTGACATGTCATCTTGGTTGCCGCCATTTTTTGATACCTTACAACGCTTTGCTCAGTTTAATCAGTGCCAATCTATTGAAATCACGCAGATTAGCCCGCCAGCATTATCCAGTGTAGTTCGTCAATTTCTGAAAATTGGCTGGGAAGAAGTAAGCTTTAAAGGTGATGCTTTCACTGCAAAATAATCATTAAGCAGGGATTTTTTCCTGCTTTATTAACTCTGAAATTGAGTTTTATGGTCTAGATAACTTACGCAATTCATTGGTTAAGCTATAAAAATCCCCACCCATTTTCCCAACACTGTGTAAATTCTGTTGATCAATCATTGTGCCATCCCAAAGATGATCAGCCACATAAATTGCCTTTACATCTAACAATGCAACTGTACCGCCAGAAGCTAAACTACTCAGTTGTAAAACCTCTCTTAATTGGCATTCATATCGAATCGGTGCATCTTTTACAGCCAATGGCTGAACAGAATGACTCTCACAAGATTCAATCTTAGCGAATTCAAATTCGCTCTGTTCTGGCGGCAACAGTGCACAGGATAAATTCATCTTTTCCAATAATTCAGTATTGGCAATATGAATCACACATTGCTTCGTTGCGATTAAATTTCTTAAGGTATCTTTATCTTGACCACTTTGTGGGTTGACTTGTGAATACCACAGAATCGGAGGATTACAGCTTGCAACATTGAAAAAAGAATAAGGGGCAATATTGGCTACACCCTCAGTAGATAAGGTACTAATCCACGCAATGGGTCTTGGTGTAATGCCTCCGACCAATAACCGATAAACTTCTGTTGGCGAAAGTGATGCCGTATCAAAAATCATATTTATACCCAAAACACGGACCAAGAAATCAAATACATTGCCGAATCATCAAAAAGCAATGCTTGCTTTATGGACGCTCCTCAAACTGAGGTAAATCATCTGCAATACAGTCCCACTCTGCTTTAGAGCCAACAAAAATATGCATCTGAGGCTTTTGCTGCAAAGGTGTATCCAAGGTCCCTATTCTTAAACGATATAACTCAGGTTGTGCATCTCGTGAACTAATCAAGGGTGAACCACACTCACCACAAAACCAACGATATACACCTGATGCTGCAAATTTTTTAACTAAATTTTCGCCTTGAGTAATTTTAAATGCTGTGCTGCTGATCGGTGCATTGGTCGCAAAAGCTGTGCCATTAGCTTTACGGCAGCGCTGACAATGGCACTGTATAACATCACCAATCTCCCCGTGGATTTCATAATGAATACCACCACACAAACAGCTTCCTTGAAAAATCGGCGCAGCTAAAGACATAGTTATTATCCCAATCAAAGTTTTCTAAAAATTAGCATTAATAAAATAGAAATAACAAGCAAATGGTAAAAACAAAAGTATTGAAAATTTGAATGCTATGCTTAGAACTTTGAAAAGCATTACGTTTTAAATTAATTTACTAATGCTGCAAATAAACCACCAATCGTAATGTAGAAAACGACAGGCATGCCCAAGAACCAAAACTTAGCCCAAGCATTGGTGTTAAAAACCTGTGTCGCTCCACGATAACTTACCCAACATGAAAGCAATAAAAATGGAATTGTTATCACAGCTAAAAACGTCGAATTATTATAGGCATCGACATAATTTTTATAGAGAAATGTTTGAATCAAAGTCACAACAATGATCGGCAATACATAAACTAATGCCTGCAAAACAAACACATGTCGAGCAAGTTGTGGGTCAGCATTCTGAACACCAGAAAATTGCAAACGCTTTTTATACCACCAGCCTTGTATGACCCAAGCCAATGCAGCCGACAAAATGCCCATTCCCAGCACCCAAAGCCAGTAGGCGAACCATGTCTCTGTCAGGGAATCTGTAAAAGATGAAGATTGACCAAGCTCAGAACTTAACAGCTTCTGATCAATGCGATCCATTACAGCGACAACACCAATCAAATAAGCCATCAGCATAATACTTTTATGGTGATAGTGATTCGATTGAGAAAAAAATGTCTTCGGTTTAAAAAATAAATTGAATAAATTTTTTGGTTGAAATGGTTGAATAATTTCTATGTTTTGCTCTTCTAAAGTGTGTTCAGTATTCATATCGGCTCGTCATAAATTAGAATATTTTTAATCAAAATAATATCGGATATAGCGTAAAAAAGTGAGCTACTTCAGTCACTCAAAAGTTGATGAACACCTTGCCCTGCTGCTCGTCCTGTTGCAAAACAGGCTGTCAGCAAATAGCCACCTGTAGGTGCATCCCAATCCAACATTTCACCACAACAAAAGATATAAGGATTAGATCGCAATTGTAACTGCGGAGACAGTGCCGCTTGCTTCACGCCGCCTGCACAACTAATGGCTTCTTGAATAGGACGGAATCCATCCAAAGGAATACATAACTGTTTGATATGTTGCGCCATTCGTCTAGCATCAGACCACTGTACTTTAGTAATGACTTCACGAATTAAATTGATTTTGACTTGATCTAAGCCCGCTTTACGCCAAATATTAGTTAAAGACTGCTTTTTATTGCCTTGTAACTTATTTTCTAACTGCGCCAAACTGACATCGGGCAGCAAATCCAAATAAAGTTGTAAGACTTGATGGTTGGCATTTAAGGCTCTTAAATCACGCCCTAACTTATAGATCACACCACTTTCCAAACCGTAGTGTGTAATCACAATATCGCCATGCGTTTTGTTTTTTGCATTCACCCATGCATCAACGCGTTTAAGGGGTTGTCCAAAACAATCTTGCATGAATAGCGACCATGATTTCAGCACCCCAACATTGCTGGGTTGAAACGTTTCAATTTCACCTTGTGCTAACCAATCTTGCCATAAGCCATCACTGCCCAACTGCACCCAAGACACCGCACCACATGCCAAAACTATCGCATCATAACTTGCAGTAAAATGCTGAGTCTGATTTTCAATCGTGAGTTGATTTTTAGATAATTCTACACAGCGATGGCGATAGTGAAATTTTACCTTCGCTGTCATCAAACGTTTCAGCCAAGCACGAAGTAAAGGCGCTGCTTTCATTTCAACGGGGAAAACACGTCCAGAGCTGCCAATATAGGATTCAATGCCTAAACCATGCATCCAATTTTGAATCCACGCTGCATCCCACTGTTTGATCCAAGGCGCAAGCCATTCCGCTTGATCATAGCGTTGAATAAAATCCGCGATAGGCTCATTGTGGGAAATATTCAATCCTGTTTTCCCTGCCATTAAAAACTTGCGTGCAGCAGATGGTTTTTGCTCAAACACATCAATCGTATAGTCATATTGACTGAGTACTTCAGCTGCCATTAAACCTGCTGGGCCAGCGCCAATAATGGCAATGCGCTTATTCGGCATCACTGCTCTCAGACATGATCTGCCCTTGTAATGGCATGAAATCATCAAAACGCGTGACATATTCCTGAGGCTTAGTCATTAGCAATTGCTGGCATAATTCACCGCGTTCTAAGTACTTAATTTCAAAATGTGTACGTACCGAATCGCTAGCAATTTTTTGTTTTTCATACGGCAGCTTCCACAATTCAATCAGTTGCTGTTCCGCTTCATCAATATATTCGGGAATGTTACTGGCAATCGTAATCGTACCATTCGGCTTTAAGCGCGAAATTAGAAACTCAAAAAAAGGCATATTTAACCAGCGTTGTGCTGGATTATGAGGTTCTGGGTTGGGATAGAGAATAAAGAAATGTTCAACTTGTGCTGGAAATAAAGCATGGACGATCCACGGTAATGCATCTGCATGAATCGGGTTTAAATATTCACGCACTTCCAGTTGATGCTGTTTTTGCATCGCCAAAAATTTTTCTTTAGTACGCTCAATTGCATATAACGTGGTTTGAGGATTTTGTCCTGTAAAAAGTAAGGCATGCTTACCTTTACCAGCACCAATTTCAACGCAAATTGGTGTATTTGGAATTTGCTGAAAATCTCGTGGAGCTTGCATTCTATGCGCTTGAAATTGACGAATCGACATAATCACATCAAACTATCTATAAATCGGGCATAAGTCTAACAAGTCACTTTGCTTTTGCCTAATGTATTTAGTTTTGCTGTAGGAATTTTCTATGCCTCGTACATTTCCATGTCCACGTTGTGGTGAAGCTAGCACTTGGGAAGGCAATGAATTTCGCCCATTTTGTTCTGAGCGCTGCAAATTAATCGATCTAGGTGCTTGGGCAAGTGAAGAATATAAATTGCCTACTCAAGATGCACCTCAAGCAGGCTTACAGCGTCACGAAGATGACTATGAGGATTAGCCCGCTTTGCTCGCAACAAACGGATTAAATTGCTTTTCATAACCGATGGTACTGATTGGGCCATGACCTGAAATAAACTGCGTTTCATCAGGCAAGCTAAAGCACTCACGTTGAATCGAATCAAGTAACTGTTGATGATTGCCTTTCGGAAAGTCTGTACGTCCAATCGAACCCTTAAACAGTACATCTCCAGTCCAAAGCAAACCATGTTGAGCGTTATAGAACATCACATGACCAGGGGTATGCCCTGGTGCAAAACGAACTTCAAACTCATCTTCGCCCAGTTTAAGGACTTCTCCACCCTCTAACCACTGATCAACTTTGACAGGTTGAGGAATAGGGAAGCCATAACGTGCCGACACTTCTTGGATCATATCTAACCAAAACTGATCTTCTTTATGCGGCCCAATCACAGGGATTTTCCATGTCTCAGCCAACTCACCTACCGCACCTGCATGATCAAGGTGCCCATGTGTTAGCCAAAGTGCCTTGACCTTTAAACCTAATGCTTCCACCTCTTTTTTGAGTACCGCTGCATCACCACCCGCATCAATCAAAACAGCTTCTTTACTCTCGCTATCCCAAACAATGGAACAGTTTTGAGCAAATGCAGTTACGGGCACAATTTTGACTTGCAGCATAAAAACCTCTGGCGGAATAAGCGTCGATTTAACGATGGGCTAAGGTATGAGTAAGAGCATCAAGATTAGCTTGAACGAGACTCGCAAGCAAATCTATATGCGACTGTTGCGCATTCAATGCAGGAATGTAGGCATATTCTCCACCGCCTGCATGTTGAAAAGTTTCTTTATTCTGCATAGCTAGTTCTTCAAGTGTTTCCAAACAATCTGCTGAGAATGCAGGACTCAATACCTGTACAGATTTTACTTTTTGCTCACCCCATTGTTGCAGCAATTGATCTGTATAAGGTTTTACCCACTCTTGCTTACCAAATCGCGATTGGAAGCTAATCGCCCACTCATCATCATTTAAATGCAACGCTTCAGCGACTAAACGCGCTGTAGTTCGACAACGATCCGCATACGGGTCACCTTTATCAGCATAAGGCTGAGGAATACCATGAAAAGACATGAGCAGTTTCTGCGCTTTGCCATGCTGTGCTTGATATTCAAGCACACTTTCAGCAAGTGCCTGAATAAATAGGGGATGCTGATAATAATCTTTAATCAACGTCAAACCAGGTAAATGGCGTTGATTAGGAATCCATTTTGCAAAAGCATCATAAAGTGGTGCTGTCGACGTTGCTGAATATTGCGGAAATAATGGTAATAAAATGACATGTTCTTGTGGGTCTTTTTCTAATTGATTCAGTACGTCATAAATACTCGGTTGACCATAAGTCATGGCAGGTACAACCGTTAAATCAAACTGATGATTTTCATCTTGTAAGCGTTGTTTGACCAACTGGGCTTGCTCAAGCACAATTTCCCGCATCGGTGAATCTTTTGACCATACTGAGACGTAGGCTTCGGCCACTCGCTTTGGGCGAAACGTCAGAACGAATAAATGCAAGATCACCCACCAAATTGGTTTGGGAATTTCGATCACTCGCGTATCAGATAAGAATTGTTTTAAGAAACGACGCACTGCTGGCACAGTGGCTTCATCTGGCGTACCTAAATTAGCCAAAACCACAGTGACTTTTGGTTTTTGTATCGCTGACATTAACCGCTTCCGCTATAAGTAAATTTCTCTCATTACTTTAGCAGTTTTAGGATTTTTTTTTAAATGGGTTTAATGCATGGTCTTAAACTGAAAAACCCGATTACTATCCAACATATTACTTTCCAATAGCTTCTGACCTTTATGGGTCAACTGCCATAACATCCGTTGTCGATCATCACGCCCAGCAGGAACAATCCACTCATTTTGTCGCATCTGCAATTTGATCTCATGCAAAGCACGGATATTAATCTGCGCACGAGATACGGCATGCGCTCGTGGCATCTCTTTTCGAGCATCATCCAAACCAGTTTCATTTAAGTATTCATTCATACGTTTTGAAAAATACTCTTCCGGTGTTGGAATAACAAATGATGCACCTAAGACATTAAGTAATTGTGCCCAAGTTATTTTACGAAAGGTTTTTATTTCTTTGAAATTACCATCTTGATAAGCATGCATACGGTATTCAAATGAATATAGCTCATGCATAGAAACTTTTGGTACAGAAGCAATTGGATCAGCTTCACGTCCACCCATCTCTGCTTCGAGTTGTTTTACTTTGGTACGTAATGCGTCAATTTCATCTTGTAAGACTTGAGTATTTTGAGGA
Organism: Acinetobacter sp. YQ_14; assembly: GCF_043102985.1. Taxonomy (NCBI): domain Bacteria; kingdom Pseudomonadati; phylum Pseudomonadota; class Gammaproteobacteria; order Moraxellales; family Moraxellaceae; genus Acinetobacter; species Acinetobacter sp. YQ_14. The sequence continues at coordinate 120,468 of NZ_JBICJJ010000009.1, read as the reverse complement.
CGAACCCAGCCCACAACAGGATAGCGCTCCAACATTTGTGGCATGCTCGAACGCACAGCTAGCTCTAAATCTCTCAATGTCCGATAACAGAAAACTTGATCAACCTCATGCTGAAGTTGTTTTCTAAACTCTTTAAATTTTTCTTTCAGTTCAGGTTTATTATCATGCAAACTAGTTTCACGTGAATCAGGATCTTCATGCATGAAAACAATCACTGGTTTTTGTTTGGTCATTGCATAGATATATTCTAGATGCATATAACCGACACCAGAGACTGACTGCTCACCGTACTGACTACCCAACAGGATCACGACATAATCACAGTCATCAATCTGACGACGTGCAATCGAGGTGCTTAAAGGTGTGCGCTGTTCCAAGCCCCACGAAAAGAACCCCATTCCAACCAAAGTTTGAGTTAATACCGCCCGCTCTGGTTGCATTTCATTGCCAGACGTAGAAATAAAAACTTGATAACGAGTATCTTGCATAGGCTGAGCCTCATTTTACTTATCTATAAACCCAAGCCCTTGAGCCTGTAATTTATGAACAGATAACCCCATAAAATCTTAATTATGGTTAGAAATTCAGAATCCAAAAACTAAACTTCAACCAGATCTTGAATCGTCCATGTCAGTTGTTCTGGTATCAAATGTTGGAGTACTGGCTCCAACTCAACCGCATTTTGACCGCTAACAAAACATTCAATACGTGTAATATTATGACTTATTTTGTCACATAATAACCTATTTTTTATCAAAATATATGCTGTTTGTCGCGCAACTGCCTGTCCTGAATCAATTAATTTCAGCTTTTCAGCAAAAATTTGATGAATAGCATCTTTCAAGAATGGATAGTGCGTACAACCAAGTACGAGAAAATCTGCACCTTGGTCTACAACAGGTTGTAATATCTGTCGTAATACGCTTAGACAAGCATCACTCATCTGCTGCCCAGCTTCTACAAACGGAACAAGCTCCAAACTGGTCACGGTTAACACCTTTACCCCCGCAGGTTCAGCAAACTTCGTCATCACATCTTTGATCAATCGACCACGAAACGTTGCAGGGGTTGCTAACACAGCGACAACCTTAGATTGTGTTTGCAATACAGCTGGCTTTAGCGCTGGTACTAATCCAACAATAGGGAAATTTTCCCCATAGTGTTCACGCAAATAATCCAAACTAAACGCAGATGCAGTATTACAAGCAACTACAGCAATCTTACAACCTTGTCGATATAACCATTCAATTGCACGTGCCGTTAATTCACGAATCTCTTGATCGGAACGTGCGCCATAAGGGACATGTGCCGTATCTGCATAATAAATGATGCGCTCATTTGGTAGATGTCGTGCAATTTCCTGTGCTATCGAAAGGCCACCTATTCCTGAATCGAAAACCCCTATTGGTGCATCTGATGATGCATGTGGCATAGGATGAAGTACTTCAGTAATAGGTTGAACGGCAGTCATACAAATACATAGACACAATGATTAATTCACTCTTTTAAGCTTAAACCTCAGGTGCTCAAATGCAATACCAAATCACCACTTTTTAATGTTAAAACAGCTTCGCCATTTTCATTTTCAGACAGACAGCCATAATTCACGAGATGATAAAAACTTTGTCGTTGAATTAATGCATTTATACCAAAGCGTACATGTATGTAAGGACGCAATTCACCATGATATTCCCGCATAAAAATCGGATGTTCTTCATCTACGATCACGACATCTTGATTGGTTGTGGTCAGTTGTAAATAAAGCTTGCCTTCAATCTCAACTTGATCCGCCTGATTGATCAATAAAGGTTCATCTTCAACCTCAATTTCGATCTGCTCAACAGGGGTTTTTAAGTAGAATTTTCCATCTTCTTTCCAGAGCACCTTACTAAATAAGTCTAACAGTGCTTGGCGTTTGACCAATTGACCTTCGTGCCACCATTCTCCGTTGGCTTTTACCCGTAGATCCATTTTGCCACAATGCTTTGGATGCCATTGCTCTAAAGGTGGAATTGACCTTTTGTGACTTTGCTGTACATCTTTTAAGTATTGTGCAATGTTCATTAAGTTTTTATCATCAGACAACACGATTTTTCCTGTATTTTGTGGAGAATCATTTTCATTTATCATAGTTTATGCCTTGCTGACGAGAAAATATGACCGCTCAGCCAATTGGCGAGATCAAGGTTTAAAACTATACTATCCCAAACGTTTGCAAGCGCAATAGCTAGTTTTTGTGCTTGGCAATTAAGAACACTCATGGCAGCACCGAATAGCAATGATTACGGTTGCCACCCTTAAAATATGAGGAGTCCTACATGGAACACATCGAACGTGAAGCGATGGAGTTTGACGTAGTGATCGTAGGCGCTGGACCTGCGGGTTTATCTGCTGCGATTAAAATTCGTCAATTAGCGATTGAAAACAACCTACCAGATCTTTCTGTTTGTGTGGTTGAAAAAGGCTCTGAAGTTGGTGCGCATATCCTCTCTGGTGCTGTACTTGAACCACGTGCCATGAATGAATTGTTCCCAAACTGGAAAGAAGAAGGCGCTCCGCTGAATGTTCCTGTTACGGGTGACGAAACTTATTTCCTTACATCTGAAACCAATTCACAAAAGATGCCGTATTGGATGGTTCCTAAATCAATGCATAACGAAGGGAACTATGTCATTTCCCTTGGTAATGTCGTGCGTTGGTTAGGCCAAAAGGCTGAAGAATTAGAAGTTTCTATCTTCCCGGGCTTTGCTGCTGCTGAAGTGCTTTATCATGAAGATGGTACCGTTAAAGGCATTCAAACAGGTGACATGGGTATTGGTAAAAATGGTGAGCCAACACACAACTTCACGCCGGGTTATGAACTTCACGCGAAATACACTTTATTTGCTGAAGGTTGCCGTGGTCATCTCGGTAAGCGTTTAATTGCAAACTTCAATTTAGATAAAGATGCTGATCCTCAACACTACGGTATCGGGATTAAAGAGCTTTGGGAAATCGACCCTGCTAAACATAAGCCAGGCTTAGTGATGCACGGTGCAGGTTGGCCTTTATCTGAAACAGGTTCTGCAGGCGGCTGGTGGTTATATCACGCTGAAAACAACCAAGTTACTTTGGGTATGATTGTCGATTTATCTTATGAAAATCCACATATGTATCCATTCATGGAAATGCAACGTTGGAAAACCCATCCAACCATCAAGCAATTCCTAGAGGGTGGTAAGCGTATTTCTTACGGCGCTCGTGCTGTTGTGAAAGGTGGCTTCAACTCTTTACCAAAACTGACTTTCCCAGGCGGTTGCTTAATTGGCGATGATGCTGGCTTCTTGAACTTCTCGAAGATCAAAGGCTCTCATACAGCAATGAAGTCAGGCATGTTGTGTGGTGAAGCTGTATTTGAAGCAATTGCTGCTGGTGTTGCCAAAGGTGGTGATCTTGCGATTGCTCGTGTACTTGAAGGTGAAGATCACTTTGCTAAAGAGTTAACGGCTTATACTGATAAATATAACAATTCTTGGTTAAAAGAAGAGTTATATCAAGCACGTAACTTTGGCCCTGCTATGCATAAGTTTGGTACTTGGTTTGGCGGCGCATTTAACTTTATCGACCAAAACATCTTTAAAGTGCCATTTACTTTGCATGACTTAAAACAAGACTTTGCAGCGCTTAAAACAGTTGATGCTTCAACGTTCAAGCCAAACTATCCAAAACCAGATGGTAAGTTAACTTTTGACCGTTTATCTTCTGTGTTTATTTCAAATACGGTACATGAAGAAAATCAGCCAGCGCATTTGAAACTGACTGATGCATCAATTCCTGTCAACGTAAACCTTCCAAAATGGGATGAACCAGCTCAGCGCTACTGCCCTGCTGGTGTTTATGAAGTGATGGAAAATGATGACGGTTCTAAGCGTTTCCAAATCAATGCTGCGAACTGTGTTCACTGTAAGACATGTGACATTAAAGATCCGTCACAAAATATCACTTGGGTAACGCCTGAAGGCGGTGGTGGTCCTAATTACCCTAACATGTAATTAGTATCCGAATATGTAATATTCGGATAGTTCTTGCGAAGCTTTAGTCGCTTCTCATACCCTAACATGTAATTTTTAGATCATGTGGTAATGCCGAATGCCTGCCACATAATAAAATAAAAAGCCTCAATTCATTGAGGCTTTTTATTTTAGTCTTTCTGCTCTTCATCAAATCGCTTATATGCTTTAGACAATACACTCAGCGTTTTCATTTGCTTACCAAAACGTCGACATGAACGACACATCATCAAATGAAATTGCAAACCACTCTGTTCTTTCAACAACAGTTGTCGATCTTGTTGTTCAGAAAGTAACTGCGTTGCTTGTCGACAGGTCAACATGAGCAATCCTCCTGATGTAACCATTTATTTTCCAAACACTCACGTAATCGTGCTCGGCTGCGATACATTAAAACATTGAGATTCGAAACCGTAAGCTCCAGCTTTTCACATATTTCATCAGAGCTGAGTTCTATCATTTCCCGCAACATAAAAACTTGTGCATACTTTGCAGGTAAATGATTCAAACATGCATCGAAAATCATCCAAAAATCTTGCTGCTCCATCATTTCTTCAGGATTTTGCCATGCTTTTGGCATCTCTGATTTTTGCCAATGTCCAGCAGCATCAAACAGCGCATCCACACTTAACTCGCTGTCATCATCCTGAAATAGCTCACTCATGCTAACCAGACGTGTTTTTTGTCGAATCGAATCAACGATCTTATTTTTCAGAATCGCAAACACCCACGTTTTAAATGCTGCACGCCCTGAAAATGATTCAACATGCTGCAAAGCACTCACTAAAGCCTCTTGCACCACGTCTTCCGCTTGATGAAATGAGGAAAGCTGCAATACTGCAAACTTCATCATTTGCTGCCTTAAATCATGCAAAAAAACAGGATTTTGTAGTTGTTGAATGAACTCGTCATTGTTGGTAGCAGCCTGAACCATCTCCTGACCTCATCCTATTATTCTGGGATATACAATAAATCTAACTCATTTAATCGTTCAGATAACAGCTTCAGCTGTTGCTCTACTTCTTGTTCAGATAAATCTGGCACTGTGGTGTATATCAACTGCTTAAGTTCCTGTTCTGTCAGTGCTTTAAGATTTAGTTGTTCAATCAAACAAGCGAATAATGGAGATAATGGTTCAACACAAACCTGATCATGTCGATTTCGCCAAACCATCACTGCGCTCGGTGAATACTCAAAGTCTTGGTGTTCAATTGTCCAAAGATAAACTGGATATTGATAAACCAAAATCCAAATGTGTGTGTTCAATTGCCAAGCTGACGCTGATGAGAAAGTTTTCTCTTCGATTTCAACCGTATCTAAATAGAGTTCCAGCCATTCAAATTGTAATAACTCCGCTAACCACGGATATTCTTGTAAGATTGGATGTTGTTGCTCATCCAGATATTCTCTGAATTGCAGTGAAATATCATTATAAAATGGTGATTGATTTTGAGCATTTTGAAAGAAATCTTGCAGCAAAGCCTGCCATTTCGTCTCAGATAATAGCGTTCGGGCAATCGGATACACCAAGTTAATAAATGAACTGACATTATTGAACAAGAAGGTTCGATAAACCTGCATTCGCTCTGTTGCAAATTCTGCTGGAAGATCTGATCGAGGGTCACGAACCCATGCACAAAATGCCAGCTGAGTTTGCTGCAGAGGACTTTTATTCATCTTCATGCTTTTACCTCACTTGAGGTATTTAAGGTATTGGTATTAAGTGATTGTGGATAGCTAAATTGATGTTGTAAATCCTTGATTATATTTAGCTCATGCTGAAGTTGCTGCCACGTCGGAATATTAAAATCACGTTCTAACAAGGTCGGCTTTACACCACCAGTTTGGTAGGTATATGCCAACAATTCCCACACAGGATCACAGACATTTTCCCCATGCGTATCAATCAACAAATCATCACTCACTTGTTCATGACCAGCAATATGTAGATATCGAATCCGATCTTTCGGCATCGCATCAATAAAAGCATATGCATCTGTTTGATGGTTCTTACTATTCACATAGACATTATTTACATCAAGCAATAATTCACAGTCTGCGCGTGTAATCACTTCATGAACAAAATCACTTTCGCTCATTTCTGCATTCGGCATGAGATACGTTGAAACATTCTCCAGAACTAAACGTTGTCCTAAAATATCTTGTACACGCAAGACCCGTTCAACCACATAGTCCACGGCTTCTTCTGTCATCGGAATCGGCAACAGATCATATAAATAACCACCATCATTGGTATAACTCAAATGCTCAGAATAAGTCAGTACATGATGTTGTTTTAAAAAATCTCGTACTTGGTGCACAAACTCAAGATTAAGTGGATGCGGCCCACCAATAGATAAGGAAAGCCCATGACAAACTAATGGCGACTTTTCCAAACATTGCGCCAATAACTTTGCATGTCGCCCACCAAAACCCATCCAGTTCTCAGGTGCAACTTCTATAAAATCAGGATGTTGGTCTACTTGTAAAAACGTATCAATAAAATCACGTCTTAAACCCAGTCCAGCACCATTGAAAGCAACCATTTGCATTCCTTTTCAATGATGACAACAACGTTATAAAGTTGTTGTCATCACCGATCATTTAATTGATTAGTGTGCGCCGCATTTTGCATCAGCCATTTTTTTATCTGCGCCGCATTTCGCATCAGCCATTTTTTTGTCAGCACCACATTTCGCATCAGCCGCTTTTTTGTCAGCGCCACATTTCGCATCAGCCGCTTTTTTGTCAGCGCCACATTTTGCTTCAGTTGTTTTATGCTGTTGTTTGGCTTTATTTGCACCACATTTTGCTTCACCACATTTACCATCAGCAGCTTTGGTCACATGGGTTTCAGTTGTCGTTGAAGCCGCAGAGACATGTGTTGTTGCACCAACCATAGATAGTGCAACTAAAGCAGCGACTGAAGTCATCGAATTTAACTTATTCATTTTGAAGTTCCTTTTAAATCAATTTGGGGTTTTGTACTTAGGTACATGTTATTAGACGAGCGACCACTCAATTTATTACAGTTAAAAAATAATTTTTTTCTTGTAAGAAACTAAATCCTCAACCGACTAATAACTATTCAATACGAGTCGGTGTGAAATCCTCATGAATAAATTTATTTATCCTTTATTGTTACGCTATCAGAATTTTTGTTCGCATTTAAAACATTTCGACGGAATTGCAGCACTTTCGTTAAGGTTATTTCTTGTCCCAGTGTTTTGGATGGCAGGTTCGAATAAGCTTGCTCATTTTGCAGATACCGTTGAATGGTTTGGCAATCCCGATTGGGGCTTAGGGTTACCCTTTCCAACACTGATGGCAACACTAGCAACGTCTGCTGAGCTGGGTGGTGCCATTTTATTAGCACTGGGTTTGGCAACTCGGTGGATCAGTATTCCGTTGATGATCACAATGCTCGTCGCGATATTTACTGTACACCTACCGAATGGTTGGCAAGCGATTGCCGATCCACAAGCACCTTTTGCCAATATGCAAGTGATGGCGTCCGCTGAAAAATTAGAGAAAGCAAGAGAAATTTTAATGACTTATGGCAATTATGACTGGCTCACATCGAGCGGCTCATTTGTTATTTTAAATAATGGAATTGAGTTTGCAGCAACCTATTTTGTGATGTTACTTGCGTTAATTGTGCTGGGTGGTGGTCGTTATGTGAGTGTGGATTATTGGTTAAATCACTGGATTGAAAAGTTTCATGGTGAAAAATAACCGCTGTTCGCAATATGATTTTGCATATACCTCCCAATACGGGAGGTAAGTAATATTAAAAAAAAGAATTAGCCTTTTTGCACCAAATAACGATATTCAGTATTGCTATTTTCATCAAGGCTCTCTTCTTTGAGCAAAAGCTCATGCCCTAAATGCATACAAAATTTTGGAATATCCCAAGATGTAGAAGGGTCAGTTGCCAATACTTCAACAATGTCACCTGCTTTGGCTTTTCGGATTGCTTGATGCAACATCATTACAGGCTCAGGACAACGTAAACCTCTGGTATTTAGCTGAACACTAGGAACTTTTGCTGCTTCAGACATCATTAAACTCAAATATTCTAATTTTCATATTTTAACATAAAGTGACTATATAAAAATCACCAACAATATTTTGAAAAACTGTACGTTTTTTGCATCGTTTTATTGATGCATATCCGCTTTATCTTCGGTATGATGAAAATCATCTAATTGATATAGAGAGTCTTTAGGAAAGATCATGGTCGAGGAATCCAGTCCGTCGTGGGGTATGCGTGGCTTAAGAAAATGGTTAGGTACCGCACCTGAAACCCGCGATGAATTACTCAAGTTAGTTCAAAATTCGCGTCGCTTTTTAGAGCCAGATACTGTTGCTATGCTTGAGGGTGTTCTAGATCTACCAGCAACAAAAATTCGAGAGGTGATGACCCCGCGTACAGCAATTATTAGCTTACAAGAGGATGATCAACTCTTTGATATTTTAGATGTCTTAATTGAATCAGCACATTCACGCTTCCCTGTGTTTTCGGCTGATCAAAGTGACAACGTGGTTGGTATTCTACTAGCAAAAGACCTTTTACCATTTCTCACTGAACGTAATGTCAATGTTGATATTCGTGCATTGATGCGCCAACCTGTTTTCGTACCCGAGAGTGCGCGTTCGGATCAAGTGCTGCGTATGCTTAAAAATACGCAAACACATATCGCAATCGTCATTGATGAATATGGGTCAACCTCTGGTTTAGTCACACTCGAAGATATTCTTGAAGAAATCGTCGGTGAAATCGAGGATGAACATGATATTGCAGATGAAGAAGCGCTCTATATTGTTCCAGACAATGACCCAACGACTGCAAATACGTGGATTGTTCAAGCACTTACACCAATCGAACATTTCAACACTATTTTAGATGCAGATTTTTCTGACGATGAAGTTGAAACTATGGGCGGTCTGCTTCTACAAGAAATTGGTCTCGTCAGCGATCTACAAGGACAAACAATTGAACTTGGCGATTGGCAATTCACCATTATCGAAGCAGATGCACGCACTATTCATCTGATTCGAGCTGTACGTCAATGAGAAGCTATTTTGAAAAGCTGTTAAATCCATCCCAATCACAAAAACAGCTCCCTTTTATTTTTCCACTTTTGATTGCACTCATTTCGGGTGCAATCTTTAGCTTGGCACTCGCACCTTATTATTTTTGGTGGCTTGCGATTTTATCACCAGCATTATTGTATGCGGTTTTACGCCAGCGAGGGCCTAGACAAGCCTTTGTTTTAGGTTGGGCTTATGGCTTTGGTTTATGGTTTGTCGGCGCGTTTTGGCTCTATACCTCCATTCATACCTACGGTGATACCAATGCGTTCTTAAGCATTTTGATGATTGTCTTTATGGCAACAGCAATGGGCTTATTTACAGCGTTTCAAACATGGCTCTATCGTCGGTTCTTTCCAGAAACACCTTTGACCTTTGCACCACTTTGGGTACTCTTTGAATGGGCGAAAACATGGGTATTTACTGGTTTCCCTTGGCTGTTTGCAGGTTATGCATTTACTGAGCGATTACTTGACGGCTATGCGCCTTTATTTGGGGTGTATGCAGTTTCCTTCGTTGTGATCGTACTTGCATGTGCTTTAGTTGAAATCTTAAATAAACGTTTCTTCTGGGCTATTCCCTCTGCTCTACTAGTTTTAGGTGCTTGGGGATCTGGATTTATTCAATTCGTGCAGCCCAAAGCAGCAAAACCACTCAGCGTTTCGTTGATTCAAGGCAATATTCCTCAAGACCTTAAATGGTTAACGGAATATCAAGTTAAGACTTTAGAGATTTATGCCGGATTGAGTCGAGCTGAATGGGGACGTGATCTGATTGTATGGCCAGAATCGTCTATTCCACTCTTCCAAACTGATATTCCAGAGTTTTTAAAAGCAATGGATGTTCAAGCGAAAAAGTCAGATACGGCTTGGGTGACAGGTATTCCCTATTGGGATATGGCAAAATCACAGCAAGTTGGTGAACCACTGTATTACAACAGTATCATGGCATCAGGCAGTGATTCCTATGGTTTATATAAAAAGCAACGCTTAGTTCCATTTGGTGAGTACATTCCATTGTCAGGTTTACTCAAATGGGTGCTTCCAGCAATGCAAAATGACGTGAGTATGAGTGGTTTTTCGCGCGGTGAAGCCAATCAAAAACCGTTAATGGTTAAAGGACATGCCTTGGCAGCCGCGATTTGCTATGAAGTTGCTTATCCTAATTTAACTCGTCGTAATGCATCAGATAGTGATTTCTTGATTACGGTTTCTAATGATGCTTGGTTTACAGGAACAGCTGGACCGTGGCAGCATCTACAGATGGTACAAATGCGTGCGAAAGAGAATGGTCGTTGGTTTATTCGTGCCACCAATACAGGTGTGACTGCGTTTATTGATCAGAATGGTCATATCGTCAAACAAGCACCGATGGATGAAGAGTTTGTGTTACGCGGTGAGTTACCTGCCATACAAGGGCAAACACTCTACAACCGACTCAGTGATTACCCGATTCTCATCTTCTCACTATTATTGCTGATGATGGGTTGGATTTATCGCCCGAAGAAAGTAGATATTTCTTTCAAATCTCGTCGATAAAATAAAAAGAGCGTTTTTAAATAAAACGCTCTTTTTTGATGAATGAAAATTTTTTGTTGTTTAGACTATAAAGCAAGTGATAATTGAACTGATAAATAAGCCACTAAACTTGATAAAAACAGCATTGGCACATAACCATAAGCTTTAAATAATATTTGCTCATATTTTGAGATCATTTCCTCGTTATGCCAAACACTTGTTTTTAAAGCACTCAAGAAACAAAGTACAAACCATGCACTTAACATTGTCAACGCGAAGAACCCTATCATAATCTGACTACTTCCTTCAGCCGCTTGCCATAAACTTAATGCAGCTTGACTCATTGGTAATAAACTGAGAATAAGAGCGACAGATTTGAGCATTGCCCAATGAAACTGATTCAGTTCATTCAACACAAAAAATGCTTTCATCCGACTCCCCCATACCTGATTTAAATGATCTGAATTTATTATGCAAAGCTTTGATATAAAGAAAAAGTCTATTTTTCTTCTTATTTTCTGTTTCTTGTAACTATTAAATATGGGAATAATTCTTATTATAAATCTCACATATCAATTATTATAATAAATATATATTTTTTAAGGTCTTAAACACATTTATCGAATCAAGAAACATTATCACTTCACTCTCAATTTATTTAATTAAAAATGAAGTGATAGTTTTAATCAAATATTAGGGTTGATAATAAATATCAGCATCATTCCCTTCGCCACCTTCTTTCCCATCAGCACCAAAAGAATATAAATCAAATGAGCGCCCATCTCGACCTGGGATGACATACTGTAAATCGTTTTCCCAACTATCTTTAGGATAACCACCTTTGACATAACCACCCGGCAACCAATTCTTTGCAGAAGCAGGTTGATTGACCAATGCATCCAAACCACCATCTTGCATCGATGGGTAACGTCCATTATCTAATTTATATTGATCTAATGCGCCAGCAACACCTTTTAAAGTAATACTTGTGGTATCTACTTTTGCTTTTTCACCACGTCCCATTACATTCGGGACGATCAGTGCAGCTAAAACGCCTAAAATCACAATCACCACCATCACCTCGATTAGGGTGAATCCTGAGACCCGAGAAAACCGAGTATTGCTCGGTCGGGTCGCAAGACGAGCAACTGTGTTGTGAGTGCGAGGATCATCAGCGCAAGATGAGAAGCTATGCTTCGAGTGGCAAGATACCGCAAGGCGAGAAGCTATGTTTCGAGTGGCAGGATTAAGATTATTCTCAGCATGCTGTTCATTGATTGAATTCTTCATTTTCATCTCAAACATCAAATTTCCTAGATCATATTGTTCATATTAATAATTGGCAACATTACCGCAATCACAATCACCAACACAATTGCAGCCATAAAAATCAGCATCAAAGGTTCTAGCAACGCCAACAATGTCGAAATAAAAGCTGTGACTTCGCGATCTTGCATCGTCGATGCTCGGTCTAGCATCCGATCTAGCTCACCCGATGCTTCACCGCTTCGAATCATTTGTACCATCATTGGGGGGAAATAACCGCAACGTTCTAACTGTGTTGCCAAATTACCACCTTCTGTTACACGCTCCATGGCAACTTCGATGGAATCCCGAATTACCCAGTTATTACTTACCTCTGCACCGATTCGTAATGCTTCAACTAAAGGAACACCTGAACGCGTCAAAATAGAGAGCGTACTAGCAAAACGTGCAGCGTTTATACCACGCGAAAGTTTACCAAATAGTGGCAATTTGAGTGTTAATCGGTCAAATGCGTAATGTCCTGCTGTTGTTCTCAAAAATCGCGTAAATACAATCATCGCAACCACAGCAAGAATCAGCATCGCAATCCATGCCTGCCGAATGAATGCACTTGCTTTCATTAAAACTACAGTGATCCACGGCAATGCTTCCTTGCTTTGTTCAAAAGTTTTGACGATCTCAGGGACAACATAAGTCATTAATCCCATCACAATTCCAAATGACATGAGCATTAAGATAATCGGATAGATCATTGCACCTTGGATCTTCTTCTGCATGGCAAAACGGTTTTCAGTATAGTCAGAAAGTTGGTCTAGAATTAGATCCAAATGCCCCGAACGTTCCCCTGCTGCCACCGTTGCGATATACAATTCGGGGAAACGACCTGATTGTTGCATACTTTGTGCCAGTGAATGACCTTCCAATACCTTCGAACGCACAGCAATGAGAAGATTTTGAACATGGGATTTTTCACTTTGCTTGCTTACTGCTCTAAGGGCTTCTTCCAGTGGAATACCTGCTGCGACAAGCACTGAAAGCTGACGAGTCATTAAAGCAAGATCATAGGCACTAAAACTCTTTCTAAACCAAGCACGTTGTTGTTGCTTATCTTTTTGCTCAACGGCGTCAACTGAAATGGGTGTCCATTCTTTGTCACGCAACTGTTGGCGAATCTGGCGTGCAGAATCCCCTTCGAGTACGCCTTTATGTTGCTTTCCAGAAGCATCTAATGCAGTAAATTGATAAGCAGGCATGGTTCTGTTCTAATTGTCCCAAAATAGTTGTTGTTACCGTTGTATCCGTATTGCGGATGAGGAACGAGAGTTCCACAAGAAATTCATCGACATAACCAGCAGCACTTTAGCATAATTCTATGACATGAAGTCATGCGATTTTAAACATGAATGAAGCCTATATGCCTACCGAAAACTCTAACGCGACGCTCTACCGTATTCGAGTTGCAATACCCGTATATGTCTATGACACCTTTGACTATACAGTCAACGCGGAGCAATATGCCCAAGCGCAAATCGGCGCGCGTGTAGCGATCTCTTTCGGAAGACAAAATCTAGTTGGCATCATTACCGAAAAGGTCGATCCTAACGAAGCTTTTACAGGACAGTTCAAGTTAAAAGCCATCACTGAATTACTCGATAAGGAAGCTATCTTAGACCAACAAGTTTTAACTTTATTGACATGGTCTGCACAGTATTATCAATTTCCAATTGGCGAAGTCATGCAAAGTGCCTTACCCAGTTTACTGAGGCAAGGTCGCGCACTGGATATTTTATTTCATCAATGGCAAATCCTGCCCCACGATGACCCGAATGCATTGTTGAAACGCTCTCAAAAACAATATGATGCTTATCAAGTCCTAAAATTACACCCACATGGTACAACCGAGAATGTACTTAACCTGAGTGGTGTCGAAACTGCTACATTAAAAGCATTAGAAAAGAAGCAACTGGTTGAATGTCGTTTAGAACCACATGATTTTACGCCGATGCCTGTGCAACTGGCTCAAATGCCGTTGACACCAAATGAAGATCAGAAAAAAGCGATCCAACAGGTCGTGAAAGCACAGCATCATTACCAAGCCTTTTTACTCGATGGTTTGACGGGAAGTGGTAAAACTGAAGTCTACTTACAAGTTATGCATGAGGTACTAAAACAAGGCAAGCAAGTTCTCGTACTCGTTCCAGAAATCGGCCTGACGCCACAAACTGTTGCTCGATTTAAATCACGATTTCATTGTGATGTGGCCTTACTCCATTCAGGGTTAAATGACTCGAAACGATTACAAGCATGGCAACATGCACAGACCGGCAAAGCATCGATTGTGATCGGTACACGTTCCGCAATTTATACACCGATGCCAAATCTTGGCTTGATTATTTTGGATGAGGAACATGACCTCTCCTTTAAACAGCAAGAGGGCTTCCGCTATCACACACGAGATGTCGCATTATATCGAGGACATTTACAAGGTTGCCCTGTGATTTTAGGTTCAGCAACCCCAAGCTTAGATAGCTATCATCTCGTAGAATCAGGCAAATTACATTTGCTTGAGCTGAATCAGCGTGCAGGTATTGCGGTATTACCCAAAATGCATGTGATTGATTTAAAAATCGCAAAGAAGCAGCACGGCATCAGCCAAAACTTGATTGATCAAATCAAACTGACGTTAGAAAAAAAAGAACAAGTGCTGATTTTTTTAAATCGACGTGGCTATGCGCCGATCTTGATGTGTGAAAGTTGTGGTTGGCAAGCAAACTGTCCACATTGTGATGCGCATTTTACATTGCATTCTCAGCCTTATCATTATTTGCATTGCCATCATTGCGGTACAATTCATCGCCTACCTGATCATTGCCCTGAATGCCAAAAACAAACCTTAAAAAGTATCGGTGCAGGCACAGCAAAACTGGAAGAACATTTGCAGGAACTGTTTCCGCATCATGATGTGATTCGGGTAGATCGAGACAGTACCAGTCGGGTCGGCAGTTGGCAGAAGATTTATGATCGTATCCAACAAAATAAGCCGAGCATTTTATTGGGCACACAAATGCTAGCAAAAGGACATCATTTTCCACATGTCACTTTAGTTGCGATTTTAGATATTGATGCAGGTTTACTGAGTGTTGACCCTCGCGCACCTGAACGTACAGCACAGTTAATTGTCCAAGTCTCAGGCCGTGCAGGTCGTGGAGAACATAAAGGTAATGTTTATCTACAAAGCTTACGTCCCGATCACCCGATGCTGACCACATTGATTGAGCATGATTATCGAACTGTGGCAAAGCAAATGCTGGCTGAACGTAAAATTGCTATGCTGCCACCTTATCGATATGCAGCATTGGTACGAGTCGAATCAAAAAATCGAGAATATAGCCAACAATTCTTGAGTGAAGCAGCACAACAGCTGAGAACAATGGCCGCTGAAATTGTCGATATTTGGGGCCCTATCCCTGCACCAATGGAGCGTAAAGCGGGACGTTATCGTGCGCATATGGTGATTTTATCTGCCGATCGAGCAAAACTGCATTTTTATTTGCGTCAATGGTGGCAACAAGTGGTACATTTACCTCGTCAGCATCAGCTCAGGCTATCGATTGACGTTGATCCACAAGAGTTTAGTTAAATTCTCTATTTAAAAACATAAAAATTTGAGGCAATAAATGTCTTTACTGCTACAAATCATTTTTTTACTGATTGCGACTTTAATTCTTGTTCCGCTCGCAAAACGCTATAGCTCAACTACCGTTTTAGGTTATCTAATCGCAGGGCTGTTGCTTGGTTCTCAAGGATTAGGGTTCATCGACGACCAACAGCTTATTCAGCCAATCATGCATCTTGGAATGATTATGCTGATGTTTTTTGCTGGATTTGCTTTCCGTCCACAAAAACTATGGATAGAGCGTCGTAGTATCATTAAAAATAGTGGTTTAGCACTTGCTGTTTTATCCGTCCTATTCAGCAGTATAAGTTTCGCGCTCACTCATGATTTATTCAGCAGTATTCTGATTGGATGTATGTTGGCATTTGCCTCCACCAATATCGTCCAACAATTATTACAGCACAAACAACAACTCAATACATCCTTTGGGCAGGCATCTTTAGCTTCGCTACAATTTCAAATATTTGTGACCGTGGTTTTGATCGCTCTGTTTCCTCTGCTTGAAGACACAGCCTCAACACGTCATGGAATCGCGTATTTTGCAGCAATTATTGCCACAATCTCGGGCTTATTTCTCGCTAGTCGCTACATTGTTCGTCCTGCATTTCGTTATTTAGTTCGTCGTAAAAGCGTTGAATTGATTCCTGCACTCGGCTTATTTGTGGTTTTGTCGGTGATTCTGCTCATGGAGGTTTTAAATATCCATGTGTTGATTGGTGCATTCCTTGCGGGATTACTTTTGGCTGAAACTGAGTTTAAAGCTGAAGTTGCAAGGATGATTGAACCGTTTAGAGACATTGCCATTGGCTTATTTTTTCTTGCGATTGGTTTAAGTATTTCATTAGTTCCATTGTATCAATCACCTATTTTTATCTTCGTTGCAATCCTTGTTCTGGTTTTGGTCAAAGCACTCATCATTGGTACAATTCATTATTATCAACATCGCCGAATAGAGAACAGTCTGCTTGCTGCCGTCGCTTTGGCACAATGCGGTGAACTATCACTCATTTTGTTCAAACTTGCAGAAGATGAGCAGCTTCTCTCCAAAGATCTGCTACAACCTATATTCTTAATCGCGATAGGTTCTATGTTGCTAACGCCACTCCTTTACTGGCTCATGCATAGCAAAATATTACCCATCATTCAGAAAAAAGCGCCTATCACAGCAGCAGAAGTTCCTCAGCATCCTATAGTCATTGTTGGTTTTGGTCGATTTGGGCAAGTGATCGGGCGGGCGCTGCATGCTCAAGGTCTAAAATTTAGCGTCATTGACAGTAACCAACCTGATGCCGAATTTATTGAGCAATATGGGCATTATTTTTTAGATGCTGATGTCACTCAAGTTGAGAACTTACGCGCAGCTGGAATTGAATATTGTAAGCTTCTGATTTTAGCAATCGACGATGTTGAAGATTGCATGAATCTGGCAAGACATTTACGTCTTAACTACCCTGATCTGAATCTTTTTGTACGAGCACGCGATCGCCATCATGCTCATCTATTAGATAGCTT
This sequence comes from Acinetobacter sp. YQ_14, assembly GCF_043102985.1. Classification (NCBI taxonomy): domain Bacteria; kingdom Pseudomonadati; phylum Pseudomonadota; class Gammaproteobacteria; order Moraxellales; family Moraxellaceae; genus Acinetobacter; species Acinetobacter sp. YQ_14. The sequence goes on along the minus strand of NZ_JBICJJ010000009.1, from coordinate 103,354 downwards.
AGGTATTCAACACGTATGGCGTGAAACTTATGCATCATCACTTGAAATGGCAGCACAAGCTTTAATTGAAACCGGCTTATCTGCAACTGATGCACATACGCAAATCGAATGTTTCCGCGTAGAAGATCAAAGGTTACTGGAGCAGCAACATGGATCACATCAAGATGATGATTCGGTTGAGACTTATCCAAATGCAATCGCTGAACTTGAGTATTTATTTGAAAATACAAAAACTTTGTCTCAGGATCGTTTGAACAGTAACCAAAACGAACAAAGTGATGCAAATTCATCCAATGAAACAACTTGAGTTTTGCTAAACAGACACCATTATTGACTGCATAACCATTCACCTTCTTATAAAGCTGAAAGAGCTTTTCAAAGCAAAGCGTTGCTTTGTTTTCCCTATACGGGGTATTGGAGAAAAATATGTCTGATTTACGCCAACGCTTTTATATCGAAGACTGCCCTGTTCGCGGTGAAGTGGTTCATTTAGAAGAAACACTACAAACTATTCTTGCACAACGAGATTATATGCCTGCGGTACAAAGCCTGTTAGGTGAAATGCTCAGTGCAACCGCATTACTCGCAAGTACGCTTAAAATTCGTGGCCGAATTAGCTTACAAATTCAGGCAAATGGCACATTTAAGTGGGCAATGGCTGAGTGTAATCATCTCGGTGAAGTTCGTGCACTTGCTGATTATGAAGAAGACCCACGGTTTTTAGAGGGTAGCGATAGCAGAACTGTACTTGCTGCACTTTCAAATCCTGTACTGTTCATCAATATTGAACCTGAGCACGGCGAACGCTATCAAGGGATCGTACCGCTTGACCAACCAACATTGGCGGGTTGTTTGATGCAATATTATGATTTGTCTGCACAAATCCCGACTCGTATTGTATTGGCAACCAATGCTCAACGTTCAGGTGGTTTACTGATTCAGCTATTGCCTCGTAATGATGAAGAAGAGCAAAAACTTGTTGATGAAGATCTATGGCCGCGTTTGACCATGCTGACTGAAACGCTGAAACCAGAAGAACTGACTGATCTTTCAGCGAATGAAATTTTGTACCGTCTATATAATGAAGAAGAAGTCCGTCTCCCAGAGATTGAACAATTAAAGTTTGGCTGTACTTGTTCTAAAGAGCGTTGTGCCAATGCCTTGATCCAAATTGGTGTCGATGCCGTACATGAAACTTTAGAAGCACAAAATCCAATTCAAATGGACTGTCAGTTCTGTAATACCCGTTATGAATTCACTGCTGAAGAAGCATTGGGTTTATTTGGTGAACATCTGAGTTAATCAATTATGGTGGAGAAAGTACATTTTGCTTTCTCCATCGCTTCAATCCTTTATCAATATTAAAAATAATGTGCGCAATGGCATTATCAATTATCCATCTTTTTAAATTGTTCAACTAAAAAATCTATAAAAACACGGATCTTGGGTGCTAAGTGTTGTCTTGATGGATAAATTGCATATTGTGTGACCTCCGTTGTTGACCAGTCTTGTAATACCTCCTGCAAAACGCCAGTCTGTAAATCCTGTTGTACATACGGCCGTGGAATTAAACTGACCCCAAACCCCGCCCTTAACGCATCTCGAACCGCTAAACTTGATGTCACAGAATAGCGCGCCTTCACTGCAACCTCTTCGACTTGCTCATTTTTACGAAATGTCCATACATCGGCTTGGTGCCCATAGGGAAAACGGATGTGTTCTAATCCTCGCAAATCAACAGGCGTTTGCGGTGTACCGTGTATTTCGAAGAATTGTGGTGTTGCACATAACACCAATGGCATAACCGTCAGCTTTCTTGCAACCAAACGAGAGTCATCCAACTGACCATAACCTCGAATTGCAAGATCAAAACCCTCCTGTACCAGATCAACTCGCCGATCATCCAAATGCATCTCAAGCTTTAAGTCAGGATAAGCAGATAAAAAATCAGGAATGGCTTCAGAAAGATAAATTAAAGTTGTAGTCATGGGAGCACTGACTTTAAGCACGCCATGCGGTGATGCTTTGGCATTCAAAATCATCTCTTCAGCCTCAGTCAAAGCATCAAGCCCACGGACCAAGTGTTCTAGATAGATTTTTCCTTCCTCCGTTAAAGACATGCGACGTGTCGTTCGATGAATTAAACGAACACTCAAATGTGCTTCTAACTCGGCTACGCTTTTACTAATTGTTGGAGCGGATAGGCCTAACTGACGACCTGCTGCTGCAAAACTTCCCTGTTCCGCAACCTGCCGAAACACTTGAAATAATGTATATCGATCCACCCTATTATTTCCAATGAGTAAATAGTGAATTTCAAAACTACCCAATTGTTCACTAATGAGCAAGTACCTATACTTTTTTTATTCTTTTGAATTGAGTAAATCACTATGCAACAAGCTCTCCAACTCATTGAGCAACGTGTTTCTGTGAATCGTTTTGACCCAGACCACACCTTATCGCAGCAAGAAATTGAACAACTTGTTCGATTGGCGACTCGAGCACCGACCGCATTTAACCTACAAAATTGGCGTTTCATCGCAGTTCAAAGTACAACGCTCAAACAACAACTATTTACCTTGAGTTATGGGCAAAGAAAAGTCATGGATGCAGCTGTCACTTTTATCATTTGTGGTCAGCTTCCGAATGCGGAGCATCTATCTCAACGCCTAGAGCCATTTCTAGAAACGGGCCTCATGCCTAAAACAATGGCAAATGATTGGCAAGAGAATGCACAAGCACTTTACAGTCATCCTGAAACTGCAAGAGATGAAGCAATACGTTCAGCAACTTTAGGAACAGCAACGCTGATGTATGCAGCAGAAGCAATCGGCTGGAGTTCAGGCCCTATGATTGGATTTGATCACCAAGCAGTCAGCAACCTATTTTCACTTGGAGCAGATGAAATTCCTGTACTGATGCTCCCAGTCGGGCGCTCAGCAGACGGTAATTGGCCGCAAAAACCACGCCGCCCACTCAGTGAGGTGTTAGATATCCTATGAAAACGCATCATGCCAATCTTTTAATCACAGCAATTGCCCCATTGATATGGGGCAGCACCTATATTGTTACGACAGCGAGTTTAGCTAACTTCTCACCAATGGTCGTTGCTATGTTGCGTGCTTTGCCTGCTGGATTGTTGCTCCTACTACTGACTCGACAGCTTCCAACAGGTCGTTGGTGGTTATATACATTTATTCTCGGTGCTTTAAATATCACACTTTTTCTTAGCTTGTTATTTGTTGCTACTTATCGTTTGCCTGGTGGTGTCGCAGGTACAGTGCTCTCATCACAACCCTTGATCATTATTATGCTCTCGGCTGTTTTGCTCTCAAGCAAAATTCGACCTTTAGCCATTTTTGCTGCACTAATCGGAATGGGTGGTGTTTCAATGCTCGTTCTTACAGCAGATACTACACTTGACCCAATCGGTATTGTTGCAGGTCTTGCGGGGGCTACCTCTATGGCTCTCGGTATGATTTTAACTCAGAAATGGCAAGCACCCGTTTCAGCCTTAACCCTTAGCGCATGGCAACTTACTGCGGGCGGCCTACTGCTATTACCGCTGATTTGGTTGTTTGATCAACCCATTCCTGTACCTTCTTCCCTCAATCTCCTAGGATTAGCATGGCTTAGTCTCATGGGAGCTGCATTTAGTTATAGTCTATGGTTTAGAGGTCTTCAATTTTTAAATACCAATGTGATTTCCTCACTCTCACTGCTTAGCCCATTCACAGCAGTTTTACTAGGTTGGTGGTTCTTAGACCAGTCCCTTACAACATTACAGATCATCGGAATCATACTGGTTTTAGTGAGTATTTGGTTTAGCCAATACGCCAACAATCAGCATCGCTAAACAACAAGTCTTATACAATCGTAGCTATTGAAATTGCTCGGATTCGTTTCATAATGAAGGAAACACATAATTATCTTAATTAAATATCATGGCAAAAAATTATTATGAAGAGCTAGGTGTTTCCAGAGATGCCTCAGCAGATGAAATTAAAAAATCGTATCGGAAACTGGCCCGTAAATATCATCCAGACGTGAGTAAAGAAGCCGATGCTGAAGCAAAAATGCAAGCGATTAATGTTGCCTATGGCACGCTAAGCGATGCTACTAAAAAGGCTGAATATGATCAAATGCTGGATCATCCACAAGGTTTTAGTGGCTTTGGACAAGGCGCAGGAGGATTCAACCAAGGAGGAGGTGGATTTGATGGTTCTCAGTTCTATCGCCAAAGTTCTGGTGATGGTGCTGATTTCAGTGGATTTGAAGATTTATTTGGCCGTTTTGGTTCTGGCTTTGGTGGCGGTCAACAACGTTCTCAACGCCAGCAACGTAGTTACAAGGGTGAAGACCAACATGCCAGTATTCAGGTTGATTTAGACATCGCCTATCATGGTTCAACTCAACAAATCACCTTACAAATCCCAACCTATAATGTGTACGGCGAGCCTGAAGTCCAACGTAAAACTTTAGAAGTTAAAATTCCAAAAGGAATGAAAGAAGGTCAACAAATCCGCTTAAATAGACAAGGTCAAAGTGGAATCAACGGCGGTGAAAACGGTGATCTTTATATTGAAATCCAATATAAGGATACCGATCGCATCCGTGTAGAAGGCGCTGATGTTTATCAAACCATTGATGTAAGTCCATGGGAAGCAGGACTAGGACAAAGTATTGAAGTAAATACACCTGCTGGGCATTTAAAAGTGAATTTACCGAAAAATGCCAAAAATGGACAACAACTACGTTTAAAAGATAAAGGGATTCCGAATAAAACTGCTGGTCATCTCTATCTAATTATTAATATTGTTTTACCGCCAGCGCACAGTGAGCAAGAGCAGCAAGCTTATCAACAATTTGCCGATGCATTTGCTTCATTTAGACCACGTGCCTCATAAGGAGTAAGATCATGACAACCATTCAATACAAAGAAATTCAATATGACGGTCACTGCCAAGTTGAAATCATTGATGAACAATTGGCACTTGATCTTGAGCACTTCGCAGAAGCTTGCGGTCAAAGTACTGACTGGGTGTTGAAGTTAATTGATTATGATATTTTGCAGATCAAAGTTGATCCACAAAATTATCAATTCATTGGTGAAGATGTCAGTCGCGCAAGACGTGCCTATCGTTTACAACGTGACTTTGATGCGAGTTTATCTGCTGTCGCGGTGATGTTGGATTTAATTGATGAAGTACAGCAGCTCCGTAAACAACTGAAGCATTTTCATTAAACTCATATCCATGACTAAGTGATATCTATTTCAACTTAGTCATTTTCTCCACTTCTTTTAAGGTTTGCTTGATCGGTTCATAATCTAAAAACCAAAGTAGGTTTAAATTACGCTGCTTATGTTGTTGCGCTAGCAGATCAATCACACTGCGCTCTCCTCGTCCAACCAGATGTTGCTGATAAAAATAGTAAAGCAATAACACCGTACTCAGGAGCATCACAGCCAACATAATCCAAAACCCAACAGGTGATTTTAATCCGGGAATAAACTCAAAGTTCATTCCATAAATACCTGTGAGTAAAGTTAGCGGTGCAAACACAGCCGTAATAATCGCCAAGATACGCATATTCTCATTGGTTTGATTGGCGATGGCAGAAAAGTGTAAATCTATAGCAGACTGAATCGCATTTCTCAGCCGTAAAGTATGTTTTTGCACACGCTCCACATGACTCATTAAATCATTTAAACGTACCAATAAAATGTCTTGGGATTTGTGCTTATGCTCACCCACGACATGATGATAATTATCAACCAACTCATCCCGAAACTCTTGTAAGGTTTCAATTTGCTCTTCGCATAAATTTTCAATTTGTTGGAATGCCATATCCTCATGGAATAATTGATGCCATTGTTTAAAACGACGATTTCCTTGCAATAATTGTTGTTGCCAATGTTCAACACGTCGCGTCAATGGCGTGCGTAAATTCAAATAACCATCAATCATGCTATTTAATAACCGTAGGCACAGATCAGCGGGCGTATTCGGTAACTTTCTTGGTTTGTTTTGCTCAGCTGTCGGACGCTCCATAATCGTTTGGATTCGTTGAATATAATTTTCGACTGCTTTGTTACCTTGCTCTCTGAGACTAATTAAAATATTTTGACTGAGTACAAAACTCATCGGTGTCGTCGCTAAACCAAAAACACTTTCATGCGACTCTACTGAATTATCATTTTCATAGATTTGGTCATCAGGACTGATCAGTTTCCTAAAAACCAATAGATCATATTCTTCTACCGTATCAAATGCGCATGGATGTTCAATATTGAGTAGATCGCGCATATGGAATTCATTTAACGTCAAACCTGTATGTTCATAAATATTCTGCTGCCAAGTCTCAGTATGATTGACAAGATCTTGCCTTAAACTATCAACCCAAAGAAACTCAAGGCTATGCTCTGTTTGTTGTTCTGCACTAATAAAAATTGTGTTTTCACTGTTATGACGATAAAAATAATAAAGCTGCATAACGATAATATTCAATATTTTAATTAAAATAATAATGCCATAAAAAAAGCCCTGAGCAAGCCAAAGCAATTGCTTTGGCGATGCGCAAGGCGGGCTTTTTGTATATCGAAACGATTAAGCTTGTTCGATATCTTTCATAGTTAACTTGATACGACCACGGTTGTCGACATCCGCAACTTGTACTTTTACTTCTTGACCTTCTTTTAATACGTCAGTCACGTTTGCAATACGCTCATTTGAGATTTGCGAAATGTGAAGTAAGCCATCCGTACCTGGTAGGATATTTACAAATGCACCGAACTCGACGATACGAATTACTTTACCTGCATAAATCGTTCCTGGCTCAACTTCAGCAGTAATCGCTTGGATTTTTGCAATTGCAGCTTTAGCCGCTGCTTTAGTTTCACCAAATACGCGAACTGTACCGTTGTCTTCGATGTCAATCGCAGCTTTAGTCTCTTCTGTAATTTGACGGATTGTTGCACCGCCTTTACCAATTACATCGCGGATCTTGTCTGGATTGATGTTGATTACTTCGAATGTTGGCGCGTGAGCACTGATTTCAGCACGAGCACGTGAAATGACTTTGTTCATTTCATTTAAGATGTGCATACGACCAGCAAATGCTTGGTTTAATGCAACTTCCATGATCTCTTCAGTAATACCTTCGATCTTGATGTCCATTTGAAGTGCAGTAATACCGTTTGCAGAACCTGCTACTTTAAAGTCCATATCACCAAGATGGTCTTCGTCACCTAAGATGTCAGAAAGAACTGCGAAACGCTCGCCTTCTTTTACTAGACCCATTGCAATACCAGCAACTGGTGCTTTAAGTGGAACACCTGCATCCATAAGCGCAAGAGATGCACCACAAACAGACGCCATAGAAGATGAACCATTTGATTCAGTAATATCAGATACGATACGAAGTACGTAAGGGAAACGATCAACTGGTGGAAGAACCGCTTGAACACCACGACGCGCTAAACGACCATGACCGATTTCACGACGCTTAGGACCTGATTCACGACCAGTTTCACCTACTGAGTACGCTGGGAAGTTATAGTGCAACATGAAGTTATCAGTTTTCGTACCAGCTAAGGTATCAACCATCAAGGCATCACGTGTGTTACCTAAAGTTGCAGTTACAAGTGCTTGTGTTTCGCCACGTGTAAACAATGCTGAACCATGAGCACGACCTAATACACCCACTTGAACGTCAATACCACGAACGGTTTTAGTATCACGACCATCGATACGAGGCTTACCAGACAAAATGTTGTCACGTACGGTACGGTATTTAAGATCTTCGAATAAGAAATCAACTTCGTCTGCGATGCCATCAACATCTTCTTCAGGAACGAATTGAGTTTTTGCTTCTGTATAAAGTGCATCTAAAGCTGCATAACGATCTTGTTTTACTGCGATCGTGTACGCTTCAGAAATTTTTGCTTCAAAAGCTTCTTTTAATTTTGCACGTAATTCTTCGTTGTGTGTTGGAGCAACCCACTCAGATTCTTTCGCACCAACAGCTGCAGCAAATTCTTTGATTGCTTGTACAGCAATTTGCATTTCGTCATGACCGAAAAGTACAGCACCTAACATTTGGTCTTCTGAAAGTTCTTTCGCCTCAGATTCAACCATAAGTACTGCTGATTCTGTACCTGCAACGACAAGGTCAAGGTCAGATTGTGCAAGTTGTTCAAGTGTTGGGTTAAGAACATATTCACCATTGATCAAACCAACACGTGCGCCACCAATTGGACCACGGAACGGCGTACCTGCAATAGACAATGCAGCAGATGTACCTAACATTGCAGCAATATCAGCATCCATAGTTTTGTCAGAAGAAACAACAGTTGCAGTTACTTGGATTTCGTTGAAATAACCTTCTGGGAATAATGGACGGATTGGACGGTCAATCAAACGTGAAATTAAAGTTTCAGCTTCAGATGCACGACCTTCACGCTTGCCATAACCACCAGGGATACGACCAGCTGCATATTGTTTTTCTTGATAGTTAACAGTTAATGGGAAGAAATCTTGACCCGCTTTTGCTTTTGGTTGTGCAACAACAGCAACAAGAACAGTTACACCACCCATTGTGATTAAAACTGTATTTGCTTGACGTGCAACGCGACCCGTTTCTAAAACAACTTGATGTTGACCAAATTGGAATTCTTTACGAACGATATTAAACATTGACATGTATTGTATTTTCCTAGTTTCTTTTAAAACGTTATTCTAGTGAGACCCCTAAGGTTTGGCATTCAGACTACAACAATATAGATAAATGACAAAGCTTAGAAGCCATCACACTAGACCAAATATTTTAAAAATATTAAACGCAAAGAAGGAGCGAACAAGCGCCCCTTCTAAAGTCATCTAAAGTAAATTAGATGAGACTCTCTTTTCAGCAATAAAGCATAACAACATGCGAAATACCGAAAACAAAGTAAAATCGAATTAACGACGTAAACCTAATGCGCCGATCAAAGCAACATAACGACCGTGATCTTTACCGTTTAAGTAGTCAAGTAATTTACGACGTTGGTTAACCATACGAATCAAACCACGACGGCTGTGGTGGTCGTGTTTGTGAGCTTTAAAGTGACCTTGTAAATCATTGATTTGAGCAGTCAATAAAGCAACTTGTACTTCTGGTGAACCAGTGTCGTTTTCAGCACGAGCAAATTTAGCGATGATCTCTGCGCGATCTGCGTTAGTTAAAGCCATTCGATTTCTCCGAGATGCTTAAAAAATAAAAATGATAATAATCAGTTGAAGCCAACTGACTGCCGTGCATCACTACAGCAAGTCGCCTATTTTAAGTGATCTATCGTTATATTGCAAAAATGTTTTGTGTTTGCTGGCAATTCGGCAGCTGACAGCATTGAACAAAATAGGCACACTATCATGAGTCTGTTTTCAATTTATGACAGAGACGAAAGAAAACGAAAAATATTGCGAGGGAATCGTGAAAATTTTATCAACAAATACCTGTTATGTACCACATGACCTCAATCAAGTGATTCGCTCAAAAGATGAAGTTGCGGCAGCATTAGGTGGGATGACTGAAAGACAAGTTCAAAAAATCTGGAATAGTGTGGAATGTTTATATAAAACAGGAAACTATCCACTCATCACACTATGTTTACGTCGTCAGGGGCAAGTCGTTTTAAATCGTAGTATTGGCTATGCACAAGGAAACTCTCCTGATGGCTTAGCATCTGATGCCAAAATTGCAACGCCCGACACGCCTGTATGCCTATTTTCAGCATCAAAAATGGTTACGGCGATGTTGATTCATATGCTGGATGAGCGCGGTGATCTGAATTTACTTGATCCGATTAGCTATTACATTCCTGAATACGGTGTAAATGGTAAACGTCGCGCCACTATTTTCCATTTACTCTCTCATCGTGGTGGAATTCCACGTATAGAAGGCGAAGTCACGCCTGAACTTTTATTCGATCAAAATGAAATTTTAAAACGTCTTTGTGCAGCTAAACCCGTTTCTCCTTCAGGTACTCATCTTGCCTACCATGCTGTTACAGCAGGATATATTTTAGGTGAAATCGTTCATCGTGTTACAGGGCAAAGCGTTCGTGAGTTTTTAGCAGAACAAATTGAAAAACCAATGGGATTGGATTATTTCAACTATGGTTTAAAACCTGAATATCGTGCAGATGTTGCAATGAATTATGCAACTGGTGTACATCCAAGTTTAGGTACAGATCAATACCTTAATCATGTGCTTGGTGGTGGCTTACAACTAGCTGTTGATGTGACCAATGACAGCCGTTTTATGGATACTATCTGCCCAGCAGGGAATATTTATACCAGTGCTGATCAAGTTGGTCGTTTCTTTGAAATGCTGCTCAGTGGTGGTGAATATCAAGGTAAGCAAATCATGAGTGCTAAAACTGTGTTCCGTTCCACGTTGCCGACCTCTGGGATTAGCTTAGATCGCACACTCCTTGCACCTATGCGATACGCATTAGGCCCAATGTTAGGGAGTAATCCTGTTGGTTTATTCGGGCCAATGACTGGGCAAGCATTTGGTCATATTGGTTTCTCGAATATTTTATGTTGGGCTGACCCTGAGCGTGACATCAGTGTATCACTGCTGACGACAGGGAAATCAGTCGTCGGTACGCATTTACCAGCTTTAGCCAAAACGCTGTATCAAATCTCCACCAATTGTCCGAAAATCCCAAAAAATCAACGTCGGTCATTGTTTGCAACAGACCGTACCGAAGCCGATTTAGTTTAATCTACTTTCAAACGCGCACAAAAAAGCCCAAGTTTTCGCTTGGGCCTTTGCGCTTAGTTTTTATCGTTATAATTTTAGTTTATTTTTATTTTTTGTCTTTTTATTTAATAACAATCGAACCCTCTGGATGCTTCTCACACATCATCATCTTTTTACGTTCTGTTGTTATAGAGCTTGTTCCCCTCTCTATAGTTGCTATTCTGTCAGAATCAATTGTGGAGAAAAATAGCATTTTTCTTATCTCTGTGTAAGCAAAAACGTACAGGTCTGTATAACATTTAACTTAATAATGAAAAAAAACTGTCTGACAATAGCCTTATAACTTTTGTAGATTCTGATACATTTCCACTGAATAGCAGATTAATATCAGTAAATCTTTGTCGAAATATGGATCAATTTTTTAAAATGAAATCAGATTGAAATGGTTAAAATTAATACGATGAATATCAGCATGTTGTGATTAAAATTTATAACAAATAAAAAAGCCCTGTAGTCTCTCCCAAAACTACAAGGCTTAGCGGCTGTAAGTTTCCTCTTTTATCACTTACTTCACTGTAAGTTCGCTGTCTACTGACTTTATTATTATATTTTTGCGATTTACCTAACTTTCCTTGCTAGGCTCTTTGTGTGTACATAATCTCAAAAACACCTGTCTCACTCTAGCGACAATATCTCGAATCCATGTAAGCTTTTACTTACAAAACAGTGAATTTTAAAGAATAAGTTCACAATCTGTTCAAATTGATCTTTTGCACTAAACCACTGCGACGTACTGTACGAATTGTCAGCGCTTGTTGTAACGACTTTTGATCAGCCAAAAGTGTAACCACTTTTTTCGCACGCGTAATCGCAGTGTAAATTAATTCTTGGCTCAATAATTTCTCCGCATGTGCATCTAACACAATCGCAGTATGCGTAAATTCAGAACCTTGTGATTTATGAATTGTTAGTGCAAAAGCTGTTTGCATATTACGTGGCAAACGATGTGCTGCAATCCATTTATTTAGACTAGGAAAGAAAACTTCAAATTGTTGAGCTTGCGTTCTGTGCTTAAAACAAATCCCAATGTCACCATTTGAAATCCCTAACTGATAGTCGTTATACGTCATCATCACAGGACGGCCAATATACCAATCCCCAACGGCGATTTGTTTGAGTTGCTGATTCAGCCATTGTTCAGCATAACGATTCAGTTGCTCTAGCCCTAACGGCCCATGTCGAACAGCAGTGAGGATTCGATAATCATCAAATGCCCGTATCACCGTCATCATGTCTTGTTCAGTATCATCGGCTTTTAGATACGTCAGCAAGGCATCTACATAGCCCTGAAAACCATGCATCAACTTTTGTTGATATTGTTCAGCATCACCCTCTAGCTGCTCAGGTAAATATTCCAATTGAATCTGATCAGGCATCCCCAGCGTTAATGTGATGGCTTGGAGTACAGTTGGCTTGACGATGTCGCGTTCGAGTTTTTCCAACACGGTATGATGCTCAGCCGAATCTTGCTGATCTTGGATGAATCTTGCAAATTGTCCAATCTTGGCATCCCCTGAAAATCGACGGCTGGTCATCAATTGGACACGGTTTTCAGCCAAAGCCTCAACGTGTTGTAAATCTGCCAATACAGACCCCACATCTACAGAGGCTAACTGATTAGCATCCCCCAATAAAATAATTCGACAATGTTCTGGAACCGCTTCAAATAGTAATGTCGCTAGATTCAAATCGAGCATTGAAGCCTCATCAACCACGATCACATCATAAGGCAACGGTTGTTTTTGATTAAAACGAGGTATGGGTCGATTCCCAATTCCCAATAAACGATGCAAAGTCTGCGTATTTTGATGACGAAGTTCATCCGTGATCAGACCTGATTCCAAAAGCTTTGGATCATTGAATGAGTTTTGCAGCGCTTCTTGCATTCGTTGTGCAGCTTTACCTGTCGGTGCTGCCATTGCAATTCGGATATCTGGAATCGTTTGGTTGAGCGCAGCAATAATCCTTGCCAGTGTATAGGTCTTTCCAGTCCCAGGCCCGCCCGTAATAATACTAAGCCACTGCTGCATGACCATAGTTAAAGCGGCTTGTTGATGTTGATCACTAAGTAAGGTTCGAAAAATAGAAACATCAATATGAGGCACCATTTGTCGCTTTAATCGACAAATCTGATGAGCGAGGCGTTGTTCTAGCTGCCAATATCGGTATAATGCCAAGCCCTGCTGATCATAGACGCATGGAGCAACTTGGGTTGTTGCGATATCACTAGAAATCGCCAAATCACCTAGCGCTTCGAGCTGTGTTGAATCAACATCAATACAACTATTACCTTGCAGGCTCGCTTCAACCAATTGTTGCAACACCTGTGCAGCGGTTTCTGGTTGAGCAGACTGAGTAAATGGTGCTTGTGTGAGGTAGTGACTCCACATATTTAACCAAGTCATTTGCTCCGCTTGAGCATTACTTTTATTGTCCACAGAGTTATCCTCAAACTTACCCACACGCTTGTCCACAAGGTTATAAACACACTTATTCACAAGATAAGCTTTTGTTTAATTTAAAAACATCCACTTTATCTACACCACTTTTCCTGATTTATCTTCAGAGAAATACCCAAGAATTGCGTCCAAACGCAGGATAAACTCATCCTCAGGTTTCCAGTAAAAATAGCCTTGCTGGGCTTGACCATTCATACCACGTAAATAGAGATAAGATGCGCCACCCAAATGTTGCTCAATCTTATAATCTTGCAACTTAATGCTGAGATAACGATGCAACGCAACTAAATATAAAGCGGCCTGCAACCAATAACTCGAAAGCGACATGCTTTCTGCAATCTGTGTTGATTGATAATCAAGTTGCGATGCACCTAGATAATTACTTTTATAATCGGCAATCTGATAACGCTGCCCGTCAAAATAAACTAAGTCGATAGAGCCATTGAGATAACGCGCAGACTTTGCCTCAAGTAACTCAGGCATTTCGATTCCATATTCCTCAAATAGCTTTTGCACCCGTTGCATCGCGAGGACACGATCGGAGAGTGCCAAATAGAATGGGCACTCGGATAGGTATTGCCCTGTACTGAGTTGCTGCAACTGAAAATCTTGATTCAATGGCGTTTGTACAACTTCAGCGATCCAGTCCGCAATCCACTGATAGAGTGGTTCACTATTTTGCTGATCTGGAAAATGTTGCTGATAGGTTTCCAACAAAGCTGTCCATAAACTTTGATAGGTATTTTTAAAACGACGACGAATTTCCTCACCCCAAGTTTGAGGTTGTTGAAAATCAATCTGCTCAAAGATTTCATGTAGGAAATTACCAGCTAAAGTCCCTTTCGGGAAGTGCTGCTTAATCCATGCGATTGATTCCGTTTGGGTTATCTGTTCTACAGCGAAAATATCCAATTCATCTTCAGCCTGCTCAACCGTTGCATCCATATTTGCCAATACATCAGTCCGATTGACCTTATGTTTTAAATGCTGTGCCAAATAACTAAAACTGGTTTTGCCACGTGCATAAAAACGTTGTTCTGGTAAGGGTTGAGCATTCAATATGATTTGCTGTTGCGCTTGCTGTGTTCGAACTGCGAGAGGTCGCTCTAAAATTAAAGCTTCATCAGCACTATAGGCATGTTGAAAATGCTCACCTTGGTTTTTCCAAAAAGCGAGACCTGAGAACTTATTTTTCTCCCCTTTTTCAGGCTCAAATACTGCATAAACACGATGACTGGCACGGGTCAAAGCCACATACCATAAGCGATTTTGTTCTGCTAAAGCACGTTGTTGATGCTGATCAATCTCAGTTTGCTGTAGAAATTTTTTATCCGCAACCGCAACAACTCGTTGAGTTCGGATTTGACCTGTTTCAGGCATTTGAACATCTGTGGTGGAAAAATTTAGGGTCTTTTGTTGTTCCGAATAAGGCTTATTTGCGCCTAATAAAAACACAATTTTAAACTCTAAACCTTTGGACTGATGTATCGTCATCAGTTGCACACCTGCATCACTGGAAAGCTTATGTTCAAGTTCCCAATCACGATCACTCGGTGAGTGCAGTTGTTTTAAATACCAATGATAAATGTTTTGAATACCTTGTACGTGCTCACTATGTTGACTCAAAACATCAGTGAGATGACGTAGATTCACTACGGTTCGTTCATTGTCTCGGCTTTGTGTCGCAACCAATTGCTGCCAAATACCAAACTGATTGAGACACCGTTGCCATGCAGATAAAAAACCCTGATTGAGCCAAATTTCACGAATCTCATCGAACTGCTGAATATAGTAGCTTAACCCTTCAGGACTTTGTTCGAGTGTCATCAATCGTGTGAGATCGAAGCCAAACAGACGACTCAGTAAAGCACGTTTCAACTTCGCCTCATCATAAGGGTGCAGTAACGCAGTGAGTAATGCGCCCACATCCTGCGCAATTGCTGAATCAAATACACTACGCTTGGCGGGTCGATTGACGCGAATACCCATCCGTTGCAACACATATTGCACTTCATCCAGTTGACGATGACTCCGCGACAACACCGCAATATCATCTTCAGCGATTGCTATCGGCTGATCATTGTGTAAATACAGTTGTTTTAAATGCGCTTGATTCAATAGATGCTGAATTTTCCAGGCGACTTGAGTGGCTTGTTCATTACCCTCTTGCAACTGCAACCATCGTAAAGGCTTTGGATTGGATTGCTGCTGTTCAATCAAAGCAGGATGAGGTCGTGAACCTGCTTGAATCGGGTCATACATGACCTGCTCACCAAAATCCGTCTGCCGCTGAAATAACACATCGACCACTTCCACCAGCTCTTTGACCGAACGATGATTATGAATCAGTTTATATTCATGCCCTTGCTTCGCCATAATATCTTGGTAGGCATTCAGGAAGGTCAGCATATCGCCACCACGGAAGCCATAAATCGCCTGTTTACGATCACCGACCATAATCATGCAGCCTTTTTGGTAACGCTGTGGATGCCGCCAAATACTGGCAAGCATATCATCCTGATCTTGGTTGGTATCTTGAAACTCATCGACCAAAATTAAGGGATAACGCGCTTGCACAAAGACAGCAAAACGTTGCCCTTGCTCCCCTTTTAAAGCATCAGATAATGTTTTGATTTGTTGGGCAAAGGTGGTTTCGCCTTTTTGCTGTAACACTTGCGGCAAGCGCGTTTTCACTTCAATACACAAATAAGCTTTTAAATACACATCCAACTGTTCAAACTGTTGTTGTGTTTGCAGCACAGATTCAAATAACGACTGAATCTGCAATACCGTTGCATGTTGATAAAAAGTATCGCTAATGTCTGCTGGGCATTTTTTAAAGATTTTTTGCTGTTCAAGCTTATCTAAAAACTTAAATACCGAATCTCGCGCGTTGGCAAAATACGCATCAAATACCTGCACATTTTCAGCACTTGATAATGCATCTAATAGTAATGGTAGAGATTCTACAAAGAGTTTGTGAAAGGCATGATTACGGAAAGAGGTCCCATTAATATGTGAATAATATGCGCCATCCAATGAGAAATAATCAGACAAGGTACTCAAATCAATGTGTTGCGCCTGCTGCTGCCAAGCTTGCAATTGAGTTAGCTCAATTTCAGGTAGATCAGGTAATTTAAATTGCGCAGAACTAAAGTTCAGCGAGCTTTCCACCATCCCCACAAAATGATCAACACTTTTTAAACTGCCGACACTATAAAGTGCATCAATCACTTGCTGCGGTTGCGTTTGAATCCATTCACGCAGTACATCATGAATCAATTGTCGTGTGTAAGTTTTCGCATCTTCTGTGATTTGCGCTCTTTCAATTTTGCCACTTTCAAAAGCAAACTCTCGCAATAACTTTTGACTAAAACTATCCAGTGTCCCAACAAATAACTCATCGAGTTGATCAATCACCAACTTGAGCCGTTCACAGGCATAGGCAATCCGTGGCGCAAAATGCTGTAGCACATGCTGTTTCAAAGGATCAGATTCTTGTGCTGCCTGAACTAGAATATCTCGCTCGAGTACATCTCGGAAAGGTTCTAAATAATCTAAAGTTTCAACGAGACGTAGTCGGATTCTCGTTTTTAACTCGGCAGCAGCTGCACGAGTAAATGTGGTTGCAATCACCTGATTCGGTAAATATTTTTCTAAAAAAATGCGTACCATCAAACTGGACAAGGTATAGGTTTTACCTGTTCCTGCCGATGCCTCAATCAAATGCAACCCTTGAAACTGAATATCACGAATCGGTTGATAAGACACTGGATATAGAGAGCTCATGCCTTACTCCACACGCAAAAATTCAAAAATCGGTTGATACAAGGCAAATGAATACTGATCACAAGCATAGTTCAATAAAGCAGTGGCATCTTGCTCTTGTAAAATAAACTGCCAATCTCGATGTAATTTACAAGCTTCATTTTGTGTCATGTCAAAACCTGAAAAATCACCTGTATCATTCCAATCTTTTAATACTTGTTTTTGACTATTTTCATCCAAAATCTGTCGAGTATCTTGCTCAATCCATTCATAGGATTTGGCTTTTTCCAAAGGTTTTAATAATAGTGCTGCTGGCAAAACCACGGGTTGTTGTTGCCCATTTTGCCAAAGCTGTAACCATGCTTGTAAATAATCTTTTGCTTGGGTTGAACTTACGCCTTCACAAATCACCGTTTGATTACTGAACACCACGATACGGCGTTTCTCAGTGGCTTCACCCTGATTTGAGACAACCAGCCAGAGCAAATATTCCAACCACACTTTAGCCAAACGTTTGGCACGCGCACTAGAAGCATCTAAGCTGACCCAATCCTGCACATCTTGCTTGGGGGTGATACAACTCATTTGCAAATGCTTAGAAACTCGCCAAATACGTTGCGTAGTTTCCGTCGGCGCGGCTGCATATTGCTGTAAACGTTCCATTAAACGTTGTTGTTCTAAACGGCTTTGCTGCCATGCACTGTGCTGTACCTTGCCGACAGGCAACTGATCTTGCAAGATGCTGGGTGAAACTTTTTCATCGTGCTGCTGTAAAAAATGTCGAATCGCATATTTGCCTAGGCCATCTAATAACAAAGGCTCGGCTAGATCGACCAATTCAGTAGCACTTAAATTTTCCACCCCTAGCGTTTTTAAATATAACCGAGCTGGAAAGGTCACATCTTGAATCCATTGCTGACTCTCCAAAATGGTCATTTCACTCTGTTCAACTGGATAGGCTGCATTCACCCATGCCTGTCGTTCACCTTTCGCTTTCTGAATCTGTGAAGCAACCTTAAACCATTGATCTTGGAAACGTACAGGTCGATCCGTCGTAAAGCCGAGCGGATCAAAAGGTTGCAAACGGTGTACATGATAGAGAGGATAAAGTTGAGGTGGGCAAATCTCCCCTAACCCCTCTTTGATAAACATAGGAACTTCCTCACTCTCCCCCCTTTCATACAGAGGCATTGGGTAGGATTGAACAATCAACGCCAAATGATCTCGAAAGCCTTGCAACACACTTGAAGGCTCTCTCACTTCACCATCATTGATATCAAAACCATTATAGAACAGCCACAATTGCTCTTGCGCTAACAATACTGCATCTAAAAATGCGCCCTGATCATCCTCTAAACGAGAGCGATCACCCAATTGCTGACGCAATGCATCCATTAAGTCAAAAGGAATATGGCTGTCTCGATTTGGGAACTTACCTGTATCTAAATTTAATAGCACAATCAAACGATAAGGAATCGGACGGATTTTCCCGATCTGACTAAAGGTGATTTGTCCTGTCGGCTCAACCTGTGCCGACTGACTTTCTAAAGTTCGTTGGATTTCTTCAATGATATAAGGCAATGGCAATGAAATTTGGCGCAGCTCAGTTTCAGCATCTTCATAATAACTGGCCAAAGTCAGCATACGCTCTTGTTTTTGGATGATTTCACGTACAGCTTTTAACGCGACAATCTCCGTTTGCTCAAACTCCTGCACATCATCTTTCAGTCGTTTTAACCATGCCTCAACAGGCAAACGCTGACCGTGTTCATGTGCCATCAGCCAATGTCGTCTTGCAGATAAATCTTGATAAATCTGAATCAAAATTCCAATCAGCTCAAAATCACTAGACTGAACCATTGCATAACTAAGCGTCTGTTGCACCATCACATGCGCAGGTACTGCAATACCTAGCGACAAACGATCTAAGGCGAATTTAAAACTATAACGATAGTCTTGATCGGTTTCACTCAAACTTTGTTGCAGATGCTCTGCATCCAAACCACGCTTAAAACCCGCATCATTGAGTAAATCCAACATCCGTTGCGCTTGGCTATAATCCAAACCATAGCGCTGCTGGGTTGCAGATAAATTTAACCAGTCAGCGAAATCATCTTGAGTAAAGCGACCTTGTGTTAATTGCAAGCGCCCAAGCACAGCACGCCAAGCATTCAAAGCATCAAGCTGGACGACACCTGCAATTTTGACAGGTAAAAAAACTTCCTGATCATTGGCAACCGCAGAAAATACACTACGAATCAATGGTTCTAGCTCAGCGAGATTTGGCGTTAAAACCAACACATCACTTGGACGACGCGGCATGACATCAGACTGAGACAGCCAATTGACCAATTGCTCTTTAAGTACCTCAAGTTGTCTGAGACTCGAATGGCAAACATGCAATTGAATCGATTGATCATCAATGGCAAGTTCATATTGCGCAGCTTGAGGTTCAGCGAGATAGAAAATATCAGACTGGATTTTTCCCAATAAAGTTTCAGGAAATTGCTCAACAAAAGCATCCACCCACTTGCCTTCCTCACCTGTTGCAAGCTGGGACAATAAAGAGAAATGGTCACGCGCCTGTTTCCCTAAGCGAGTCAGCAAAGGATGACGTGACTCGCGTGCTTGCGCATTAAAGAACAGCGTAAACTGTTCAAAAAACGCCGTAATTTCCTCATCTGTTGCTTTGGGATTTTTGGCAATAAAGCGCTCTTTCACCCCTAAATCGTAGCGTTGTTTCCACAATGGATCGACACTATCCGCCCAATACTCTTGAGACGGGTTATAGTGCAAAATAACCACATCTAAATATTGTCCTAAGCGGCGTAAAAACTGCAATTGGCTCGGTGGTAAATCCAAAATGGTAAATACAATCACCTGATTGGGCAGTTGCGCTAACGCTTGATCACGTTTGTGCGGTTGATCAAGAATATGCCAAAAGTCAGCATCAATACTCTGCATCTCGACAAAGTCATCATGGAAATAGTTCTGCCATAGCCAACGTTGCCATGCCTCGAGCTTTTCTGTTTGATCTAAGCTAAATGCCGAGGTTTGTTGATCTGTGATTGAGATGAGTTGTTCGATATTCAAGGCTTGGTTTCTGCCCCAAGCCGATAACCAATTACCTGAACAGGTACATTCGCCCTCACATGCACGTTGGCAAGTCCCACGATAAATCATGTAGTTGTTAAATAGTTGTGAAACTTGCTCAGCCACCCAATACAACATACTTTGTTTTTTTAGCTGTTTCTCTTTGCCATGTTGTAGTTGATCAGCACTATCGTAAATACGCTGTACGATTGAATATAAAGGATGATCTTCAGCTAGACTGATTTGATCTGCTTGAATAAAGGGTTGTAAGGCTTGATGAATGCGCCATTTTAAAATCAATCGAGGAATATTGGCTTTACGTACTTTTTCTTTATTTTCTAAGACTTGTTGATAAGCGTACCACTGAAAACCGCGAATACGTTGATGAAATTGATAATTGGCAGTCATGCCTTGTTGTTCAGCAATTTTCTGCGTGAGCCATTGCTCCTGCGCGGGACTCGGTACAATAAAATGCTGCGTTTTAAAGACTTGAAATGGCGAGTTGCTCGGCTGAGTAATTGATGCCATCACACCTTGCAATAACACATCAAGGCGTTGACTTTGAATAACATGAATCCCCATGCGTAAATACAACCTCGTCAATAAATCAGCATTGTGTTGCACGAAACCGTACACAATCATCACTATACAACTTCATCGAACTATGTCACGTTAAACACACAAGGAAATAAAAAAATTGTTTTGAAATTCACCACTCAGTACGATTGAATGTACTATCGAGGGATAGACTTTAGGTATAACTTTATGAAAATTGAAAAAATTCCTGACTCAATTGATCCGAGCTTAAACTTGGATCAAATCCGCGAAGAGTGTTTAGAGCTTACAAAAAAGCGTGCGTATTGGTCAGCAGGTGCAGCGATTGTTCCTATTCCATTTTTTGATGTTGTAGTCGATTTAGGCATGCTGAGTCAGATCATTCCTTATGTGAATGCTCGCTTTGGCTTAGCGCCTGAACATATCAGTGTCTATGACCCAGAAACCAAGAAAGTACATTGGGATGAATTACGTAAACGTGGCTTTGAGTTTTCAGGTTTTGTAGTAGCACGTACCGCGATGAAAAAATCGTTTAATGGTTTTTTTACCAAGATTGCGACCAAACAAGTGACCAAGTTTATTCCTCTCGGTGGTCAACTTGTGGCAGCAAGCCTCGGTTATTTCATGATGCGTAAAATTACCGAAGCACATATTCAAGACTGCTATAACTTGGCAAAACGTATTCAGCAGAAAAGCCGTAATACCATTGTGGCTTAATCACTTTTAAACGTAATGCTTTTATATCTTTCAGTTGAAAGCTTAATCCGCTTTCAACTGTTTTAAAATTGCCTTCAGCACTTCGATCCTTGCAGTATTTTTATCATCAGTCGCAATCACATACCACGGCGCGTAATCAGTATTCGTTCGTTCAAACATATCCGCAGCCGCATTTAAATAATCATCCCATTTTTCACGGTTGCGCCAATCTTCTTCAGTAATTTTAAAGCGTTTATGTGGCGTTTGTTCACGCGCTTTAAAACGCGCTGCTTGCTCATCTTTACTAATGGCGAGCCAAATTTTCACAAGTACGGTTTGGCTATCGACAACACTTTGTTCAAAACGATTAATTTCATCATAAGCACGCTGCCATTCGACAGCACTAGCAAAGCCCTCGATTCTTTCAACTAAAACACGTCCATACCATGTACGATCGAAAATTGTGATCTTGCCACTATCATTTAACTTACTCCAAAAGCGCCATAAATAAGGACGACGTAACTCATAACGCTCTGGTGCAGCAATACTATGAATTTCATATTCACGAGGATCGAGTTTTTTTACGATGCGCTTAATCGCACCACCCTTTCCAGCCGCATCCATTCCCTCAAAAGCCACCACCACTTTACGTTCGTCATAACGCAACGCATCAGCTACTTTTTTGGTTAGTTTGTTTAGCTCTTCCTTATATTCATCTTTATCTAAACTGTCTTTGGAAGGTTCAAGTAAGGTTTTCGGAACTTTAGCTTGTTGCCACTTTTCTGTAATTTTGGTTTGGTGATCAGGTAGCTCACGCAACGTTTGCAACACATATTGTGCAAAGCATTGATCTCTTACTTTTTCATCCTCACCATCAATCACAAACCAATCATCTGTAAATTTTTGACTTAGACTCGCCAAGGTATCGTATTGTTTTTTATTGCGCCAATCCAAACCATGTAATTTATGCCAGTGCTGTTCTGAAGCATCAATTTGATCTAAACGTTTCTGTAATGATTTCCATGACAAGTCAAACCAGACTTTAATCACATGCACATTGTTGTGTTGTAAGTCATGCTCAAAAGCTCTCATCTGCTCAACATAGGCATCAAACAATTCTTCATTTAAAGGTTTTGACACATGCATGGCGGTTGAAAGTAGGTCGCTGTACCAATTACCAAACATCACCACGATCTGCCCTTCGGCAGGAATAAATCGGGTATACGGCTGCCAAAATACTTGGTTCGATGAAAGCAGCGTTGGAGCATCCGCCTTCACTTTTAAATATCGTGGATCGAGCCATTCTCGCAATTGCTTGACTGACTCGCCCTTGCCCGCCATTTCAATGCCACTGACCAAAATCAGAACACTTTTGGCATTCTTCTTATCTCGACTATCTTTTAAAGCGTATTGTGCTTCGATCAGATCCAAAGACAGTTCATCTTCATCTCGTATTTCAAATTTTGGTTGTTGTGCGCTCATCTTTAATTCTAAATGGCTAATTATTAAGAATAAGTATAATGAAATCGATTTGGAGGTTTAGAGAACCCTTGTACAGTTTCTGTAGAGTTAAATCAGTGAATAACAACAGTGACCAATTGTTAAACATTTTCGGTTTATGCTGTCATGGTTCTTCGTTATTATGCAGCCTATGATTTTATGGTTTTATTTTCTTTGAGTTCAAACATGTCAAAACTCGCTGCATTTGATCAACTTTTATTACAATACCAATCTTTGAACTATCACCAAAACCCAGCGATTGCCCAACGTCTGCACGAAGTACAAGCATGGATGAAAGAGCGTATTGCTCAAACACATGAAGAATTTTTTGCCCGTCCAGAAAATCAACTTATGGCGCAATATTTTCTCAATCGTTTATACGGCGGCCCTGATTTTGATGCTATGGCACAGCAAATCGAACGCCTATTAAAGTATGCTCATAAAGCAGAAAGCTTACTCCCTGAAAATGCAATTAAAACGGGTACTAAGTCTGTCAGCCTTGCAGTCCTCGCAACTCAACTGGATGAGCAAGTTGCAATGCAACTTTTGGAAGATTATCCATTAGAAACGGCATTGACTGATGACATCATGCGTCAAACCCTTGTGAAACTTGATCAAGGTGAGGCACGTTATGAACAGCTTCATTTACTGGATGAACTTGGCCAAACACTTGATAAATACATGCGTTCAACCATGATGTTTGCGGCATTTAAAATGTGTAAAGGTATTGCACATAAATATCAATTCGATCAAATGTATGAATTCATTCAAGAAGGTTTTGCCGCAATGAAACCGATGAAATCAGCCGCGGTATTTATCAACACATTTACCGAAAAAGAGCGTGAGATTATCGACAGAGTACATGCAGGACACCCTGATCCTTTTCGTGCATAACGCAATTACTCAAATCCCTCTTCGCTTAAGAGGGATTTTTATTTAAGAACTCAAAAAACCAAAATGAAAATACTTTTGAGATCGTGACTTTCTGTATATTATTCACAACAATGATATGCTAAGCCCTGTAAAAAATTACAAAATCTGTCATCATGCATGCTGATTCGTGCCGCTAGAGCAAAAAGTTTAGGAGAACACAATGTCTAACGAAAACCAACAGCCTACCCCAGAAGTTGAGCAAACTCAAAGTTCAGACAAAGTTAGCCCATTCCTAAGCGCACCGCTTCCTCAAGGCACACCTCAAGGTCAGCAACAATCTTTACAACAAAATATTGCGTCTACACCAACAGGTGCGATTCCAAAATACAACCTACCTCGCGGTGCGAATACAGGTAATGTTGGAGAAACTACACACTTCGGCTATCAAACTGTAAGCAGTGATGATAAAGCACAGAAAGTTGCAGAAGTTTTCCACTCAGTTGCAAGCAAGTACGACATCATGAATGATTTGATGTCATTTGGTATTCATCGCCTTTGGAAACGTTTTGCGATCAACATGTCTGGCGTTCGTCGTGGGCAACATGTCCTTGATATTGCAGGCGGTACGGGTGACCTTGCCAAAGTATTTAGCCGTGAAGTTGGTCCACAAGGACACGTCGTTCTTTCTGACATTAATGAATCAATGTTAAATGTTGGTCGTGATCGCCTGATTGATGCGGGCTGCACCAACGTCGATTTCGTCCTTGCCAACGCAGAAACATTAGAACCATTTGCAGACAATAGTTTTGATTTAGTGACCATTAGTTTTGGTCTTCGTAACGTGACGGATAAAGATGCGGCACTGCAAGCGATGTATCGTGTGCTAAAGCCAGGTGGCCGTTTATTGGTACTTGAATTTTCAAAACCAGTGTTTGAACCATTTTCTAAATTGTATGATCTTTACTCATTCACTGCACTTCCGATCATGGGTAAACTCGTTGCAAATGACTCTGAAAGTTATAAATACCTTGCTGAATCGATTCGTATGCACCCAGATCAACGTACTTTAAAAGGCATGATGGAAAATGCAGGCTTCCAAAGCTGTGACTATCACAACTTAACAGGTGGTATCGTTGCGGTTCACCGCGGATTCAAACTTTAAAGTTTTGACGTTAAGGAATTTGCAATGTGGTCGATTTTAGCACTCGGTGCGGTTGAACGACTCATTCATCATGTGATTGACTTGGATGCGATTACCCGCATTCAACTCAATCAATTACAAGGTCAACTGTTACGTGTGGTTATCGACAGTCCACAACTTTCAGTTGATGTATTTTTTGATGAAAATAAAGTTCGTTTAGAACCAACCGTCACAGGACAAAGCCAAAGCCCCTCTATTTTTGAACAGCGTCCATTTGATCCTCAACAGACAATCACAGATGCAACAGCAACATTACATGTTGAAAATGTAGTGGAACTGGTCAAATTATTACTCAGTGATATGGATCAAATTGGTAATATTCCGCTACAAGGCGATTATCACTTATTACAAGATATTCAGCGAATTATGCAGCAAGCTGAACCTGATCTCGCCGCACATCTCTCTCCTTGGATTGGCCCTCAACTCGCACATGAGTTAGGTAAAATTCAGCTTGCACCACAGCAACTGAAACGTTCTTTGCAAAGTCAGCTTTTTTTTGTTGAAGACGCCTTAAAAGAAGATAGCGGTTTATTTGCTCCACGTTGGCAAATGGATGATCTCAATCGAGAGACGCGTCAACTCAATCAATCATTAGATCGACTCGAAGCTCAATTGCAACAGTTACAAACTCAATTCAACCAACAAAAGCAAACCACTCAAAACTAGGTAAGATTTTATATGATTCCGCATGTTAAACGGTTACACGAACTCTGGCGTATTGCTGCACATTATCGCCTTGACACCTTGTTCCCCGCGGAAGAATTGCCTGTTAAAGCGCGTCATGCATTAAATATTATTAAAATGCACCCCGCTGCTTGGTCGAGTCGAGAAAAGAAAAATCCACTTAAGCTCAAGGAAGCTTTGGAAGAAATGGGCCCACTTGCAATTAAGTTGGGTCAATTATTATCAACACGCCGAGATTTGATCCCACCTGAAGTCTTATCTCAGTTGGTATTATTACAAGATCGTGTCAAACCTTACGATACACAACTTGCTAAACAACGCATCCAAGAATCACTTAAGGCAGATGTCAGCACCTTATTTTCACGCTTCGATGAGCAACCATTAGCTGCCGCATCTATTGCACAAGTACATACTGCGGCTTTGCATGATGGTCGTGAAGTGGTTGTTAAAGTCACACGCCCTGATATTCGGGGGCAGATTCTGCAAGATTTTGAAATCTTGGCATGGCTGGGTGATTGGTTAGAAAATCGTGTAGAAGCTGCACGTGCCTTACATTTATCAGAGATCATCCAAGATTATCGTCAAATCATTTTAAATGAACTTGATCTGAGCTTAGAAGCAGACAATACCCGCCGTATGCGCCATTACTTTACAGGTTCAAGCATGATGTATGTGCCTGAAGTTTATATGGATAGTAAAGATGTGATGGTATCGGAACGGATCACGGGTGTTCCTATCTCTGATACGGCAACATTTGATCGTTTAGGTATGGATCGTGCAGATCTCGCTGAAAAAGGTCTGACGATTTTCTTTACCCAAGTATTCCGTGACAACTTTTTCCATGCAGATATGCATCCAGGGAATGTTTTCGTTGAAACGATTAACCCTAGTAATCCACGCTTTATCGCGCTGGACTGTGCCATCATGGGTGAATTGTCTAAACATGATCAAATGACCGTTGCACGCATGTTGCTGGCTGTGATGAATAGCAACTTCATGCAATTGATTCAAATCGTGCATCAAGCAGGCTGGATTCCACCGGGTACAGATCAAGATACACTGGCTCGTGAAATGCGTCGTACGGTCGGCCCTATGGTTTCAAAACCGATGGATCAACTGGATTTTGCAGGCATCTTGATTCAAGTCATGGATATTGCGCGTCGTTTCCACTTGGAAATTCCACCGCAATTGATGTTACTCCTCAAGACATTGGTTCATGTTGAGGGTTTAGGCACAGACCTTTATCCTCAGCTTGATATTTGGAAACTGGCAAAACCGATTCTGACAGAATGGGTTAAAGCCAACATGAACCCCGTTAAAAATGTTAAAGAAATCGGACAACAGATTCCTGATTTATTACTCGGTGCTCAAGACTTACCAAGCCTGATCATCGACAGCTTAAATGGATTAAAAAATCAGTCTGCATGGCATGACAAACAATTGCGTGAAATTCAACAAATGCGCCTGCAAATGCAACATCAACAACGCCGCAGTTGGATTTTTGGCAGCATCATGTTGATTTTACTTACCATTGCGATTATTACACCTTGGTTTGTATCAATTATTCTTATTGTGTTAAGTAGTCTTTTAGCGCTATGGCGTATGGCGAAATAAAGCAAAAATCCTCTGTTTTCGCAGAGGATTTTTTATATCAATTTTCAAAAATTAATTACGATCAGTTAAAATCACGATTCAACCAATTTATAATGCCCTTAAAAGAATAAATAATGAAAACAGTCCATTTTGCAATGATTGGTGCAGGTACAGCTGGATTGGCGACTGCGATTTTACTTGCTAGACAAGGTCATCAAATTACGATTTTTGAACAAGTTGATGAGCTTTGTCCTGTAGGTGCTGGTTTACTGTTACAACCAGCAGGCTTAGCGGTTTTTGAACATCTTGGTGTACTCGACCATACCCTCAAACTTGGCGCAAAAGTCACAGGCTTAGAGGGGCAACTTCCTAATAAAAGACTGCTAGTGAACAGCCACTATCATCAAGCTGGCTCAAATTTCTACGGTATCGGGATTCATCGTGCGACCTTATGTCACGTATTAACTGAAAAACTGGCTGAGTACGCAAATCAAATCACATGGTGTATGGGCCATAGCATTGATCAGGTCGAAGAACGCCATAACGAAGTTCGTCTAGTTGGCTCATACCAACAGCAAAGTTTCGATACTTGTTTTGATGCTGTACTGATTGCCAATGGTGCACGGAGTCAATTACGCCCTAAAGCATGGGTCAAAGTAGATCAAGCTTATCCCTGGGGAGCAGCATGGAGTATTGTGCCTGAGTGCGCCGTATTAGACCCTAAGATTCTGCATCAATTTTATGATCGTTCCAAAATTATGATGGGCGTCTTGCCTACAGGTGCAATTCCATCCGCACCACAACAACGGCTATCCAGTGTGTTTTGGAGTTTGCCGACTTCGCAGTTAAGTACGTTCTTGCAAAATGAACAGGCAAAGCAACATTGGTTGAAACAGGTTTCTAATCGTTGGCCAGATGTTGCTGATTGGCTAGAGCAGCTTTTATTGAGTGAACAACATCAACCTCAATGGCTTTCTGCCCAATATCGTGATGTGGTGATGTCTCAATATGGACAAGGTCGAATCGGGGTCATTGGTGATGCGGCACATGCCATGAGTCCACAATTGGGACAAGGTGCGAATATGGCACTTTTAGATGCATGGGCATTTTCTCAGTCCTTGCAAACTGCTCAAAAAAACCAGCAGATCGACTGGACGATATTATGGCAACACTATCACCAACACCGTCGTTCTTCGACCCAATTCTACCAATTTCTCAGTCGACTCCTCACCCCTCTTTATCAATCAGATCATTGGTGGGCAGGTGGATTACGCGACCTTGTTTTCCCTTGGCTGTATCAAATCCCGTATTTCCGTAAAGAAATGGCAATCACCATTTCAGGTTTAAAAACAGGTATGTTCCAACAAATGAGCTATCAACAGATTGCGGCATACCAACACAATCAAAATGTCTTGATTGCAAATAATCAACCATTACCTGAATATGACTAAGTGTAAAAATAGGATTTGAATTAAATATGAAAATTAGCCATTTAGATCATTTAGTTCTGACCGTTGCCGATATTGAGACAACTTGTCAGTTTTACCAATCGGCCCTAAATTTTGAAGTGATTACTTTTGCTGAAAACCGTAAAACACTGCAATTTGGCACTCAAAAAATTAACCTGCATCAAGCCGGTAAAGAGTTTGAACCCAAAGCTCTAAAGCCAACAGCGGGTTCAGCAGATTTATGTTTTATTGCCGAAACCCCATTAGATCAGGTTATTGCCCATCTTCAAGCGCAGAACATTGACATCGTTGAAGGTCCAATCGAAAGAACAGGCGCAATGGGTAAAATTTTATCGGTCTATTTACGGGACCCCGATCAAAACTTGATTGAAATTTCGAACTATCTCGATACTTAAAAATATAAATTCATCAATAAAAATAAGGTTAAAACATGAAATTTAGTTTTCTATGGGCTTTGTATCGACAGAATAAAGGCAAGGCGATTCGAAAAGGATGCTGGTTCTTACTCCCTAGCCTAGTTAATTTGTTTTGTTTTCTAAATTTTCACCATCATTTTATTGATTGGCAAGTCAATCCTAAATCAACAATAGGAAGATTGATTATTAGTCCTCAATTTCCATGGGTGATCTTATGGGATAGCCTCCCTTTCTTATTGCTGTTATTGATTCATCAAAAATATTTAGCTCGCAGTTTAAATATTTGGGTCTCTATCACTGCTATCTATTTCCTGATTGATGCGTGGTATTGGTCAAGTTATTCTAGTGGGACACTACTCATCGTTGCTTGGGCATTGCCCTTTTTAAAAATAGAAAATACTAATTTGATCGGAACGTATATTCAACCCAGCCCCTAAATCATTTTTTACCCAACAAGCATAGCCAACCCATGTCACAAACGCTACACTAACGACTTTCCACTCAATGGATTTTCACTCATGTCAAACTGGTTAGATGAAGTTAAATTTGATTCCAATGGTCTTGTTCCTGCCATTGCGCAACATCATCAAACTGGTCGAGTGTTAATGGTTGCGTGGATGAATCGTGAGGCTTTACAACTGACAGCTGAAAAAAATCAGGCGGTGTATTACTCACGTTCACGTCAAAAATTGTGGCACAAAGGCGAAGAATCAGGACACTTTCAAACGGTGCATGAAATTCGTCTCGATTGCGATGCTGATGTTATTATTCTTCAAATAGAACAACATGGCGGTATTGCTTGTCATACAGGTCGAGAGTCTTGTTTTTATCGAAAACTTACACTTCAAGGCTGGGAAATCGTTGATGCCCAACTGAAAGATCCAACTGCAATTTATGGTGCATCAGCAAAAACAGAAGCGCATGACCATAGCCACAGCGAACAAATCGATGTTTTGGGCTATTTAGGTCGCTTAATGCAAGAACGTAAAAATGCTGAAGCTGATAGCTCTTATGTTGCTAGTCTATATAAAAAAGGTATCAATAAAATCTTAGAAAAAGTCGGCGAAGAAAGTGTCGAAAGCATCATCGCAGCAAAAGATTATGCGGTGCATGCTTCACTTGAAAATAAACATGACCTGATCTATGAAGTTGCTGACCTTTGGTTCCACAGCATTGTGATGCTTGGCTACTTTGATCTCGACCCTCAAGTCGTGTTGGATGAACTTGCACGTCGCCAAGGCTTATCAGGTTTAGTCGAAAAAGCCAATCGTAGCAAAGAAGCGTAAGCATCGCCTGTGTCGAGTATCGAGAAACCCAAAGCGACTTATGAGCAAGCTGTTGCCATAGACAAT
The DNA here is from genome assembly GCF_043102985.1 of Acinetobacter sp. YQ_14. NCBI lineage: Bacteria > Pseudomonadati > Pseudomonadota > Gammaproteobacteria > Moraxellales > Moraxellaceae > Acinetobacter > Acinetobacter sp. YQ_14. Next base: position 72,886 of record NZ_JBICJJ010000009.1, on the reverse strand, counting down.
GCTCGTTTAGGACAATCCTTTAAAGTGATTGCCTATGCTGGCACAGGTAAAACGACAACCTTACAAATGATCAGTGATGCCATGCCTGAACGGCGTGGTATGTATTTGGCATTTAACAAAGCCATCGCAACAGAAGCGCAGAGTAAATTTCACGGCAATGTAAATTGTCGAACATTCCACTCACTCGCTTTTCGCAGTGTGCCACGTGGGGTAACGGATAAATTACGTTTACCACGTCTTAGTCCAAGTTTTATGGCCAAAGAATATCGCCTAGAACCGATTACATTGCGTCGACTCATGGGTGGACGTTATGAAAAATACGTTTTGATGCCAAGCCGTTTAGCGAGCCTAGTTGCCAATGCGGTGAGCTATTTCTGTTCAACCAGTTCACAATACCCCGCACCTCGTCATATCCAAGCACCCAACTGGTTGCATCAGGACGATATCGAATCTTTACAACAGCATCTTTATCCAGCTGTTGAACGCCGCTGGTTAGAATCGATTGATCCTAATCATCAAGCAGGCATTGGGCATGACATTTATCTGAAATTATGGGCATTGTCTGAACCGAATATTCCTGCGGATTATGTGCTATTTGACGAAGCACAAGATGCCGATCCCTTGATGTTAGGAATTTTGTTGCGGCAGAAAAGTACCCAAGTGATTTATGTCGGTGACGCACATCAGCAAATCTATGCTTGGCGTGGTGCAATCAATGCGATGCAACAAATGCCACTACCTGAAAGCCGTTTGACCACCTCGTTCCGTTTCGGTGATGCAATCGCAGATGTGGCAAATAGTTTGCTTGGTGCACTCAATGAAACTGTCCCTCTACTCGGCAATCCAAATGTAAAATCAAGTGTGGTGAATAAACCGCACACCAAAATGCGTGATGCCATCCTGTGCCGTACCAATGCCCGCGCGATGGAGTTACTGCTTTCAGGTCTGGTGCATGGCGACAAAGTCAGCTTACAAGCAGATCATCAAAAACTCAGTCGTTTCGTTGATGCGGCAAGCTTATTGAAACAAGGTAAACGTATTACCGATGTCCCTGAGCTGGCTTGGTTTAACTCATGGCATGATGTACATGAATATTGTGAGACCAATGACGGCAGCGATATTAAACCATTGGTTAAATTGGTCGATGATCACGGCACAGAACCACTTAAAAAAGCCCTTGCCAAAATCACACCGATTGAACAAGCTGATTATGTGATCTCAACGGCTCATAAAGCCAAAGGACTGGAATGGAATCGTGTTCATATCGAAGATGATTACCAATTCAAAGTGAATGGACTAGAACATAAAATTACAGATGAAGAATTAAGATTACTTTACGTTGCCTGTACTCGTGCTAAAGTAAGTTTAAATATTCACCATCTTTTTGACTTAATACAACAATTAAAACGGTGCGCTCCCTCAAGTCTTCGTCAGTCAGCAGGTTAAAGCGCTTAGATTGAGGTGAGAGCCTATGCAACTTGAATCCGTTCTCTTCAAGCATGTTGGAATGTTTCGAGACTTAACTGTCGAATTTCAGGCTGAGCGTCCTGTAACACTTATTTTAGGTGATCAAGCTACAGGCAAGACCACGATATTAAAAAATATTTACCAAGCATTAACGTGGTTCTCGGCACGTTATAAAGATATACGTACAGCGGGCGTGGTCATTTCTGATCAAGACATTATGCTGACTCGACTCCAAGCAAAAATTCAAATGCAAGTTCGTATGAGTACTGAACTGACTGGTAGTTTGGCGGAGAGCAGTTCAGCCGCTGAAACGGACACTCAAAGCTGTGTTTGGAAATTATTTAAGACATTTAATAGTCAAGGTATCGGTATCAGTCAAGTCGAGACACAGCAGCTTGATCAAATGGTTACGCTTTATCAAAAAACCAGCTTACAAGATCCTTTATTTGGCTTACCACTGATTGCTTATTATCCCGCTGAACGCTTTGTCCATGAAATCAATTTACAAAGCAAAAATGTTCCGGGAATTTTACAAGAAATCTCTGCTTATGATCTTACGGCGATTCCCTACACCACTTTTGCGCGTTTTTTTGAATGGTTACGTGAAATTAGTGATGTAGAAAATGCCCACTCAGCTCATATTGTTCGACGCTTAATGGGAAATGATTTTAGTCAACAAAATCAATTGGAAATATTAAATCAATTACAGCAAGAATTGGCTAATCATCCAAAGCAACTATCTGCCCCAAATCTGTATGCATTGAAAAAAAGCTTACATACCATTTTTCCTGACCTGACGGATCTCTACATTCAATATGTTCCAAAGTTACAATTGATCGTACGTTATCGTGATCAGTTAATTCCATTTCAACAGCTCTCAGCCTCACTCAAAACATGGATTGCACTTGTCGGTGATATTACTCGTCGCATGTGCTTACTCAACCCGCATTGTTTTGATCCTTGTTTAGAAGGCGAAGGCATTTTATTAATTGATCAGATCGACCATCAGCTTGATCAAAATAATTGTGCTGAGATTTTGCAACGACTTCATCAAGCATTCCCAAGACTACAAATTATCGCTTCAGGCAATCGAGATGAACTACTTGAACACGCGGTTGATTATCAATGTTTACGTTTAGACGCCAAAGAAATCTACGAAATCAATGTAGAGAAGTCACAACAACAACTCTCTCAACTGTATAACGAACTAGTCTGGACTGAAGGAAATAACATCGCTCAAACGCACAATTTACTGGAAACAGAAACACTGATTAGCCGAGTGGATGAATTATTTCATCAAATACAGGAGCTTAACCCTCAAGAAAAAAATGATTTATTAAGCTTATTAAAAATTGATGATACCCCCGAAGAAACACCGCTTTAATCATTTGTTTTATCGACTGAATTTTCCCGACCAAACTCAGCCTGATGTTGTTATTTTCATGTAATAACATCGGGTTTTTGTTCATATTTTATAGTAAGATAAAGCTCATTTTATTTTCAAGTTGTGCAATACAACTTGCTGCCTCCGTTAACTTGATTGGGTTTCGAGATTTGAAACTTTGGCGCTCTCTTTGAATGCCTGTGAGTCTCGAAAAGAAAATTCACCCTTAGGTCGCTCCCGACCTAAATCATCGACATGGATACCAGTGTGCTACCGATTATTATCTTATTACCGCTCATACTCGGCACCACCCTTGTCGCACAATTGCAACGTATTTCGCGGGGCATGACGGCACTAGGGGCAATTGGCATCAGCCTTAGTTGTTTCATTTTACTTCTTACTCAGGCAGAAACTGTTCTTCAGGGAAATACTCTGCAACAAAGCTGGGATTGGCTTCCTCAACTTGGAATCAATTTAAGTTTTCGCCTAGATGCATTAGGTTTATTGTTTGGTCTGCTGATTAGCGGTATCGGTACACTCATTTATATTTACGCCTATTATTATCTGAGTCCGAAAAACTCTCTTAGTAAACTTTATCAATTATTAATGCTGTTCATGGCGGCAATGCTTGGTATCTCACTTTCCAATAACCTCATTATCTTATTGGTATTTTGGGAATTAACCAGTATTTCATCATTCCTTTTAGTGGGTTATTGGAGTCAATATGATGCTGCGCAACGTGGCGCTCGTATGGCACTTACCATTACAGGAATGGGCGGTCTTGCGATGCTCGGTGGCTTTGTCTTACTCGGACAAATCACAGGAACCTATCAAATCGATCAGCTTGTGCTGATGAAAGATACCATTCAACAGCATTACCTTTTTGTACCAACCTTATTATTAATTTTATTGGGTGCATTCACTAAAAGTGCGCAGTTCCCATTTCACTTTTGGTTACCCAATGCGATGGCTGCGCCAACGCCTGTTTCCGCTTATCTGCATTCAGCAACCATGGTTAAAGCAGGTATTTTCCTGCTCGCACGTTTAGCACCTATTTTTATTGGCGCTGCGCTGTATCACAATATCGTCACCTTTGTCGGTCTATTCACACTGTGTATGGCGGCAGGTTTTGCAATTTTCAAAGAAGATCTCAAAGGTCTGTTAGCATATTCAACAATCAGCCATTTAGGTCTTATTGTATGTTTACTGGGGATCGGTTCTCCCCTTGCTGTCGCTGCTGCGATTTTTCACATCATCAACCATGCAACCTTTAAAGCTGCATTGTTCATGATTGCTGGAATCATTGACCATGAAACGGGTACGCGTGACTTACGCAAACTCAGTGGCGTTTGGCAATTACTGCCTTTCACAGGCACATTAACCATGATCACTGCAGCCTCAATGGCGGGTGTTCCATTAACCAACGGTTTTATTTCCAAAGAAATGTTCTTTACTGAACTGCTTGCAAACTTGTCTGGTCCAGTGATGGTCATTTCGGCAATTGTTGCAACTTTGGCAGGGATCTTTGCGGTTAGCTACTCAATTCGCTTGGTTCACGGCGTGTTCTTTGATGGTGAAGTTGGTAAACAAGTCCCAAATAAAGATGCACATGAGCCTGCATTAGGAATGCGTCTACCAGCAATCATTTTGGCAACTTTGTGTATTTTAGTCGGGATTCTTCCAGCTCTTCTTGCAGGCACGATGGTCAATAGCGTGACTCGCTCAAGCTTGGCACAACCTGAATTTGAAGGCGTTCACCTCGCGATTTGGCATGGAATCAATGCACCACTACTCATGAGTGTGATTGCTTTGATTGGCGGTGCTATCTTCTATTTTGCATTGGCAAAAGATGGGCGTATCCGCAAAATTGACCTTGATCCGTATCTCGGCAAATTTCAAGGCAAGATCATATTTGAGCTGTTCTTAAAACATTTACTGTTAAATAGCCGAAAGATTAAACAAGCAACAGAAAATGGTTCACTACAAAGCTATCTGTTATGGATCGTTTTGTTCAGTATCTTGATGGTTGGCTTACCGCTGTTCAATCAAGGTCTCACTACAGGCACTCGTGAACTGACACATGCACCGTGGGTTGCGATTGTACTTTGGCTAACACTATTCTCTGGCTGCTGGATGATGTTGTGGTTTCACCACGAACGTATTAAGGCAGTGTTGATTAGTGGTGCAGTTGGTTTGGTTGTCACTATGACTTTTGTGACCTTATCTGCACCCGATCTAGCCTTAACGCAAATCACCGTTGATATTGTAACTACCGTCTTATTATTGATGAGTTTGTCGTTATTACCACAACTTACGCCTTATGAATCAAGCCGTTCACGTCGTTGGAGAGATGCAAGCTTAGCAATCGCAGGTGGCTTAGGTATTGGTTGGATTGCGTGGTTATTGTTAACTCGAGATCACAATTCAATTTCTTGGTTCTTCATGCAGCAAGCCATTCCGCTCGGTGGTGGCTCAAATGCAGTGAACGTGATCCTCGTCGATTTCCGTGGATTCGATACCTTTGGTGAAATTGCAGTATTAGGGATTGCAGGTATTGGTGCACTTTGCTTGATGGATGGTATGCGTGCACATGGCACAACGATGACTCAAGGTCTTACCTATCGCTTTAATCCATCGCCACTGATGTTACGTATGACAGCTTCTTGGATCTTGCCACTAACGCTAGTAGTAAGTGTTTATATCTTCTTACGTGGTCATAACTACCCAGGTGGTGGATTTATTGCAGGTTTGATTACATCGATGGCGCTGATCATTCAGTATATTGTTCTAGGACAAGATAAAACTGAGCAAATGCTAAAAGCCAAATCAGGTCGTTTATATGAGATTTGGATTGGTTCAGGTTTAACAATTGCTGGTTTAACAGGTATTGCGGCATGGTATTGGGCACGCCCCTTCTTAACCAGTGCACATATCTATGTCGAGCCGCCCCTACTCGGAAAAATGCATCTAGCTTCAGCAGCAGCTTTTGACCTAGGTGTCTATATCACCGTTGTAGGTGCAACCATGCTATTGATTTCAGTCTTAGGTGACTCACGCCATTCAAGCATGTCTGGCCCAATCCCAAGTGGAGATAAATAATGGTTAGTATTGAATTCTTACTTGCATCTGGGATTGGCTTGCTGACCGCGACAGGAATTTATTTGATTCTTCGTGCGAGAACTTTTCCTGTCGTTCTGGGTTTGGCCATGATTGGCTACGCTGTCAACCTATTCCTGTTCGCAATGGGACGTTTACAAGTGAATGCTCCAGCTATCTTGACTGAAGCAACAAAAGTCACAGATCCCCTCCCTCAAGCACTTGTGTTAACTGCAATTGTGATTGGCTTTGCAACGACTGCATTTATCGTACAGCTTGCACTGCGTAGCCGATATGAATCTGGTACAGATCATGTAGACTCTAAAGAAGAACCCACCTTGACTTATGACCCACGTGAGGATGAGCCATAATGTTCGATTTTTACAATTTTTGGCTTACTCATACTCCTATTCTTAGTATCTTAGTTCCAGCTTTTACCAGCTTTATCCTATTGATACTTGGAAACCCAGGTTCAGGTTCTTTAAAGCAAGACTGGCGTCAACCTTGGCGTCGCGGCATTAGTTTCGTTTCAGCATTAATCGGTTTAGGGCTGGCAATAAGTTACTTCTCAATTGCGAGTACAGGACAAATCACAGTTTATCAACTCAGTGAATGGTCTGCTCCATTTGGTATTGTACTAGTGCTTGATCGTCTTTCAGCCTTCATGCTGCTATTGACCTATGCACTCGCTGTACCTGTTATGTGGTATGCCAGTGAAAACTGGGATACGCGTGGTCGCTATTTCCATGCCATGTTCCATTTCCTGTTGATGGGATTATCTGGTGCATTCCTAACAGGCGATTTATTTAACTTATTTGTCTTCTTTGAAATTCTATTGATGGCATCTTATGTGCTTTTATTGCATGGACAAGGGCGCCCACGTTTTCAGCTGGGTGTGCATTACGTCACCATCAATTTGCTTGCATCTGCACTCTTTCTAATCGGCTTAGGCATGATTTACGGTAGTGTCGGTAGCTTAAATATGGCTGATGTGAGTCGCCTTATTTCAACATTAGACAATGATCAGCATAAACTTGCGATTGCAGGTGGCTTACTATTATTTGTCGTGTTTGGCATTAAAGCGGCGATGCTGCCTGTAGGCTTTTGGTTGCCTAAAACCTATGCTGTTGCAAGTACGCCTGTTGCTGCAATTTTTACCATCATGACCAAAGTTGGCATCTACGCCATTTTACGTGTGAATGGCACTGTGTTTGATGATGCAATGGCACAAGACATTCTTAAAAACTGTCTATTAGTCATCGGTCTAGTCACTTCTATTTACGGTGTTATTGGCGCACTCGGTGTAGATCGTTTACGTCGCTTTGTAGGTTTCATGGTACTGTCATCTATCGGAACATTGCTAATCGCAATCTCGATGTTCAATACAGCAGCATGGGCAGCAGGTCTTTACTATCTAGTTCACAGCACATTAATTGCAGCAGCATTCTATTTATTCTGTGGCTGGATTACATCACAACGTGGTGCATTTAAAGATCACCTCAAAGTCTCTCCTAAAATGAAACAGGAAAAGGCTGCAGCATTTACCTACTTTACCATTGCCTTAATGCTTGCGGGTTTACCACCTTTTAGTGGATTCCTTGGTAAAGTATTTATCCTACAAGCAACTGCTGAAACAGCTTATCAAGGTTGGATAATTGCCGTTATTTTAATTGTCAGCTTGCTCAGTATCATCGCACTTACCCGCGTTGGTTTCATTCTGTTCTGGCGTGCTACACCACCAGAGGAAAATCCAAATCAAGAAGCTTATGCTGTTTATCGGGCTTTACCAGAAGTAGCTCCAAAACGAAATGATAAAGCGATTTATATTCTATTGGGTACTTTAATGGCTTATGTGGTATTTGCTGCTCCAATTCAGAATTATATGGTTTTGACTGCACAGCAAATCCAAAATCATGCTCTCTATCAGCAAGCCATTTTAAAGACGGATAGCCAAGGCCGTGCGATCAGCGTTCAACCTTATGATCCAAGCTATTTGCCAGAAACAAAATATGGTGGTGAAGTAGAAGATCATAATGCTTTACTTATTCCTGATGTGATTTCTAAACCAACGCTGCAAGGTGAGCACATCTCTGAATATAAGCAACGCCAAATTGCAGAACAAACGTTAGAAGCGCCAACGATTCCAAATACCACTCAGTTAAAACCAATGGAGGAACACTAACATGCAAAAAGTAACTTTGCTTGACCGTTGGTTCCCCCACCCTTTCGTGTCATTTTTGGTTTTTCTGAGCTGGTTAATGCTGTCGCATAGTCTGGACTTAACGGATATATTAGTGGCCATCCTATTGGCGATTATTATTCCACGTTTAGTTGGGCCATTTATTTCTAGAACGCCACACATTCACTGGACACCAGCGGTAAAACTATTTTTTGTCGTGCTTTGGGATATTATCGTTTCAAACTTCCGCGTGGCAAAAATGGTTTTGGGTCCAATGGATCAACTCCATCCGAGATGGTATCGCGTTCCACTAGAAACTGAGCATGAAGAGGTAAATACTCTTCTCGCGATGATCATCACCACGACACCAGGTACGGTTTCAGCAGGGATTGATCAAGAGCGTGGCGATATTCTCGTCCACGCACTCAGCTCAGATGACACTGAACTCGATATTCAAGAAATCAAAAAACGCTACGAAACACCTTTACTCGAAATCTTTGATGTAAAGATTGAAGAAGGAGCAAGCAAATGACAATTTTACCTTATGCACTTGGCATTAGCTTAATTGCCATTACTATCTCAATGTTTCTATGCCTGATCCGATTGATTATCGGCCCATCTGTCATCGATCGCCTACTTGCTTTAGACACACTATTTCTAAATGCGACATGTCTTATTGTTGTTTTAGGTGTGTATTGGCTAAGTACCAATGTCTTTGAAGGAGCACTATTGGTTGCAATGCTTGGCTTTGTTTCGACAGCTGCGCTTGCTCGTTATTTCACAACGGGTCATGTCATTGACTAAGGAGATGAGCTATGCAGTTAATCATTGAAATCATTATTTCTTTCTTCCTTATATTCGGTGCTTTCTTCATGCTGGTCGGATCGATCGGCATGGTTCGACTACCAGACTTATTTATGCGTCTGCATGCCCCAACGAAGTCGAGTACGTTAGGGTTAGGAAGTTTTCTAATTGCAGCAATGATCTTTGGCGCAACACAGGGTCGTTTTGGTTTTGCTGAATTATTAATTACTTTATTTGTCTTTATTACTGCACCAGTATCAGCAAATTTAATGGCACAAGCTGCGATTCATTTACGACTACGTTCAAATAGTGGCGAAGTTCCCGAAGCTTTAAATCGTCCATTACCGTGGCAGCGTTATCGTCGTGTCGCAAATAAAGAAGACCAACAATAGTTGGTCTTCTTCTTTCTATGGCTGTGCTTTACACTTCGCCAAGACTCTCATCTTAGTCTTCATTCAAAAAGCCTTCTTTGATTTGTTCTGGCATTCCTTCATGCCACCATTGATAAATTGAGGCTTTAATTTCCTCATCATCTTCTGGATCATTGAATGGTTCATCATCTTCACGAACCAATTCATCACCATCAAATTTAAACCAAAATTCCCAAGGATCATCATCGCCCTGACCACGTGCTTGCACATGAATATCAGGTAATAATTCTTTTAAAAATAATAAAATATTCTCAATATTTTCGTCACCATTTGAGCCGTGAGTAAAATCAAGTACAGCAAAACCTGCAACATAAACCAAACTTTCTGGTGCAAGGTCATACTCAACAGAATCAATCTGATCAAGCAACTCTTGCGTTGTATCACCTGCTTCTGGATTAATCACTAAACTTGACTGAATAAACTTTTCTTCATCACCATGATGTGTGGTAAATAAAGCCTCTAGTTGTTTCATGACCTGATCATCTGAATGCTTATAGTAAAGACGGCTATGTAGTTCCACCTAAGTTCCCCTATGCAATATTTTTAAATAATTTTTATATTCTTAAATTTTAGAACATGGATTCACAATAACAAAAAATCATGTTTTTTTACAATATATTAGCGACTTAATCTGTCGTAATATTTTTTATTTATTACATAAAAAAAACCACCCTTAGGTGGCTTTTTTCTTTATTCTTTCTCATCTTGCCCTTGTTCAGGCAGATCCTTTACGGCTTCAGCAATCAGACCAAACATGTAGTTACCATATGCATTGGTTTTATCGTAATGAAAACGCAATCTCGGCGTAATACGTGTCTTGATACGACGACTCAATTCATGACGCAAGAAACCAGAAGCTTTATTCAATACATCTAAAGTTTCTTTATTCGCTGCTTCACTTTGCTCATCACCAAGCTCACGCCCCATTACTGTGACATAAACTTCAGCATATCCCATGTCAGCACTGACTTTCACTGCTGAGATGGTCACTAGACCACCTAAGCGAGGATCTTTAAGCTCTTGACGGATTAGCTCAGACAACTCACGTTGTACAGAATCCGCCATGCGCTTTAAGCGTTGGCTACCCGCCATTAAAGACTCCGTTTAATTAACTGAACATCATACACTTCGATCTTATCTTGTGCTTTGATGTCTTTATAACCTTTGACTGCAAGACCACATTCCATACCAGCACGAACTTCTTCAACCACTTCTTTATAGCGACGAAGAGATTCAAGCTCGCCTTGGAACACAACCACGTCATCACGTAGAACGCGAATAGGCTTGTTACGGTGTAATACACCTTCAAGAACCATACAGCCCGCTGCAGCACCAAACTTACTTGAATGGAACACTTCACGCACTTCAGCAACACCTAAGATCGTTTCACGGTGTTCTGGTGCAAGCTTACCGCTCATTGCTGCTTTTACGTCATCAATTAATTGATAGATCACGCTGTAGTAACGAATATCAATGCCATCTTGATCAGATTTCTGACGCGCTGTGTTATCCGCACGTACGTTAAAGCCCAATAATACAGCTTCAGAAGACTCTGCTAAAGTTACATCAGATTCTGTGATTGCACCAACACCAGAACCAATTACGCGTACTTTAACTTCATCAGTTGAAAGCTCATCAAGCGCAACATGCAATGCTTCAAGCGTACCACGTACGTCTGTTTTAAGCACAACGTTAACTGTTGGAATGTCTTTCTTGCCCATTGAAGCCATGATGTTTTCAAGACGCATCGAGCTTGCACGCTCAAGACGTTTTTGACGCTCGCGATCTGCACGAGCATCAGCAACTTCACGTGCTTTTTTCTCGTCATTGACAACAAGAACTTCATCACCCGCCATTGGCGCTTCTGGTAAACCAAGAATTTCCACTGGAATTGATGGGCCAGCTGAAGTGATACGTTGACCATTTTCATCAGACATCGCACGAACACGACCATAAGATGAACCAGCCAATACTAAGTCACCAATATTCAACGTACCATTTTGTACAAGAATAGAAGTTACTGCACCGCGACCTTTATCAACACGTGCTTCGATGACAACACCTTGTGCTGCACCTTCAGCAGATGCTTTAAGCTCCAACATTTCTGATTGGATCAAGATCAGATCAAGCAACTCATCAATACCCGCACCTGTATGTGCTGATACTTTAGCCACAGGAACATCACCGCCCCACTCTTCAGGAACGATTTCTTTAGTTGTTAATTCATTTAACACACGATCTGGATCAGCTGACTCTTTATCCATCTTGTTAATCGCAACGATGATTGGCGTACCTGCAGCACGCGCATGATCAATCGCTTCAGCTGTTTGTGGCATCACGCCATCATCAGCAGCAACAACAAGAACAACGATATCAGTCGCCTTAGCACCACGAGCACGCATAGACGTAAACGCAGCATGTCCAGGTGTATCTAAGAAAGTAATAATACCTTTCTCAGTTTCAACATGATAAGCACCAATATGCTGGGTAATACCACCCGCTTCGCCTGCTGCTACTTTAGCACGACGGATACGGTCTAATAATGATGTTTTACCATGGTCAACGTGACCCATGATTGTTACAACTGGTGGACGAGTTGTTTGCTCACCACGCGCTTCTTCAGCCGCTTCAAGTAAGTTATCTTCTGCTTGTGTATCAGAAACAAGAATTGGGTTATGACCTAATTCTTCAACTACTAATACCGCTGTATCTTGATCAATTGATTGGTTCTGAGTAACAAGCTCGCCCATTTTCATAAGCATCTTGATAACTTCACGAACTTTTACAGCCATTTTTTGCGCTAGATCAGCAACAACAATGGTTGAACCAATTTCTACATCATAAATCTGTTTCTTAACAGGTTTTTCAAAACCATGCTTATTTGATTGGCTCGTCTTCAAACCACGTTTGTGATGTTGACGGCTGAAGTTTTGCTCTTCTTGATTATGACGACCACCTTTCTTCTGACCACGTGGGTTAGTTGCACCACCACGTTTAATTTCACGGTCTTCTTGATTAAATGAGTCTTCATATGCTTGGCCAACAAGACCCGCAGCCAATGGAGAATCATCAATCACACGAATTGTTGTCGTCGCATCATCACTTGAGTATTTAGATGCCATTTTACGCATCTGCTCAAGTGTACGTTGTTGAGCTTCTTCAGCCGCTTTACGACGTACTGCTTCTTCGGTTGCTTTTAACTTCGCAGCTTCAGCTTCACGTGCTTTCTTTTGTTCAGGTGTTTCTGTTGGACGAATAACAGGTGCTTTGATTACTTTATCGCTATTACGCTTTTTCACCACAACAGCTGCTTTCGCAGTCGTTTGACCAGAACTATCAGAAGTATGCGCTGCACGCATTGCTTCTAACGTCGCATTGGCTTTTTGTTCCGCACTGTTCCGTGCTTTTTGCTCAGCTTCTTCACGTACTTTTTGCTCAACACGTGCTTTCACATCCGCTTCTGCACGCGCTTTTGCTTCTGCAGCAAGTAACTCTGGATTCGGTTTCGCAAAAACTTGTTTCTTACGTACTTCTACGTTGATATTTTTTGCTTTACCCGATGTACTTGTTACTTTTGCAGTACTCGTTGTTTTACGTTTCAACGCAATTTTTCCTGTGTTACCACTTTCTTGACCATGAACTTTTTTCAAGTGATTGATCAAAGTATCTTGCTGTTCAGTGGTAATAATGTCATCTGCTTTACGCTGTGGTAGACCTGCATCACGAACCTGCTCTAGGAGTTTCTCTACAGGACGTTCTACACTGAGTGCTAACTCTTGAATCGACTTGTCCGTCATCTATTATCTCCTAGTTAAACCATGATTCACGTGCTTTCATAATTAATTGTCCAGCTTTGTCATTATCTAAGCCTTCGATATCAGAGATATCATCAGTTGCTTGATCAGCCAAATCATCAACAGTAATTACACCACGCGCCGCCAATGCATACGCAATCTCAGTTGTCATACCTTCCATACCGAGAAGTTCTGCACTTGGCTCTTGAATATTTTCTTGCTGTTTCAACGCATCTGTTAAAGCAGCTTCTTTTGCACGGCTTTGTAGCAATTCAACCAAATCTGCTTCAAGCTCAATTTCGTCAAATGTTTCAGCTGGTACGTAAGCAATCTCTTCCAATGAAGTGAAGCCCATTTCAACCAAAGCCATTGCTAAATCTTCTTCAATATCAAGACGTGTAATAAACATATCCAAATATTGCTGTGCTTCGTTTTGCTGACGAGCACGATACTCTTCTTCTAACATCATGTCGAGTTTATAACCCGTTAATTCTGATGCTAAACGAACATTTTGACCTTGCGAACCAATTGCACGCGCTAACTGATCATTTGTTGCAAAGATGATATCCGCACTACGTGCATCTTCATCAAGTACAATTCCAGATACATCAGCTGGCTCTAATGCACTTGCGATATACTGTGCTGGGTCATCAGACCACACCACAACATCAATGCGCTCGCCATTTAACTCTTGTTGCACTGCTTGAATACGTGTACCACGCATACCAATACAAGCGCCAACAGGGTCAATGCGATGATCATTAGTTTTCACTGCAATTTTAGCACGAACACCTGGTTGACGAGCTGCCGCTTTAATTTCAATGATTTCTTCAGAAATTTCTGGAATTTCTTTCTTCATCAAAGCAATCAGCATTTCAGGACGGGCACGAGACAATAACAATTGTGCACCACGACCTTCACGGTTTACGTTATATAAAATTGCATTGATACGCTGTTTCGGACGTAACATTTCTTTGTGAATCGTTTCTTCACGCGCCAAATAAGCTTCAGCATTATCACCAAGATCAATGATGAAACCATCTTTAGTTTGCTTCTTCACTTCACCGTAAATTAGCTCACCGACTTTAGACTCATAAGCATCGGCAACCAATGCACGCTCAGCTTCACGAATCTTTTGTACGATCACTTGTTTTGCGATTTGAGCAGCGATACGACCAAACTCAATCGACTCAACTTCTAACTCACGTACATCGCCGATTGACCATTGTGATGGATCTACATCAGAGATCGCATCTTGGCATGCTGGCATTTCGTGATCTTCGTCAGCAACGACAGTCCATTGACGGAAAGTACGGTAATCACCTGTTTTACGATCAATCTCAACACGCAGTTGAGCTTCTTCAGAGTGTGTACCTTCGTAAAACTTTTTCTTCGTCGCGGCAACAAGGGCTTGTTCTAACGCTTCGAAGATCGCTTCACGACTAACACCTTTTTCATTACTAACCGTTTCTGCAACGGTAAGAATTTCGCGGCCCATAAGTCACCTACCGATTTCTTATAAAATTAAGTTAATATTAGTCTTGATAGATTAAATTTGCTTTATCAATATTATTACTATCAATTTCAAGCACATGCTTACCTTCCACTTCAACTTGGATCATTTCATTTTCTAAGTCTACGGAAAGTAATTTTGCTTGGAATTTTCGACGATTTTCGACAGCAGCAATTAATCGTAAAGCTACTTGTTGCCCAATGTATGCAGGCAATTGATCTAATTGGAAAAATGGACGATCCCAGCCTGGTGATGATACTTCTAATGCATATTCACCAGAAATAGGATCATGAACATCCAACATTGCACCGACTTGTTGCGTTACTAGAACACAATCTTGAACGCCAATACCACGCCCTTGTTCAACTTCACCATCTTCATTAATAATAAGTTCAGCGCTCTCATCAACGGCTTTATCAATATAAATGCGCAGTAAAGAACGTTTACCTTGTGGCAGGAATTCAATCCCCCACAGATCTACACCACAAGCCGCAACAGCGGGTGCGATAAGATCATGCAATGCTTGAGATTTATTTGATAATTTCATTTACTCTCGTCGCTCTTCTACGAGCCAATCAATCTTAACCGTATAGTGAAGCACGACTATTTGACCAATTGATGTCGAACACTACACGATAGTTAAACAACCAATAAAAAAGGGCGATAATCGCCCCTATACTGCACAGAAAAGCATAGCCCACTGTGCAAAAAGGCCCACCTTATTGTGAGCCTCTTTTTAGAAACTTGGTAGCGGGAGCTGGATTTGAACCAACGACCTTCGGGTTATGAGCCCGACGAGCTACCAGACTGCTCCATCCCGCATCAACGTGCAAAAATTATATACAAATATGAAAAAAAGTCAATCTTAGTTTTCATATTTGCTTGATTAAGTTGCACCTTAATCAAATGGTAGCGGGAGCTGGATTTGAACCAACGACCTTCGGGTTATGAGCCCGACGAGCTACCAGACTGCTCCATCCCGCATCAACAATCACTGCATACACCAAACTTATTGGTTATTAAGTTTGGTGCGGAAGGGGGGACTTGAACCCCCACGCCCGAAAGCACTACCACCTCAAGGTAGCGTGTCTACCAATTCCACCACCACCGCAGCTTTGTGGGACGCATTCTATTCCTTTAAAACTAAAAAGGAAAGTCTTAATTCAACTTATTCAGTAGTTTTAGGTGCGTTTGATGAAGTTTCAGACGATGTAGCTGGTGCTTCCGTTGTGGTTTGTACAGATTTTAGACTATACGCATCTGTCGTTTGTTTTTTTGCAAATACAGCTAAAGTTAAACTTGTAGCAAAAAATAAAGCTGTAAAAATTGCAGTTAAACGCGTTAAAAAGTTGCCAGCGCCTGAAGCACCAAAAACTGTCGCCGCGCCGCCGCCGCCAAATGATGCCCCTGCTTCTGCACCTTTACCTTGTTGTACTAGAACCAAAGCAATAATCAAGATTGCTAAAATGATATGTACAACGAGTATAAAACTATACATCTCTATTCCTCGTTATTTGCTTTGAGCAAATGCTTTTGCGATTTGGTAAAAAGATTCAGCATTCAATGATGCACCACCAACCAAAGCACCATTAATATCTGGGCATGCTGCTAATTCAACTGCATTTTCAGCTTTTACGCTACCACCGTAAAGGATCGCCATATCCGCTCCGAATGCCGTAATTTGTTTCAGACCCTCACGGATTTTGGCATGCATTGCTTGTGCATCTGCTGGAGAGGCTGTTTTACCCGTACCAATTGCCCAAATCGGCTCGTAAGCAATCACAATATTCTGCCATTGCTCTGATTGAACCACGGATGCAATATCACAAATCTGCTGTAAAACAACTTGTTCAGCCTGACCTTGCTCACGCTGCTCAAGACTCTCACCCACACAATAAATCACAGTTAAATCTGCTTTTAAAGCGTTTTGTAACTTTGTTTTTAGAATTTCTACATTGTCACCAAATAACTCACGACGCTCTGAATGACCAATTAAAACGAATTCAATTTGGCTATCTTTTAATAGCTCAGCACT
Source organism: Acinetobacter sp. YQ_14 (assembly GCF_043102985.1). NCBI lineage: Bacteria > Pseudomonadati > Pseudomonadota > Gammaproteobacteria > Moraxellales > Moraxellaceae > Acinetobacter > Acinetobacter sp. YQ_14. The sequence goes on along the minus strand of NZ_JBICJJ010000009.1, from coordinate 56,183 downwards.
CACCTCACCAGTATAAGCACCTGTTCCAGCTATTCTAGAGACGTCTTGAGCAACGGTATAAATTTTTCGGTTCGCACCATTCAGCTGAGCTTTTACCGCAGTCAATGCGATTGCAGTTGGCGCCACGCCAATATGACAGTACTCAGGAGAAATCGACTGCTGTTCTAACAAAGCTTTAAATTCTTCTATTAATTGGAGAGCGTCAGCACGCATTGGATTTAATTTCCAATTACCAACAACCCAAGGGGTAATCGTCGAACTCGACATACTTCGCCCACCTACTGTTAATTTCTAAAAAATGCTGCATATTTTACACGTATTTTTAGAAAATTCAGTTTTTTTATAATGCGTAAAGTTAAAACCTCGTAAAAAATATTTATAAGCTACGAAATGACAAAAAAATAAGATAGCTATATGAAAAAAATAAATTTCCTAACCATAACTTTTTTAAATTTCTTTATGATTGCTTTTATTATAAAAATTAATTCCCAAAAGACTCGATTAGTTCAAAGTTTTCAGCATGAACCAAGTCAAAAACAACACTTTCACTAGTAGTATTTTTGCGTAACAAAAGTATAATTTTATTATATAGCTATTATAACCATATTGTCATAAGGCGGACAGATGTCAGGATTACATACGTCTCCAAAATTTTCGGGGTTTATTCGACGTTTAGTCGATGATGGTCATTTGACTGCGTCAAATATGCAAACCGCAATTGATGCTGCAAAAAAGGCTAAACAAGATATTGTTGCTCATCTGATTGAGCACCAACGAATATCGCCTCTAATAATTGCGGAAAGCATTTCACTCGAGTTTGGTGAACCACTATTTGATTTAGCTGTTTACGACACAGCCATTCTTCCTCGCGAAATTACAGATCAAAAACTAATCCAAAGACATCGAATTGTGCCTTTGGTACAGCGTGGTCAAATCTTATATGTAGCAACCAGCAACCCCACCAATATTGATGCCTTAGATGCAATTCGCTTCAATACTAAACTTAATATTGAACCTATTATTGTTGAACATAACAAATTAGAAAAGCTGATTGAACAACAGTTTGGTGACACGGGTAGCTTTGATTTTGGTGATGATGAAGATTTTGATTTAGAGAGTATTGATGTTGAGAGTGGTACATCTAAGGATGAAGATGAAAATGACGTCGCCCAAAGTGATGAATCTCCAATTGTTAAATACATCAATAAGTTATTAATTGATGCAATTCGCATGGGAGCATCTGACCTACACTTTGAACCTTATGAGAAAATGTACCGTGTCCGCTATCGAGTTGATGGCGTTCTTAGACAAATTGCGAATCCACCATTACAAATGGCGAATCGATTAGCTTCACGTTTGAAAGTGATGTCTCAGATGGATATTTCTGAGAAGCGCATGCCACAAGATGGCCGAATTAAACTTAAACTATCCAAGACTAAAGCCATTGACTTCCGTGTTAACTCACTTCCAACATTATTCGGTGAAAAACTTGTTCTTCGTATTCTTGATCCATCGAGCGCGATGCTAGGCATTGAAGCCCTCGGCTATGAAGATGAACAGAAAGCATTATTCTTAGAAGCATTAGAAAAACCGCAAGGGATGCTCCTCATTACTGGTCCTACAGGGTCTGGTAAAACCGTATCTTTATATACTGGTTTAAACATTCTAAATACAGAAGATACCAATATTTCTACCGCGGAAGATCCTGTAGAAATTAACTTAGAAGGTATTAATCAGGTTAACGTCAACCCCAAAACAGGTTTAACGTTCTCCGCAGCCTTAAAAGCATTCTTACGTCAAGATCCTGATATCATCATGGTGGGTGAGGTTCGTGACCTTGAAACTGCTGAAATTGCAATTAAAGCAGCGCAAACAGGCCATATGGTAATGTCTACTTTACATACAAACAGTGCACCAGAAACATTGACTCGTTTACGCAACATGGGAGTACCATCATTCAATATTGCGACCTCTGTCAATTTGGTGATTGCTCAGCGCTTAGCACGTCGCCTATGTCAACAGTGTAAAGTACCTGTCGATATCCCTAAACAAAGTCTCATAGAATTAGGGTTCACCGAACAAGACCTCGCTGATCCTGAATTAAAACTATTTCAGCCAGTAGGTTGTTCAGAATGTAGAGAAGGTTACAAGGGCCGTGTTGGTATTTATGAGGTTATGAAAGTAACGCCTGAAATTTCTAAAATTATTATGGAAGATGGCAACGCCCTACAAATTGCAGCAGCTTCAGAAAAAGCAGGCTTTAACAACTTACGTCGTTCTGGGTTAAAAAAAGTGATGCAAGGCATTACTTCCTTACAAGAAGTAAACCGAGTAACTAGTGAATAAAATTAATAACAAGGATTAATGGTCATGGCAGCTAAAAAAGCGCAAATGATGCCTACTTTTGCTTATGAAGGGGTTGATCGCAAAGGGGTAAAGATCAAAGGGGAATTACCCGCTCGTAATATGGCTTTAGCTAAAGTTACATTACGAAAACAAGGTGTCACTATCAAGAATATTCGCGAAAAAAGGAAGAATATTCTTGAAGGTTTAATGAAAAAGAAAGTCACTACCCTAGACATTACGATTTTCACACGCCAATTAGCAACAATGATGAAAGCAGGTGTCCCTTTAGTTCAAGGCTTTGAAATTGTTGCAGAAGGACTAGAAAATCCATCTATGCGCGAAGTTGTACTTGGCATTAAAGGGGAAGTAGAAGGAGGCAATACTTTCGCTGGGGCATTACGTAAATACCCTCTTTACTTTGATAATCTATTTTGTTCTCTCGTCGAATCTGGCGAACAATCTGGTGCTTTAGAAACCATGCTTGACCGAGTTGCAATTTACAAAGAGAAAAGTGAATTGTTAAAACAAAAGATCAAGAAAGCGATGAAGTATCCTATTACAGTAATTGTTGTTGCCGTTATTGTTACGATTATCTTAATGGTTAAAGTTGTTCCAGTATTTCAAGATCTCTTTAGTTCCTTTGGTGCTGATCTTCCAGCTTTTACTAAGATGGTAGTTAACATGTCACAATGGATGCAAGCATATTGGTTCATCCTTATTCTGATTATTGGTATTATTATCACGGCTTTCTTAGAATCAAAAAAACGTAGTCAAAAATTTAGAAATTTTTTAGACAAATTGGTTTTGAAAGCACCTATTTTTGGAGACTTAGTTTATAAAGCAATTATTGCTCGTTATAGTCGCACCCTAGCTACAACATTCGCCGCTGGTGTTCCATTGATTGATGCACTTGAATCTACCGCAGGTGCGACCAATAACATTATTTATGAAGAAGCCGTAATGAAAATTCGAGAGGATGTTGCGACTGGTCAACAACTGCAATTCGCAATGCGTGTATCCAATCGTTTCCCATCTATGGCTATTCAAATGGTTGCGATTGGTGAGGAGTCTGGTGCTTTAGATAGCATGCTCGATAAAGTGGCAACACATTTTGAAAATGAGGTTGATAATGCTGTTGATGGCTTAACCTCTATGATGGAACCTTTAATTATGGCTATTTTAGGGGTATTGGTAGGCGGTCTAGTAATTGCTATGTATCTTCCAATTTTCCAAATGGGCTCTGTAGTCTAATGCAACAAGTCATTTCATATTTAGTTGATAACCCAACTGCGCTTTATATTGCGGTTGGGCTTTTTAGTTTATGTATCGGCAGTTTTCTCAACGTTGTTATTTTTCGAACACCAAAAATGATGGAACAGGAATGGCATCAAGAATGTCAAATGCTTTTACATCCTGAACAACCCATCATTGATCAAGAAAAACTAACGCTAAGTAAACCAGCTTCAACTTGCCCAAAATGTCATAGTCTAATCCGTTGGTATCAAAATATTCCAGTTATCAGTTGGCTTATACTTCGAGGCAAATGTGGCACTTGTCAAAATCCGATTAGTATTCGTTACCCTTTTATTGAATTACTCACAATGGTCTGCTCATTAATCGTTGTCCTTGTATTTGGTGCAACGATTCAAATGCTGTTGGGGCTATTATTGACGTGGGTATTGATCACCTTAACGTTTATAGATTTTGACACTCAACTGCTACCCGACAGATTTACTCTGCCACTTGCAGCTTTGGGTTTAGGGATTAATACTTTTGCAATTTACACATCTCCAAGTTCTGCAATTTGGGGCTATTTAATTGGCTTCTTGTGCTTATGGATTGTTTACTATCTGTTTAAAGTTATTACAGGCAAAGAAGGCATGGGTTACGGTGACTTTAAGTTACTTGCAGCCTTAGGCGCTTGGATGGGACCAATGATGTTACCGCTCATCATCCTACTTTCCTCAGTAGTTGGTGCCATTATCGGTATCATTTTAATGAAAATGCGTGGTGAAAATCAGCCTTTTGCATTTGGCCCCTATATTGCGATTGCAGGTTGGATAGCCTTTTTATGGGGTGATCAAATTATGAAGGTATATTTAGGTGGATAATATGGGTTTTGTTTTGGGCGTCACCGGTGGCATTGGTAGTGGTAAATCAGCTGCAACCCAATGGTTTGAGTCCCAAGGTATTACCGTGGTTGATGCTGATATTGTTGCTCGCGAAGTGGTTGAACCTGGGCAGTCTGCGTTAAATGCTATTCAAGAAGCATTTGGAGATTGGGTAATTTCTAATGATGGCTCGCTTAATCGACGTGCATTACGTGAACACATCTTTCAATTCCCTGAAGCACGTCACACCTTAGAGCAAATCACTCACCCTGCTATTCGCCAATCAATTGTTGAACAACTTCAACAAGCACAAAGCCCTTATGTCATTTTAGTTTCTCCGCTACTCTTTGAAACGAACCAGCACGAACTCGTTCAGCACACTTTACTTATTGATGCAGATGAACAAACTCAATTAGATCGTGCAAGTCAGAGGGATGGTCAAAGTGAAGAGCAAATTCGTAAAATTATTGCAGCACAAATGTCTCGCTCAGAGAAACAAAAACGGGCGAACGATATTATTCTGAATGATGGTCTACTCGAACATCTACACACTCAACTCAAGCCTTTACATCTACAATATTTACAGAGAGCTGAACGCTCTTTTTAATCCTGCTTTTGCTGAGCCAATTGAGTAGCCAAGGTGTCTTTTCTAAACCATCGCCAAGGCTGCAATGCTCCTATTGCCATACCCACTAAACCACAAGCAATTGCTGCATTTAATGGTTCATTGAGTAATGGCACAGCAACCAATGCAGCAATAAAAGGTGCTAGCGTCACGATACTACCTGTTTTAAATGCACCTAAGCGCTCAATAGCAGCCACATAAGTAAGTGTAGCAACAATCACAACCAACACCCCGTGGAAAAGCCCTTGAATTAATAAATGTACTGGTGCTGCATCATGGAAATGTTTAGGAATAAACAAAAGATAGATCGGTAGGTAAATGATAGCTGACCAGATCACAACACCGACTGTCGAATGCCAAGCGGACAATTTCCACTGTTTCAGTAAAACTGTAAAAACTCCCCACCACACTGCACTGATGAAGAGCAGTAGATCACCCCACCCTAATGCTGAAGCTTGATCATGTAACATTAGATAGCTCATCAGTACTAATGCGCTCATCATAATAACAAGACTCAGCCAAGTATGCTTATCAAAGGGTTGTTTAAATAAAAAATAGGCAGCGACGGCGGTACATAATGGAATACAGCCATTTAGAAAAATTGCAGCATGTGCAGCAGGTGCATGTAAAAAAGCGGTATAGACCGTGAAGCAGTATGCTAAGCCACCGATACAAGCCAATATAATCGGCTTTAGATCCCATAGAAAAGCAAAGTCTTTTTTATAAATGAGAACAGGAAGTAAAATAATCGAGGCAATCGCAAAACGCATTGCAACCAGATCCCAAACACTCACATGCCAATGCGCATTCAACCGAGAAAAAATTGTAAACCCGCCCCAAATACACATTGTAATCAGAACAAATAAATAGCCTTGTGAGCGAGCAGTCATTTTAAATTAGGTGAACCGAAGATTAGGTGAATTATACACTATTGCGTTGACGACAAGCTTCATAAAGTGCCATACCAGTTGCCACACTGACATTCAAGCTTTGCAAATCACCCATCATTGGAATATAAACCGTCTGATCACATTGTGACTGAGTAATTGGTCTTAATCCCGTATCTTCAGCCCCCATAACAATCACGATTGAGCCATTAAAATCGCACTGTTGAATCGGTAAAGCCTTTTCGTCCAACATTGTACCAATGACACGAGTGTGAGTTGTATCTTTTAAATGCGCTAGCGTACGGGCAAGATTAGTGACCTGAATGAATTTAACTTTCTCAGCACCACCAGCTGCAACTTTACGCGCAGTTGGCGTTAAACTTGCTGATCGATCACGAGGCACAATGACTGCTTGAACACCCATGGCCGCAGCTGTACGAATACATGCACCTAAATTATGTGGATCTGTGACTTGATCCAATGCCAATAACAATGGATTAGTATGTTGTTGCATTAACTGATCTAAGTCTTTTTCATTTAAAGTTGGATGCGGTCTTACTGCAGCAACCACCCCCTGATGAAAAGGTAAACCAGCGAGTTTTTCTAAACTATCTCGACTCGCCTTTTGAACACTAATTCCAAATGGCTCTGCGAGTTGTAATATTTTTTGTAAACGTTGATCGTCACGACCTTTTAAAGTGAATAAAGTTAAAACACGTTCAGGCTCTAATTCCAACAATGACTCAACCGAATGAACGCCATAATAATATTCAGGTTTTGCCATGAACGACCTCTAACAATTTCATCTCAACGAAAAATAAAAATCCTGCAAAGTGACTTTACAGGTGAGGAGCGATTATAGCTCCGCAAGAGTATTTAATAAAAAAATCCTGCAAAATGACTTTACAGGATTTCTATTGACTCTAGTGTACTAGATTTAGCAGGAAATAGGTTAACCTTCTAAATGGCAAACATAATCGAGCACTTCATCAGCTTCGATTAGGAAAGTACTATTGCCTGGAACATAGAATGATTGTCCAGCACGAAATAGTTCACTCTCGGTACTATCTGCAATCTTTACACGACATTCGCCAGAAATGATTTCCATACGCTCTGGGACATGCGTTTCAAACGTTAAAGGTTGCTCAGTAGGTAAAATCACACCTAAAGTCTTTTTTGTACCATCTTCAAATTGTACTGTATGGCTGATACATGCCCCACCAAAATACACATTCGATTTCTTGATGACCGTTACATGATCAAACTGTACTGAACTCATGCGTACTCTCCAAATAATGCCGCATTTATATTAGGTTATGCTGGACGTAGTTTAATTGTGCTGTTGCAACTAATCAATCCATTTTCTAGTGGAAACATAGCAATTTTCATACCTGAGCGAAGATAAGCAAAGTGAAACTTTGCCTGAGCGCAAGACGAGTAACTATGCTACGAGTGGCGAGCTTTAACAAAGTAAAGCTTTGTCCGAGCGCAAGACGAGCAGCCGTATATGAGTAAAGAAGAAAAATAAAGTGAAATATTGTCCCAACACTAGACCTTGTGCCATATATGGCTCATATACTGTGAGCAAATTGGAAAAGTAAAACTTAATCCATCGTAACAACTAAAACTCGGAAAAAATTTGCTAAGCTATAAATCAATCAAGAAAATCATCCAGAAATTTAAAGTATGCTGATCACTACTCAGCTATCTATCAAGTAAATAAGGAAAATCCTACATTCAACTCTTGTAGCCCATTTAAAACTTCTCTATCTTTAAGCAAAAGATTCTGTGCATTGGATGCGTTTATGCTCACCCATTTAACTTTAATTAATTTTGCACTTGCTGACCATCTCGCTTTGGATATTGAACAAGGGTTTAATGTTCTCACGGGTGAAACAGGCGCAGGAAAATCATTATTGTTAGATGCTCTTTCCGCATGCTTAGGCGAACGCACGGATACCAACTACGTTCGTTATGGCGCAGATAAAGCCGATGTCACGGCGGTATTTAGTTATCAACCTCAAAGTGCTGAAGCTCACTGGCTCACAGAGCATGAACTGGATGATGATTCAGGTGAAATTCACCTAAGACGGGTTATTTTCGCAACGGGTCGTAGCAAGGCATGGATTAATGGTCGACCAAGTAGTCTAGCTGAACTTAAAGAAATTGGACGTTTACTCGTTCAACTCTATAGTCAACATAGTCAACAGCAGCTGTTAGAACCGCCTTACCCAAAGCATTGGTTGGATCGTTATCACAACTTCGCTGATCCTGCTCATGCCGTTCGTGAAGCTTATAGCACATGGCAAAATAATATTCGCCAACATCAAGCCGCTTTAAATGCACAAGCAACTCGTATTCAGAAAATACAAAGCTTAGAATCACAAATCGAAGAATTAGAAGACGTTGTCCAAACTGATTATCGTGAAATTGAACAAGAGTTTGATCGCCTCAGCCATCATGAACATATCATGCAAGACTGCGGTTATGGCTTAAATGTTTTAGATGAAGCCGAACAGAATATCACGCAAGAAGTTGCCTCAATCATTCGCCGATTGGAATCTCATGCAGGTCGTAGCGAACAACTAAGTAATATTTATAATTCCTTATTAAATGCACAAAGTGAAATAGAGGATGCGACCGCAAGCTTGCGTCAGTTTATAGACCGTCAAAGTTTTAACCCTGAACGGATGGAACAGTTAAATGCGACGCTTGAGGTCTTCCATCGTTTGGCACGTAAACATCGTACACAGCCTGAACTGCTTAAACAAGAATATGAAGTTTGGCAGCAAGAGCTAGAGCAACTGCATCAACTCGAAGATCCAGAAACCTTAGCGGAACAAGTTGAAGTTTCATATCAAGACTTTATGCAAAAAGCTCAACATTTAGATGAAATCCGTCGTGCTGCGGCCATTCCACTTGCCAAACAATTGACTGAGCAAGTGAAGCCATTGGCCTTACCTGAAGCACATTTTGAATTCAAATTTGAGCCATTAGAACCAGCAAATGCTGAGGGTCTCAGTTTCATTCAACTGCTATTTACAGCCAACAAAGGAATTCCTCCACAGCCGCTTGCACGGGTTGCATCAGGCGGTGAATTATCGCGTATTGCCTTGGTGATGCAAGTAATGAATGCTGAAAAAACAGATGCAGAAGTATTAGTCTTTGATGAAATTGACGTGGGTATTAGTGGTGGCACAGCTGAAGTCGTCGGACGTTTACTGGCTGATCTTGCTCAACATGTACAATTACTTTGTATTACGCACCAAGCTCAAGTTGCAGCACAGTCTGATCAACACCTCTTGGTGAAAAAGCAACAAACAGATCCAGCCAGCAGCACCATTATTGAATTAGGTGAAGAACAACGGATCTTAGAATTGGCGCGTATGTCTGGTGGTGTTGAAATCAACGATACGACCTTACAACATGCGAAACAATTACGCCAACTCAAGTTCCAATCAAGCTAAGTTTCGCGACAAAATATCAGAAAATGATTGGCGAAATCCGATTAACTCTTGTATGTTGATAAAAAGAACCTATATAGATAGATCAGCACAACACTTTGATGGAGAACCGCCTAGGTGACGAAACAATATTTAACTCACCGTTGTCTCATCGCTCCACCAGACATGGCAGATGACTTTTTTGCAAACACTGTGATTTATGTTGCTCGCCATGATGAAGAAGGTGCTCAAGGCATTATTATCAACCGCCCTTCTGAACTGCAAATCAAAGAGTTGCTCAATGATTTAGAGATCGATGCAGATAACGTACAGCCTCATGCTGTTTTACAAGGCGGACCTTTACGCCCTGAAGCGGGTTTTGTCTTACATACAGGTCAACCGACTTGGCATTCGTCTATTGCTGTCGGTGAAAATGTCTGTATCACCACTAGTAAAGATATTTTAGATGCAATTGCACATAATGAAGGTGTTGGACGCTATCAAATTGCGTTAGGTTATGCGAGCTGGAGTAAAAACCAGCTTGAAGAAGAGATTGCGCGTGGCGATTGGTTGATGTGTGATTCTGATATGGATTTGATCTTCAACTTACCTTATGGCGATCGTTGGGACGCTGCCTATAAGAAAATCGGGGTAGATCGTACTTGGTTCGCTTCAGAGATTGGGCATGCCTGATATGCAATCATCTCAATCCATTATGGCCTTTGATTTCGGTACACAAAAAATGGGGATTGCGATTGGCCAAGCAAGCATTGAAAGTGCCAATCCACTTCCTTTATTTGTGATGAAAGACGGCATTCCTGACTGGAATCAATTGCTCAAGCTAGTCAAAGAATGGCAACCTAATGTGTTTTTGGTGGGTCTACCCTTAAATATGGATGACAGTGAGTCAGAACTTTCTGCACGTGCTCGAAAATTTGCACGTCGTTTACGTCATCAAACCAATATTGAAACGTGGATGGTAGATGAACGTCTAACCACGCGTGAAGCACGAGAAGAGCTTGAGTATTATCAAAACAAAGGACAAGCAAGACGCTTATCCGCAGATAGTTTTGCTGCTGCCCTGCTCATCCAAAGTTGGTATCGTGATCCCGCGGGGATTACACCTTAAAAGTATAATTTACGCTTTATCATTTAGCGGCACTCGATGCCGCTATTTATAGACTCATTTCTGAATAAATGAGCCTATCCAAAAACGCATTGATTATTTCTCAATAATTCTAACTGTCGCAGTACGACCCGAAACAAAAGCCAATGGATTTTTCGGCTGCTCATCTAACACAATCTTTACAGGTACTCTTTGCGCCAAGCGCACCCAACTAAATGTCGGATTTACGTTGGCCAATAAATTTGAACTACCTGAACGCTCTCGGTCTTCAATCCCTGTCGCAACGCCTTGCACATGCCCACGGATTTTTTGACGATCACCCATCAGTTGAATCGTTGCGACATCACCAACATGAATACGATCGAGTTTAGTTTCTTCAAAATATCCCACAACATAGAGCTGATGGCGATCGAGCAAAGCAGCAACAGCTTGTCCAACTTTCACATAATTACCAACACGTAAATCAAAATTCGATAACGTACCATCAGCAGGTGCAACCACTTCAGAACGATGTAAATTCAACTGCGCCAAATGTAAATTACTATTGGCAACCTCAATCAATGCTTGCTGCTGTTGAATCGCCGCATTCGCCTGTTCAATACTTGCCGTTAATTGCTCGCGTTCAGCGAGTGCTTGATCACGCGTTGCAAACACCTGATCTTGCTCTTGTTTAGAAATTGCTCCATCCATTAAGCTAGCGTAACGAGCCGCATTCTTTTCAGCCAATTTCATATTGGCTTCAGTTTTAACCAAACTGGCTTTAGCACCTGCTAGATTTGCATGTGCTTGTGCCAAACCTGCTTTGGCTTTGGCCAAATCAGACTTTGCTTGCTCAACATCCAAAGCTTGACGTGCAACATCAATTTTGAAGAGAACCTGACCTTTTTTTACCGTCTGGTTATCTTGAACAAGCACCTCTGTGACTAAACCATTCACATCTGAAGCGACTTGAATCACATCACCACGGACACGACCATCACGTGTCCAAGGCGCGGCATTGTAGTAATTCCATAAATGCACGATGGTATAAACTGCGATTAGAACCGCAACAAGCAATACGATTGGACGTATGATCTTTCGCACATCAAATGCATTCATGTTTATCACCTTTACCACTTATTTTTAAATCATTAATTTCAGGAACAGCGTCTAATCAGACCTTAAACCCACAACCAAACAAACAACCAATGCACCAACAACATAAGACCCAAGTAAAAACATAAGTTAAAAATACTTGGTAATGCGATCCAACCTTTTTGAATTAGGCGATCTGTTGCTGGTGTCAGAAGTTTAAACAGTACATAAGCAATCACAGCCTGTACCAGTAGGATCGGGAAATAGATCCCATAAACGTTAATTTCACCCATGAGAGACACCTAAACCAGACGTTTCTGCATGCATATCTTCAGTAGAAACATGCCCAATACTTTTACAAATATTATTTAAAGAAATCAGTAATCTTTGACGGAGCTCATCATCTTCGATCTGCTGAGCGACCTGCTGTAATTGATTCACTTGCTGTACGATTTGCACAGGAAAATGCCAACTTGATATTTGCTTTTCTTGTGAGTGGAAATACGCAGCAAGCTGGTTTTGTAAAACGGTCACTTCATGCTGCAACTCCACAAGTTGCGGTAACTTTTGACTAATCTCTTGTAAACGAACTAAGTCAACGATTGAACTACTTTCGATCAATGCATTTTGAATTGCAGCCTTAATTTCAGGATTCTGTACCATCTTGGTATTCAGTACACCAACCCGATCTAACATACTGCGTAGATGAATTTTAAAGTCACTACCATAAGGCATGTGCAGCGCTTGTCGCATCGCTTGATAATGTAAAGCCAAAATACGTGTTGCACTGGCATCTGGAGAAACCGCACGAACCAAGTCAATCACAATTAACGAAACCAACACACCCAAGATCATCGCGAATGAACTATCTAAATAGGACACCGCATCCATCGTGTATTTATTGTGGAGATTCAACCCCATCATGGTGTTAATCCCAAGCACCATCCCAACAGGCATTAACATCTGATTTGCCATCATACTGACTGCAACAAGAAACACTGGAAATAAAACCAACGCCAATTGCCAAAAGTGGGTAATATGCGGAAATATTCCAAAAGCGTATAAAAACACCAGACCAGCAGAAACAATACTGCCCCAAATAAAAATACGCAGTACAGGCACAGGATTATCCAGTGCTGTCAAAATACAAGCCGTGATCGCGCCCATTTGCGCCATCATAAAACCAGCCTTCCAGCCAGATAAAATCCACGCCCCAGTCACAATAAAAGTAATCAATACCGCACTAATCCCACCACGAATCGCAATACCATGATCACGATGCAAACTTGGATATTTAGTGGTAATTGCGGTGATTTCAGCAGGAATTTCTTTTTTACCTTGTTGAATCTGTTGCCATAACAATTTCACAGCTAAAGTGTTGCTAATGAAATGACGCACATCCATTTTTAACGCACCCAACACAATTTGTTGCTCAGGTGTTGCTAAATTCATAAGTTCAGAAAAATCATGTTCAAAATCTACTGGCAGTGTCAGTAAGTCATTTGGTATTAAGGTTCTATCCTGCTTGAGGAAGGCCAAGGTATGTTGTCGAATCAGATTGAGATGCGGCATTAAATTCATCAACTGCATTTGTTCAAGCTGTTTGACTCGTTGAGACAAAGCCACCAGATTTGCAACCACTAACGAAACCTGATGCAGCATTTCCTGCAACGGCTTAGTCATGCCTTTAAGCTCACCTTTTTCATAATTCAAATGCACTGCTAGTGCATGAATATCTGATGCATCTCGAGTAATCACAGACAAAATTTGTGTGTAATTTTCTGAAGACGCTTGCGCAGTGATCAACTTTTCAAAAGTACTTTCTAAATCATTGAGTGTTTTATTAACACGCTGTTTAATCATCGTGCCAATATGCACAGGAAAAAGTGTTGCAGAAACAACTGCTGTGGAAATGACACCAACTGAAATTTCGAGTACGCGTGCAAGCGCAATATCAAAAATGTTATAGGTATCAATATAAGTAATCGCGTTATAGACAATCATTGCCGTTGAATAGCCCGCCAGCATGAACACATAACTGCGAGGGGTACGGTCTAATAGGGACACGTATAAGGCAAATCCTACCCATAAAGATAAAATGATCGTGAATAACCACGGCGTATTAATAAAATGAGGTGTCAATAATAAAGCAATGATCGCGCCCGCAACTGTGCCTACTAAGCGATAAACACATTTTGAAGACACCATACCTGAGTATGGACTTGCGATAATCATGACCGTTCCAATCGACCACATTGGATTAATCAAATCAAGTTCAAATGAAATAAACAGCGCCAGCATACCTGCCACAAAAATTTTGCACGCAAAAATGATGTCGAGCTGGCTCGGTCTAAAAGCCAACAACTGCTTAAGGATCATGAACTATTCTCAATGCTGAATTAGCCTCTTGCACATTTCCTTATCAAAATAATGAAATGCAAACACGCTTGTTGATTCGAAAGACTTCAAATCAGCGTGATAGAGAACTAATTATTTGGAGTGATACACAATGTTTGGACAATTTGCTTAAAAATAATTATCCAAATAAGACATTGTGTTGTTGATTTTTTCAAAACAAAGCAGAATAGTCAAGATAAATTATCACTATTTGATAATTCTTAAATTTAATCTAGAATAAACCTTATAAAATTTATCTTTTTTCTCAATTTCAACCGAAATCTATTGATTAAAAATGATCAGTTTTAAAAGTCCACACACGCTGTTCTGCTTTTCTGTTATAAAGCAATAAAAGTTCGAGTTTCACGTTTTTTTAGGAGTAGACAACCCATCATGGCAATTTCGAGTTTTGGTAAAATTCTCACTGTACTGGATCTCTTTTCAGTGTCACGTCCGATTATCAATGTCGATATCATTTGTGATGAGCTTGGTCTATCCAAACCAACGGCCTATCGTTATCTCAAAGAACTTGTTTCTAGTGATATGTTGAAGCGTATTAGTGGAACTTCTGGTGATTACACTTTAGGGTCTAAGATTGCAGTTTTAGACTATATTTCGCATAGTACTGATCCGCTGGTACAAATCAGCATCCCTTTTATGCGTGATATCGTTGAGCGCACAGAATTATGTTGCTTACTCACCTATTTAAATCATGATTACTGCATTGACTTACATCATGAGACGTTCAAAGAGGCTGAGCTGATCTCTTATGGTCGTGGTTGTCCACGTCCTGTATATGTGGGCGCTTCGCCTAAGATTGTGATCGCACACCTCACCAAACAACGGATACAGGCTTATTACCAACAGTTCACTCAAGAGTTGGCTCAAGTTGGCTTTGCCAATAATTTAGATGAGTTCACTCAACAAATGCGGAAGATAAAAAAACAAGGCTTCTATTTATCGCAAGGTGAGATTGACCCTCTTGTTTGTGGTCTCTCCGTGCCAATTCGCTTCTCAAACAAAGAAGCACCGATTGCACTCACTTTGGTCGCTTCTAAGAACCGTTTCGATTTTCTAAATATTCAAAAGTTAATTGAAATTTTACAAAGCAATGCAGCGCAAATTGAACATAAGTTTGCAACACTTTCTGAGAACCAAATTAATTAGAATTGAGAATATTAAAAAATATTTACATTTTTCACGGTTGTAAATATCAACATATTCTCATATTATGATTATGTTCTTCAGCATACTCTCCCAAAAGAGCATGACTTTCCTCAGAGAACTAAGCTCATCGTTGTTATGGGCTTTTTTCTTGCCATCTAAAAATAAAAAAGCCTTCTAAAAAGAAGGCCTCAAGATCATAGTTAATATTTAGCACATGATTTTATGAATCAATTTAGCTTCAACTAACATCTGTTCAGTTTGATCAGCATTGATTGACACTAGGTACTTTCCATTGGAGTAATACACTGAATCATCAACACCAAGCGCATAACTGAGTACTCCTTTCTTCAAAACCTTTTGCTCACCTGATGCAGATTGCTGAACTAATTCCCAATTACGTGGAATCACTCCTGCAAACTTTTCCCCTGCATTTTGATTTTGCTGTAATGTCTTCTGTGCTTTGATTAGATTACCTTCGACAAATAATTCTTCTTCAGACTTTTGTCTTGCCTTAGCAGGGTTGGCACCAGAGGTCGATTTTAAAGACTCACCGGTATAACGTTGTGTGAAAAAATCTAACCAGCCAAAAATAGCGCGTAAAATTTTAAACGGCGCCATCAAAATATCTTTTATAGAGCTACCACTATAATTTTGACCTTGATATGGTCGTTTTAAATAATATAACTGCCCATTTTTGCCCACCTTGGGTTTATAAAAATCATAACGTGGGTCACTTAGGATTGTTTCAAGTTCCCCTGTTTTCAAATCCAAACGGCAAATTTCTTTAGGGCCAATACTTACATTACCCTGATGATCATAGGCAAAACCACAGCTATCGTAATAAACAACATTGGGATTTTCAGGATCAAAATATGGATGCTCATCCTGACAATCCCCCTCGGTAATATATTGAATACGACTTGAATCTAAACCCAGAACGCATAGATGACGTTCAAAAGCATAACCTTTGCTTGCAGATAAAATTAAGCGTTGATTCTGCGTATCATAATCAAGATGATGAACAATAAACTCATTATTACGCAGTACCAAAGATTCAGGCTGTTCTAGGGCTGCTAATGATTTGATATAAATCGCACAGCCATCCTGCAATCGAGCTGCGTAAATTATCTGCTGTTCATTCGTCAACACCGCATCTACAGGAAAAATATGCGCTAGCTCATCAGGATCATCATAATTGCGTAAGCCCATGAATTGCGCACCTGTACCTGTGGTTTTCCATTGCTTACGTTGCTTAATTTCTTGCAAATTTTTTTTTATATTGGCTCACCGCATGACAATCAATACTTTGTGATTGCTGATTTTGCAGTTGATATAACGCTTGATTAGATAAATAAAGTAGAGATGACATTAATTTATTTTCCTGATTCATCATTTTTAGCATTCACATGATCAAATCAGACCAAGTGAATGCTATGATTTTATTAATATTTTAAGTTTCTAATTAAAGTATATCGAGTACAACATTTACGGTTGTTTCAAATACGGCCATGCTGCTTTCATATAAATGAACATCGACCACAGAGTCAAAATTACTGCGGCGTACAATAAAGCATAAGCCCACATTTCCAATGGCTTCCAATTAAGTAAAAACACACTAATTGCAATCATTTGAAATGCTGTTTTGTATTTCCCCACGGTTGATACCGCAACACTGGTACGCGCACCAAGCTCTGCCATCCACTCACGTAAAGCCGATACGGTAATTTCACGAGAAATAATCACGATTGCTGCAAATGCCATCGAAATGGTGGGTTGCCATTGCACCAGTACAATCAACGCCGCTGCGACCATTAACTTATCAGCAACTGGATCTAGAAAACGCCCAAAAGCAGATGTCTGATTAAGGGTTCTTGCGAGATAACCATCAAACCAATCTGTCACTGCTGCAAGCACAAAAATGGCTGTCAGCACCATATGCCGCATCATTCCCCCATGATGCTCAGCAATTCCAATCGCTGGTGGCCAATAAGCAATCACCAAAAAAACAGGAATAAGGGCAATGCGCGCCAAAGTCAAAATATTCGGAATGTTCAGGATTCGCCCTGTGCTCATAAACACCGCCATGTTGTTCGCATCAAATATGCATGTCGCACAAAGGATGTGCCGAGATTGTATCCAACTGTAAGCAACTTTATACGAAATGCTGCGCAGTGTCGACTAGGCAAAGACAGCAACTGTCTGTCGAAGCACTGCAATTAAACGGTTTTGACTATCCCAGACATAGGCATACTCAGTTGAATAGCCATGCTCAGCAACTTGTGTCACGACTTTGTATTTGAACCAATCTTGGATTTGATTCCCAATCGGATCAAGATAAGTAATATGCCATGTTAAAGAACTTGCAGGTGCAGGCGTTTTAAACATCGGCAAGACGCCCGGTGGCCATACGTCCATCAATGCAAATAAATCAGCCAAATACATTTCACGGTTTGAATGTTGCAGAGGTGAAAAACGGCTCCAACCACCGAAGTCTGGAACTTTACTCCCTGCCATCGGATAGCTTCCTTCCGCCCAACACAATTCAAACTGTTGTAAGCATTCAGGCATTAATCCTTCTAGATAGACCATTTTTTCGAGCTGATCTGGCATTGGATAATCTGGAACTTGCGGCTGATGATTGACAACAATGCGAGATTCTCGACGGAGACCAAAACTCGCAACTAAAATACTTTGAACCGCATCATCTTGCCATAAGCGGACTTCTAAGCTGGTAACAGATTTACCTTCTCGGAAAATTTCAGCAGTCAATTTCGCCGGCCCTTGCTGTACAGGCCCGACAAAAGTGACATTACAGCTCAATAACTGCTTTTCAGGATCGTTCACTGCACAAATTGCTTTTTGGACCAATAGCCCTGCAACTAAGCCACCAAAGACTGTACGCCCCTGTAGCCATCCCGCTGGGATATCAATCCATTCTTGTTGTTCAATTTGTTGATAGAGAGAAAGCAATGACATTGTTTTTCCTTAACCGTCAAAACATCCTATCTTTGAATGTTTTGGTTGATTTGTGAATGGTCATTAACTTATCAGTCAGTGAATAATTTGGTCAATCGGTCAAATTATTCATGCAAAATTTTATAAATTGTCCTAGCCATGACTTCACCCAAGCCTGGCACCAACATCAGTTCTTTTTCAGATGCTTTTAATACACCTTGAATGCCACCAAAATGCGTGAGTAAATCTCGGCGGCGTTTCGGACCCAGTCCAGGAATCGCCTCTAATACGGAACTACTGCGACGTTTATCGCGCTTCGCGCGATGCTTCGTGATTGCAAAACGGTGCGCCTCATCTCGAACCTGCTGAATCAAATGCAATGCTTTATGATCTTCTGACAATTGAATTTTAGTTCCATCAGTAAAATGAAGCGTCTCTAAGCCGGGTTTTCGCCCTTCACCTTTTGATACTCCAATCATAAATGCATCTAACTCAAGCTCTTGCATCACGTCTATTGCCATATGCAGCTGACCTTTACCGCCATCAATTAGAAGCAAGTCAGGCAACATATTCTTTTTATAACGACGGATCAATGCTTGACGCATCGCTGCATAGTCATCGCCACCTGTAATATCTTGAATGGCAAATTGGCGATAATCGCGTTTTCGTGCTCCACCCTGATCGAATACAACACAGGAAGCAATTGGTGCTTCACCCATAGTATGGCTAATATCAAAACACTCGATTCGGTCAATCGGTCTTCCAACCACTTGTTCAAGCTGATGAAAACGCTCATTTAACTCTAAGTGATTGCTGAGTTTGCCTTTAATTGCATGCTGGACGTTCATTTGTGCTAGCTCTTGCCACTCAGCTCGGGTCTCACGCACTTTATGCTTAATTTGAACTTTTTTATTAAAGGTTTGTTGTAGTGCTTCTTCTAGTTGGACTCGATCAGGCACTTCAACATTCACAATCAACTCAGTCGGAACTTCATCTGCAACCTGAAAATAAAAATTGGCAATAAAGTCGCTTAACATCTGTCCTAAATCATCACCCAACATATCTGGGAAATAGCTCTTACCGCCTAACATCCGCCCATTACGCACATACATAATTTGCACGCAAGTCACGCCAGCCTGATAAGCGATTGCTAAAATATCGGCTTCACCTTTAATTTTAAATACAGCTTGCTGTGCCTGTACCTCGCGTAATAATGCGAGACGATCACGATAAAAAACGGCTTTCTCAAATTCTAGCTCTGCGGCAGCCTGCTCCATTTTCCCAATCAACTCTTGGTTCAACTCTTTTGTATCACCTTGCAAAAAGCGGATCGAGTTATCAACATCTTCTTTGTACTCTTCAGGACTAATCAACCCAACACAAGGGGCAGTACAACGTTTGATTTGATACTGAAGACATGGTCGTTTTCGTTGTGAGAAATAGCTATTTTCACACTGCCTGACATTAAATAGCTTTTGTAAAACCAGCAAGGTATCTCTTGCACTATATGCACTTGGATAAGGACCAAAGAACTTACCAATTTGATGTTTGCCCTTACCACGTCCACTGGCAATCCGTGGAAAAGGTTTATCGGCTGAGACAAAGATATATACATAGGACTTATCATCCCGCAACATAATGTTATACGGCGGGCGATGTAGTTTAATTAGGTTTTGTTCAAGTAATAAGGCTTCGGTTTCAGAACGAACCACCAGCGATTCAATATCATAAATTCGAGCAACCAATGCTTGTGTTTTAGGGTGCTCAATGGTTTTTACAAAATAGCTCGAAACACGATTTTTTAAATTTTTTGCCTTGCCAACATACAATAGCTCACCATCCTTGCCTAGCATTTTATAAACGCCGGGCAATTGGGTCATATGAGCAAGTATTTTTTCAATGTGTTCACGAGCGTTTGAGTTCACAGCAGACTTTCATTATCAGTAATGCTTTTGATGATGTAGCCTGAATAGATGAATTTCAAGTCAATTGAGTTGAAATCCATCGATTGAATCACTCAAGACATGGTCAAATCAAAGAACTTTACTTAACACTCTATCAACACTCTTGAAGGCCGATTCATTAAAGAAATCACATGCCAGTTCATTTGCTGGTGATACAGCATTCACTTCTCTTGTATTGTGATAAAAACCCCAATACTCCAGAGATTGATGGCGAATTCGGGTATCAGCTAAATTCATTTCAGTATTCGGTTGAAATGCTGTCCAAGCGGCATTTTGCCAAATTCCTTGATTTTGAATATTACTATTGGTACTGACATGCGACAGATTTTGTGTTGGATAAGATTCAATATAATCTTGAGTACTCAACTGAACTTGTTTTTGCCAACACGTTGCGCCTGACGGAAACTTATCTTGAGTCGATAATAATAAGGCCTGAATAATTTGTAAGGTTGCATCACTAATCGAAGATGAAGCTGATGCTTGAGTTAAAAAGTAACTCACATAGTTAGAAACATCTAAACCAGATAAATCAATTTTTTTCAGTTGATAGGTCAATTTAAAACTTGTTCTTTGCTCTAAATTACTAGGTTCATATTCCAACACAGTATCACTAAATGTTGCTTTACGGCCCACAATATAAGCAGCATTTGTATTCTGTGGCGGAAAAATCGTTGATATTCCATTGTTTGTTATAAAATTACGCAGTGCTTCAGTCTGTAACTTCGGTGTTTCTGTATAACTAATTAAAAGATCATTATTTTTATCAACTTGATATGATTTTTTAGTGAGTTTATTTGAGGTGTTTGCTGTCGCAATATCATAACTATAAAAGGCTTTATTCTTTGGATCAACAGTTCCATAGATATCATCATTTTCATCGCTACAAGCAACTAAGCTTAAAAGACTTAAACTAATCAATAATTGTTTTTTCATTATGTTTTCTCGTGGTTAAAATGAATTAAATACCATCAAAATTATACCACTTGGTATAATTAAAAATATAAAAATTATTAGAGATACAGGAAAATGAACAGCCTGATAATTACTTAGTCAAATCGTGTTCTAATGCAAGACAGAAAGCTTTTTGATCTTTAGGTGAAACCAAAATATGTGTCACATTGCCATTTTTTGCATAATCAATGCGTAAACGATCTAAAGACAAAGCAGGCGAAGAAATTAAATGATTCGATGCACTTATTTTTATAATATCAGCCTTATTTATTTTCCATTTAAATAGCATTGAATGAATGATTAAATCATTCTCTGTCACGATATAACGTGTATTGAAGATCGGCCACCAAAGCAAGACTATCGAGAATAAGTAAACAGCAGCATGTTCAGAATATTCTTGCATTGTTCCTTTCACATACATCGTCCATAAAAATTGCAATAATAGGCCTGTTGTTGCGATCACCACGCCCCAGAACCACCAATCTATTTTTGAACGAAAGGTTTGCATATTTTTTCCTATGCTTAATTTTAGAAATTAAAAATATTTTATAAACAAAGTATAAAAAACGCCCTTAAAGGGCGTCTTATGTTTTCACTTATTTAAACACATAAGGTCTTATAAAAATAAGGAAAAATAATCCCAGCATAATGAACCACTTTAAAAAGTAATAAAGCTTACGGTTCGATTTCTTTAATGCTTTCGCTTTTATACGAATCTGGTAAACATAACCAAAGACTTTGTTTAAGCCACCTGTTTGATCACCTGCTTCATTCGGAGAACTCGCAGCAGTCATCACGCTTTTGCCAAACCAGTGATTAAATTTTTCCATCAAACGTGTTTTTAAAGGACGTTCCACATCAGCGAAAAAGATAATACGATTTTGATCAGTCTTATTTTCAGCATAATGAATATAAGTCTCATCAAAGACCACACTTTCACCATCACGCCATGAATAACGCTCACCATCCACATCAATAAAGCAACGATCATCATTGGGTGTAATCAAACCCAAGTGATAACGTAATGAGCCTGCATAAGGGTCACGATGACGAACCAAACGGCTATCAGGTGCAAGCTCAGTAAACATAGCGGCTTTAATTGTTGGGAGTGTTTTCAATAAAGCTGTTGTTTTAGGGCAGAGTTCAGCCGCAGATGGATGAGCCGAGTCATACCATTTCAAATAGAAACGCTTCCAACCTGTTTTAAAGAACGAGTTGAAACCTAAGTCATCGTAAGTACTTGAGGCTTTAATTCCTCCTTTTTCATACAATGCTTTTGCTTCGTCTCGAATCATTTCCCAATTTTCATCTAGAACTTTTAAGTCCTTAAAATGTTGAGTATCAATATAAGGCTGATTCGGCACTTTTGAGAACATGTACATCAAGAAATTGATCGGCGCTAAAATCGTTGAATGGTCAAAGAATTGACGATAAAACGAGTGCTTCACTTTACCACGACGCTGAATATAAAGCGCTGATGTGATAAAGATCGCTAATATGATCCATTTAATCATTGAAATCGGCACAAAAAAATTAATCGCCAAATTTTAACACCATCCCCTATAATTTCTATACGCTTTTGATGAATTCCTCCTCTCTATAAACACATAAAAATATTAGTCATTAAATATCAAAATCTTATGGTATAAAAGCTTATCTGCTTTTTAACTTTTCACCTTTAATTGTTTCTTTGCTTGGTACATACGAGCATCCGCTTCATGAAGCAAAGCTGCTGCTTCAAGATAGCCCTCAACATGATCTGTTTGTTTTATGCCAATACTCAGGGTAATGGTGGGTTCAATTTGCTGAATATATTGCAATAATCGCGGAACAAAACTTTCTGTCGCTTGTAATTCAGTACAACGAGGAAAAATAATACAAAACTCATCACCTCCACACCGAAAGCAATGATCATCCAACCGCGCAACAAAGCGTATTCCATCGGCAACAATTTTTAGAATTTGATCCCCATGTGGATGCCCAAAACTATCATTTATCACTTTAAAATCATTAATATCAATAAAAACAACTGTAACAGGTTCAAGCGCATGTTCTGCTGCACAAATCGTTGCATTCAAAATGCTATTGAGGTGTCTTACATTTAATAAACCCGTCAATGCATCTGTCTGAGACAGTGCCTCCATTTGTTGCGCGCGATCTTCTAAAACATTGGCATATTGTTCAATTTTTTCTTTTGATGTTTTTAATTCACTGACGAGACTCCATACATAAGTTTCGACCACTAGTGAAATATCAAACATAAATAGTTTTTCCAGCGTACAACTCACCTCATGAAATTGTTCAGTATCCCCCAATTGCTCATAAACCAAAGACATCAAACGCGTTTTTAAATGATAAATCGCTGATAAATATAATTTAGGTTCAACACCAATTCGCTTATGAACTAAACCGATCCTTAAACGAATATTGACATAATTTGCATCGTAACTTCCTGAAAATAATTCAGTGACATATTGTCGTTGTGCTCGCTGCAATCGGGATAAAGTATCGACATCACCAATTAATGTCGCGATTTCAACCACTGACGTTTGTTGCTGATAAAACTCGATGACCACTTGATCGAGCAAAGGTTCCAACATAATTCCAAGCTGTACGAGACTCATTAACTCTTTATTGGTCAATGAAAGTAATGATTTTCGGTACTCTATTTCCTCACTGGAAATATGCATTTGTTTCATCAATGTTTGATCTGTTGGTTTCATCCTGACACCTCCCATGTCCAAACAAGATTATTGAGGGTCGATACACAACTGTTATTTTGGTTATATCGTATTTGGTGATGATTTACGCTTTCCACATCAAGCTTTAACTAACATTTTTTGTCAGTAGATGACGGCCTTTTAATATGAAAAAGCGAACCTATGGATCTTGAAATCAAGCACAATCTATCCATTTCAAGCCTCATGAGATAAATGTGATATCCTTCTCAGAATGCAGCAAGAAATGGACCAAGATAAAGAATAAAAAGATAAAATAAGCATGCACTAAGAAAAAATAGATATGCTGATTCGGCATGAACTTAGTTTTCCAAATCAGCATACAAAATTTAATTATTATTTTTTATACAAATCAAAGTTATAATTTTAGGATCGTATCAGCAGCGGCCTCATTGAACCAAGAACAATGTTTATTAAGTTCTTCCAAAACTGCTTTCTGAGCATAATAGGCTTCAACAAAAGTTGACGAGTTCATCGCATTCAAACGCTGTGTGTGTTGAGTAATTACGTCTGTCAGTCGCACATTTTCAAAATGATTCATATCTCCAAAAACTAATTTTCCATTGTAGTTAATTACAACAAAGTCAAAAATTTGTCCATAAGCATCGTATTCACGATAATAACGCCACGAATAGCCTTTCCATTTTCCAGTGTTCACCTTATAAGTATGCCCGACTTTCGACAATTCAGTTTTATACTGGTTTTCTAATTGATCAATAACTTCAGCATAATTATCTTCGGTCATACCAGATTTAGAAAAAGTGATATACGGCTTTTCAGTTTTTTCTTCTTGGACTTGATAACAATAAGAACCTTGTGGGAAAAATAGAGGACCTATTCGATTATAAGCTTGAGCAACTTTAGAATTTTCTAACTCTTCTGGAACACCAAATTTATCAAACATAACTTTATAACTAGGATAAAAACGTTCAAAGACATTTTCTCCTGAAAGATTAATCTTTTTGTAGGTATTGTAATAACCTGTTTTTGGCGCGTCACTGAAATAGAAGTTCAATGCGCTAATTGCTTTTGTTTTAGCCGCAACCCAAGTATCAGTGTATAAAGTATCTTCTGTCAGTAGATAATCTTCTTCCGATAAAGGAGTATAAAACTCTGTATCTTTAACAACATTATCTACAAAAGAATATTTTTTAGTATACAAATGATCTTCATCTTCTTGATAACTAACAGAGTACAGATCAACTGAAACTTTTTCCTGCGTTGGCGCTGGGTCACTATTATTACCAGATGATGATCCTGAATCTCCGCCTCCACCGCAGCCTGTTAATAAAACGGAAAGGAGAGAGCATAAAATAAACTTTCTTTTTAACATAACATTACTTTCTAAAACATTTTTATAACACAGGATTTTATACAACGTTAAAAAATAGACAATCCTTTCTGTATAAAATTTACAAATTTATTTAACGCGTGTTCAAAATATTTTCCATCAAAATTTAATAAATAATTCATTTTTATCTAACCTAAAACTGACATAGAAATTTATTTTTAAGGCTCTAGTTTTTATCTGTATTTTGTAATTATTTTGCAAATCTTTGAGCTTTAGATCATGAGGAAACAAAAATAATTGATATGAAATAAAACCAAGGCATTGATTTAAAATAACAAAATACAAACCTAAACCATAAAAACCATAAAGTTTATCTTGTTAAAAAGAATAGATGACCCTAGCGTCACGGCTTGATACAACTTGTTATGTCCTTTTTGGATATAGTTATCGTAAGATTAGCGAAGCATTTTGTGCACTTAATTGCACTCAGGCTTTATGACATCAACTCAGAATCCTCCACAACAAGGGAGATCAGGCATGATCCACGCTGGCAATGCCATTACCGTCCAAATGCTTGCGGACGGAATTGCAGAATTCCGCTTTGACTTACAAGGTGAGTCGGTTAATAAGTTTAACCGTGCGACCATTGAAGACTTCCAAGCAGCAATTGCTGCAGTTAAAGCCAATAACGATATTAAAGGCTTAGTTGTTACTTCTGGCAAATCAACATTTATCGTTGGTGCTGACATTACTGAATTTGGCGACAATTTCGCTGCTGGTGAACAAGCAATCATTGATTGGCTTATGCCTGTACACGAAATCTTCAACAGTTTTGAAGATTTAGACATCCCTAAAGTGGCTGCAATCAATGGCATGGCGCTTGGTGGTGGTTTTGAAATGTGCTTAGTGTGTGACTACCGTGTCATGTCTGAGCAAGCTCAAGTTGGCTTACCAGAAATCAAATTGGGTATCTATCCTGGTTTTGGTGGTAGCGTACGTTTAAGCCGTGTCATCGGTATCGACAATGCCGTTGAGTGGATGGCAATGGCGAATCCTAAGAAGCCAGCTGCTGCACTTAAAGATGGTGCTGTAGATGCAGTTGTTGCTGCTGACAAACTCCAAGAAGCTGCTCTTGACTTAGTTAAACAAGCACTGGCTGGTCGTTTGAACTGGAAAGCAAAGCGTCAAGAAAAATTAGACGCAATTAAATTGAACCCACTTGAACAAATGATGGCGTTCAATACAGCGAAAGGTGCGGTTCTTGCTAAAGCAAACCCTGCACAATACCCTGCTCCTAAGTTATTGCTTGACTCATTACAAGCAGGTGCAAGCTCAACTCGTGATGACGCATTAAAAGCAGAAGCTCAAGGTTTCGCTAAAGCTGCGATCACACCACAAGCTGGTGCATTAATCGGTTTATTCATCAACGATCAAGTTGTGAAGAAAACTGCGAAAAAATATGAGAAAGGTGCTCATCCTGTAAACCAAGCAGCTGTTTTAGGTGCGGGTATCATGGGTGGTGGTATTGCTTACCAAGCGGCAAGCAAAGGCACTCCAATCATCATGAAAGACATTGGCAACCCACAACTTGCACTCGGTATGAAAGAAGCGAATGGCTTGCTCACTAAGCAAGTTGAACGCAAGAAAATGAAACCAGCGCAAATGGGTGAAACACTTGCTCGCATCCGTCCTACTTTGAGCTACGATGAGTTTAAAGAAGTGGATATCGTGATCGAAGCGGTAACTGAAAATCCAAAAGTTAAAGAAATCGTACTTGCTGATACTGAAAAACATGTTCGTGAAAACACGATCATTGCATCTAACACATCTACAATTTCGATTACTCGTTTGGCGAAAGCATTACAACGTCCTGAAAACTTCGTTGGTATGCACTTCTTCAACCCAGTACACATGATGCCATTGGTTGAAGTCATTCGTGGTGAGAAAACTTCTGAAGAAGCAATCGCAACAACTGTTGTTCTTGCTCAGAAAATGGGTAAAACACCAATCGTTGTAAACGACTGCCCAGGCTTCTTAGTAAACCGTGTATTGTTCCCTTACTTCGGTGCATTCGACCTACTCGTTAAAGACGGTGCTGACTTCCAGCAAGTTGATAATGTAATGGCGAAATTCGGCTGGCCGATGGGTCCTGCATACTTGATCGACGTTGTTGGTATCGACACAGGTGTTCATGGCGCAGAAGTAATGGCAGAAGGTTTCCCTGACCGTATGAAGCCAGATTACAAAGGTTCTATCGAAGCAATGTATGAAGCAAAACGTCTTGGTCAAAAGAATGACGTTGGTTTCTACAAATACGTGTTAGATAAGAAAGGTAAGAAAGCGAAAACTGTTGATCCAACAGCATACGAAATCATCGCTCCTTACGTTACTGGTGAAAAACGCGAGTTTGATAACCAAGAAATCATTGACCGTATGATGCTTGCTTTCTGTAACGAAACCGTTCGTTGCTTAGAAGACAACATTGTTGCAACTGCTTCTGAAGCAGATATGGCGATGATCATGGGTGTAGGTTTCCCTCCATTCCGTGGTGGTCCATGCCGTTACATCGACCAAACTGGTGTTGCTGAATACGTTGCGCTTTGCGACAAATATGCACACTTAGGTAAGGCTTATGAAGCGCCACAAATGTTGCGTGACATGGCTGCTAACAACACAAAATTCTACGGTTAAGGAGCGACGTGAATGGCTACTTTAAATCCACGTGACGTTGTGATTGTTGATGGCGTTCGTTCTGCCATGGGCAAATCACGTAACGGTATGTTCCGCAATGTACGTGCCGACAGTCTATCTGCTGAATTAGTACGTGCACTTGTTGCTCGTAACCAGTTTGATACCAATGAAGTTGAAGACGTAATCTGGGGCTGTGTAAACCAAACTTTAGAGCAAGGTATGAACATTGCTCGTAACATTGGTTTATTGGCTGATATTCCAAAGACTGCTGGTGGTCAAACAGTTAACCGTCTTTGTGGTTCTTCTATGCAGGCAATCCATACGGCTGCTGCTCAAATCGCGACGAATCAAGGTGATGTATTCATCATTGGTGGTGTTGAGCATATGGGTCACGTCGGTATGATGCATGGTATCGACCTGAACCCTGAAGCATCTAAACACTATGCAAAAGCATCTAACATGATGGGCTTAACGGCTGAAATGTTAGGTCGCATGAACGGTATCTCTCGTGAAGAGCAAGATGCTTTCGGTGTTGAATCTCACCGTCGTGCTTGGGCTGCAACTCAAGAAGGTCGTTTCAAAAACGAAATCGTTGGCGTAGAAGGTCATGATGCTAACGGCTTCAAAATCCTTTGCGACATCGACGAAGTAATTCGTGCTGATGCCAATCTTGAAGCATTCAAAGCATTGAAACCAGTTTTCGATCCTAAAGGTGGTTCAGTAACAGCAGCAACTTCATCTGCTCTTTCTGACGGCGCATCTGCAATGTTATTGATGTCTGCTGAACGTGCTCAAGCATTGGGTTTAAAACCACGTGCTGTGATTCGTTCAATGGCGATCGCAGGTTGTGATGCTGCAATCATGGGTTATGGTCCAGTTCCAGCAACTCAAAAAGCACTTAAACGTGCTGGTTTGACGATGGCTGACATCCAAACTATTGAGTTAAACGAAGCATTTGCTGCTCAAGGCTTATCAGTAATGAAGGGCTTAGGCGTGTATGACAAACAAGACATCATCAACTTGAATGGTGGTGCGATTGCATTGGGTCACCCATTGGGTTGTTCAGGTGCACGTATCACAACAACATTGTTGAACGTGATGGAACAACAAGATACGCAAATTGGTCTTGCGACCATGTGTATCGGTCTTGGTCAAGGTATCGCGACCATTATCGAACGTGTTTAATCGACACTGAGATAAAAAATCCCCGCTATATGCGGGGATTTTTTATAGCTAGGATAAAATTTTTAACGCGGAAACAATGGACTCGGTGGAGGATTTAATCCATCTCGGATTTGCTGTTGTAATTTCAAAAGATCGCTAAGATCAACTTTCATTGTTCCATTCTGAAAATCAATTGCATTATCCCGATTGATATTCAATGGTTCTAGCATTTTAAAAACACCATTCGTTGGATCTGATGACTGAAAACCGTTTGCCACCGCCAAAATATATTGTTGTAATATCGCTGGAACGTATGACAAATCAGGTTGAGCAGCTTGAGGCTGGTAATTAAGACCTCCAACACTTTCACTCACTTCTTGATTTTGCATATCTAAATTGACTTTATAGAGATGATGTTGAAGGGCTTGTCGTACATTTTTATCTTCTTGATATGGAACAATCCCAACTTCTTCACGTAACTCAGATTCAGCCATGAGACGGATCGTAGGCAGTGAAGCCACTTCATCCTCAGCATAAACAGCAGGTACGCCCATCATAGAAGAAAAAATAAAAATGAGGGCTGATCGTTTTAAAACGTTCATCGCTTACTCCAAAAATCATTCACCATATGCAAACTTCAACCAGCTCAAGATGAATAAATAAAATCTATAAAATTAGGTTACAACAAAGTCGTTATAGATTCAGTATGGGTCTGATAAACGGTAAATATCATTAAATAATTCACTTTTTCACACAGAAATAATAATATAACTTACATTATTTATAATTTTATACAAATCAACCTAGACCAAGTGTAACAATGAAAAAACTTCTCATCTCCCTCACGATTTGTCTTTCTGTGACAGGTTGTGCAACCACAAAAATTTCTCCAGAAGAACGCAGTAAACTCAATCAAACGCAGACACAGCTTCGAACTGATGGTGTTTCTATCATTGCTGATGGCTGTCTCATTCGAAGTGAATTAGGAACAAGCCTTATTGTCGGTGAACAGTCCCGTTTAACTGCTCTAAAATTCTCAGATCTATTCGCGAACCGCTTAGAACGACACGGTATAAAAGTGAATCAAAAGCTATCACCTTTTGTTTGCGGATTCATGCCAGAAGAAGAGTTGAAAAAATATGATTATCAATTAAACAATCAAACTAAACGCGCAGAAATTAACTCATTTCCATTAATCAATTCGGAAAGAGGAGACCTGTCAGCTCAACAGCAACAAGCTTTGCTACATCTCAATCAAAGTTTTAAAAAACAGGCTGAACAAGCAGTACAAAATGCTAAGAATAAGCAACCGATTTCAAAGGCACTCCCAATAAGTGATGAAGATGTAGCCGTCATTCAAGCACTCACTCAATCTCGCTATATCTTTATGACATCGACAACAGGTACTGATGCATCTTTTGGTAAAAAATTTACTGCAGGTGCTTTAAGCGTTGGCGTGACGCTCGCAACAATGGGCGCAGGTGCAGGCTTTGTAACGACATATATTCCTAAAGAAGGTCAACAGTATATTATTCATCTAATTGATTTAGAGAAAAAAGAAATTCTCTGGTCTAAAGGTGGTCTATTACAAGGCAAACCTTTTTCCAAAAGCCATCATTCTGTTGAAGTAACAAAACCTTTAAGTCCACTATTTGAAGAAACAGCTGAATAATAATTTAGCTGCCACGTTTACCCTGACCTAAACGTGGCAGCTAAGAATACATTGCAGTCAAATATAAAATCACAACACCACCTCATTAGTTTTGATGGTAGGGTAAAATATCATTCTTCAAAAATTTAAAATCTACAAAGGGAAAATAGATGCTTTTCAAGCAAAAGAACATAATTATCGTAAGTGCAATAACAGGGATACTATTATCAGGCTGTGCAACCAAAACGCTCATCACAAAAGATCATAAAACTTATAATCGAGCCACCAAAGTTACTTTAGTTGAAGATAATGTTGTTGCCTTTGGTCGCCCTGCCCAACTATCTGCAAATTTACCTAAAGATAGCATTGTGATCGCGGGTCAAAAGAATAGCTATGTCCTCACTCAGGGAGGTGCACAGTTCTTCACTCTAATCAGCAAGCTTGATCCGAAAAACATTCAAATCACACGAGACCTCAGTTTTTATTCTGAAAAAAATGACGGGCATTTCTCAGGCACACTGCCGCTTTCTTATGTAAAGCTCAAAGAAGATTTAAGCAAAAAAGACTTAGCGTTTTTCATTGAAAATGGTGCGAGAGAATGCTCAAGTTCTAGTGATGAACGTATGCAAGCACAGCGATTCTGTTTTGATCTTAAATTAGCTGGTGTGGTGTATCCTGTTGCTAACAACCTCACGTCACTCAAAGCACTCAGCAAGTCCTATCAAGTTACGATCTACACAAATAAGCAAGAAAGTTACCAATCAAAATCTAGCTTAAATCCTTTTGAGAAGTTGGTGCTGCTACCCTTTGCAGTCGCAATTGATGTCGTTAGCTTACCTTTCCAAGCGGCAGATAAAATTTTCGATTGATGATCATTAAAAAAGACAATGACTTAAATATCAAATCATTGTCTTTTTAAAACTTAAAGTTCTTCATCCAAAACTTCAGTATTGTTTTTCTTGATGTTATTCATTTTGGCATTTAGCTTTAAAACATCTTGATATAAAGCATTAAATTTTTTTACTTGCGCTGTTTCTGGGAAAAGAATCATTTTACCTTTTTTCTGCCACTGATCCTTTTTCAATAAATCGAACATTGCCTGTGCTTTTTCAATAATTTTTTGTTCTATAACGAATATATCATCAGCATTTTCTGCATTGATATTGCTTTCAATTTTCACCAATAATGACGTTTTCATTTCATCGTCAATTGACAACTGCTTTGCCTGTTGCAATGAACTCAATTGAAGTTGTAGACGTTGTTTTTCATATTCAGCGGAAATCTTTGTTACATCAGCAAGCATTTTTTCAGTTTCTGCATAGTCCTGTTTACGATCACGATCCAAACGTTCAACATCCAAAAATGTATCCCAATTTGCAGCTTTTAACTCACGTAAATAGTGATTTCGCGCTTCAATATTTTGCATCCAATAAGTCAGCAAAAACTCTGACATTTTCTTATAATCACCTGACAGACGATCATCATGAATATCCAGCTGTACGGGTGTCGACCAATCCTGTGCTTGCATATAAAGAGCACGCATTTTTTCAGACATGACCACATCGAACATTTTTTGATTATTTAAAACACGCTGCTGTTGGTAATGTTGGTAGAAAAAAAATGAACCGATACACAGCACGACCACACCGATCAAAATTAATAAACGGCGCATAAAGCCTCCTCATTTCATTATATTTTTTATGTTTTATCTAAGTTTAATCAAGACAATACTTAGATAGTATATCGTTTTTATTGCAGTGTACGTAACGCTGCATTACATTCACACCGCTTTAAATTCGTGTACACAGTCCCTATTATCCGTTTAATGTTAATTAAAGAGATCAATCATGCGTGTAGATATTTGGTCAGATGTGGTCTGCCCTTTTTGTTATATCGGTAAAAAACGTTTAGAGCATGTGGCTGAGGAAGCAGGTATTGAGCTGGAAATCCATTGGCATAGTTTTGAACTTGATCCAAATGCACCCGCAAAACACGACACGTCAAATACAGAGCGTTTAGCCAAAAAGTACGGTCGAAGCTACGCTGAAATGGAAGAGATGGAGCGTAATGTTGCAGCAATGGCAGCATCAGAAGGAATCGACTTCCAATGGCAGAAAGCCAATTCAGGTAATAGCTTTAATGCACATCGTATGATTCATCTTGCACAAAGCAAGGGGCTAGGAAACGAAGCAAAAGAAGCGTTCTTCCACGCGTATATGACGGAAGGTCTTGCGATTGGAGAGCGTGAAGTTGTTGAGGAAATTGCATCACGTATCGGTTTAGACAATGCTGAAGTTGAATATGTATTAGATTCAGATGAACTCGCTGATTTTGTTCGTCATGATGAAAAAATTGCACATGAGCAACTTAAAGTTACTGGCGTGCCATTTTTTGTGTTTGATCAAAAGCTCGCACTTGCGGGGGCGCAACCTCGTGAAGTTTTCTTACAAGCTTTGCAGCAAGCAAATTCAGATAATCAAAATATTGAACAGGCCGATGCTGCACAATGTAATGACGACTCTTGCGAAATCAAACCATAAATAATTAAACCTACAGATGAGTTTTATCGTTAGATAGAGCTCATTCTTTATAGAACTTAATCTGTTGATTTAAACCAATTATCTTTAAAAAAATACCGCCTATCTCAGCCAAAAAATCCTGTAACAAAGTTCATGAGCTTATTGCTCAACTTTTAGCTAGTTGATTTGTGAACAAAATCACAAGCTGCTTATAAATTTATAGATGTATTTTTGCAGTACCATCTAATTATCCGATTCATTGTTTTAAAGTGTTTTTATTTTACCAATAAAACATGATCAACATCTCGATTTAGAATCCTCAAATGAGATTCTCTACCAATTGACGTTCTCTAGATTTTGCCTATATTTCTTCTATAATCGTCATAAAGTGACAATCTTTTGTTATGGAAATGCAAGAGTTACAAGCCTTATTGAGTGGTCAAGTTCAGCCTGAACATATTTGTATAAAACAGCTTGTAGCATTAGCGCATCAGCATACTCTGACGACTACAACTGAATATAAATTGCTCGAAAATGCTGTAAATGTAGTACTGATTCATTATTTAAAACAGGCTCAAGCCTATCTCTAAGGAAACAGGCAATGGACGTATTAGAGAAAGCACTATTGGTTGACGAGCTCAAACATTTGATCGTTGGCCTCAATGATAATAAAGCTTCACTTTTTGAAATTGCAAAATCGAAACAACGAATCAAAGATATCTGTGCGTCTTGTAATGACCCACTGTTTCAGGATGAACTAACGGCTTTTAAAGAATTTATGCAACAAGAAGAATTTTCAAAACAAGATTTAGAAGATTATGGTTTCTCAATGACTTATCGTGGAACCTATAATTTTATGGGAAGAGTTGAAAGTGCCTTATTTGCTTCGGCAGATATGGGTTGGGCCGCTCTACGTCAATCACAGCATTGGCAAATATGGGTCATTCGTCCGTCATTATCATTCTTAAAAAGTCCATGGATGACCTCAACTCAAGAAGCACTTGAATGGTTAAAAAAGCATAGTCGTGAATTTATTCGGACTGATGAGGAATTAAAGACCATCATTCCAGTTTTAGAAGCTCACAACGAAATGCCGACAACGCTGTCTGCTCAAGAACAACTATCATTATTACGTAAAGAAACTGCAAACTTTGAGTCACAACTCGAAGCGATTATTCAAGAAAAAATTCAACCTGTAACGCCTTCGAGTAATTCAAGTACAGTCACGGCAACACGTCCTAGACCAAGCTTTAGACAAAACTCACCTTCTGTTGCAAATATTAATAAAGCGAAGCCTGTTGCACTCAAAGATTTTAATTTAGATGGTCTATTATGTCGCTTAGAGCGTGTAGATCCTAAATTATATCCATCCTTGTATCGTGTAGAACTACATGATGAAATTAATCAAAATATCAAAATTGATTGGCTCTATTTAAAAGCAGAAAATGATGAGCAACCACACTGGGGAACCGCTCAAATTTTCATTGCGGAACAACTTTACGAGCAAGGTCAGTTTTCACATTATGTGGTTCTAATTGGTACGCATAGTGTCGACTATGCGATTACAGTGCTACAAGCATATACAGACCAACGTCACACTCGAACAAGCTCAATTCATCAAACCACTTGGACGACATTTAAAAAGTTTTATCATCAACATGAAACACTTTTTAATGAATGCATTATGAACGGTGCACAAGTTTGGCAACGAAATGAAGAAGCGTACCCATATATTCCAGCATCATTTATTAACACGAAAAAGTTTATTCCTTTTGAGGAAACAGCAGCGAACTTTTTAACTCCTGTTATTTTACTCAAAGAGCATCAAAAGATTCGTGTCATCCATGGTGCAGAACGGATTAAGTTATCCGCCGAAGATCAAGCTTATCCTTACCTATTGCTTGATCGTACTGATGGCTATACATGGCAATTAATTCGTCAAGTGATTAGCCGCCTTGCTCAACCTATTTCCGTCAATGATTTATATCAAGCTTTAGAAAATTCAGATCTATCATGATCTACTTAATATAATACGTAAGTCATCATCAAAATTTTGCTGATGACTTTTCTTTTTTGGCGAATACATTTTTCTTGTAAACCCAAATGAATGAATTGCTGCTTTTTGTGTCTTGGTATTGATTTTATTGATGAAATAATCAAAATTGATACTAAGAACAATATAAAAGTTTTCATTATGAATATTTTCCAAAAAACGGTACCTGCTCATCTTTTTTACAGCATTTTGGCACTTTCGCTTGGGTCAATTAATGTGACTTA
Source organism: Acinetobacter sp. YQ_14 (assembly GCF_043102985.1). Classification (NCBI taxonomy): domain Bacteria; kingdom Pseudomonadati; phylum Pseudomonadota; class Gammaproteobacteria; order Moraxellales; family Moraxellaceae; genus Acinetobacter; species Acinetobacter sp. YQ_14. Next base: position 20,806 of record NZ_JBICJJ010000009.1, on the reverse strand, counting down.
CGCTGCTGATGAAACCACTCCTGATTCGCAAAATGATACTCAAGAGACGCATAATAAAAGCTCTGAAAGCGTTCTGAACTATATTCCCAAATGGGTTGATGCAACCCCAACGATACTCCCTGAACAATCTAATCAACCTAATGTTCCACCAATGTCTGAGACTGAGGAGAAAACTTGGGTAGATCGAAAACAGCGAGATATTCGCAATTGGGCAGATCGCACTTCTGTGAAAATTGATGATTGGTTTGGCGATGTTGATCCTGATAAACCTGCTTCTGCAACGATTCGTTTTATGTTGGATAACTATTGGAACGAATATGATGGCTATGAAGTCAAACCTCGTATTCGAGGAAAAATTAAGCTTCCCACATTAGAGAAAAGATTTAGCTTGGTCTTCGGTGATGATTCACTAGATGATGAATTTGATAATAATATTGCCAATACTAACACCCAACCAAATCAGGACCCAGACAAAAAATTTGATTCAAAACAAACACGTGATAACAATGGATCCATTGCATTACGCTGGTCGAACTTTTCGAAAAAACTTCCGTTTGAAACAGATGCAGATATCGGTATACGTTCAGGGGATGACATTTACTTACGCTTACGCGCGAAAAAATATTGGGATTTAGAAAATGATTTCCGTTTTAATGCTGAGCAAATCTATCGCTATGGCAGCCAAAGCGAAAACTATCTTAGAACCAATTTAGAACTCATCCATGCTCGTCCGAATGAACCCTTTTTATCAGATCAACTCAGCCTCACCTATGCAGATGATCAAGATGATGACTTACGATGGGATAACCGAATATTTCGTCAGCACCAATTCTTTGCCAACAACAAATTTAACTATGGTATCTATACAGGTGGTTATTACAACAATAATGACCTGCGCTTAAACAGTTGGGGGCCTTTTGTTTCTTGGAGACAACCGCTTTGGCGTGAATGGTTTTTTGTTCAAGGCGATTTAAATTATTTCAATGATCACCGAGAAGATCGGAATCATTATGTGAGTACATTTGTCCGCTTGGAAACATTGTTCTGATGAAATAAGCAACGAAACTGTGGATAACTCTACATTTATCCATAAGAAAAACCTCTGACGAATCAGAGGTTTTTTTAATCATTTATTTCATCAGTAAACTATTAATGCGCTTCACATAAGCTGCAGGATCTTCAGGCAAACCACCTTCTGCAATCACAGCTTGATCAAAAATCACATTTGCAAGATCATCAAACTGCGCAGAGCTTTCCAATTTTTTCACCAGTGGATGCTCTGGGTTGATTTCCAAAGTCGGTTTAATTTCTGGTACAGCCTGACCAGCTTGCTTCAGCATACGGATTAGTTGTGGCGATAACTCACCTTCACTCGTAACCAAACATGCTGGTGAATCAACTAATCGCGTGGTTACACGTACTTCTTTGGTTTTATCTTTCAATGAAGTGGTTAAACGATCAACAACAGGTTTGAATTGCTCAGCAGCTTCTTCAAGTGCTTTTTTCTCATCAGCATCTTGTAAGTCTCCCAAATCAACCGCACCTTTTGACACGTTTTGTAATGGTGTACCGTCAAATTCATTGACAAAATTCATTGCCCATTCATCAACTCGGTCTGCCATTAAAAGTACTTCAATGCCTTTTTTCTTGAATAGCTCAAGTTGTGGCGAGTTCTTCGCAGCAGTTAGACTATCAGCAGTCACATAATAGATTGCTTTTTGCCCTTCTTTCATGCGCGCTTTATATTCAGCAAAAGATGTGGTGATCTCATCATTGGTAGATGTTGCATAACGTAATAATTTTAAAATACGTTCACGATTACCAAAGTCTTCACCTAGGCCTTCTTTCAACACTGAACCAAATTCACTATAGAACGTTTTGAATTTCTCTTGGTCTTTTTCATCTTCCGATTTAGCTAAACCATCAATCAAGGTTAAAACACGGCGTGCATTTCCTTCACGAATCGTTTTAACATCACGGCTCTCTTGTAGCAATTCACGGCTCACGTTCAGCGGTAAGTCAGCGCTATCCACGACACCCTGTACAAAGCGTAAATAGTTTGGAATGAGGTTATCTGCTTCATCCATGATGAAGACACGCTTCACATAGAGCTTAATGCCTGCTTTCGCCTCACGAGTAAACAAATCTTGTTTCGCTTGGCTTGGAATATAAAGCAATTGGGTATATTCAGTACTACCTTCAACACGATTATGCGCCCACGCCAAAGGCTCAGCAAAATCATGGCTTAAATTCTTGTAGAACTCGATATATTGCTCATCAGTGATTTCATTTTTACTGCGTGTCCACAACGCACTCGCAGAGTTAATCGCTTCCCATTCGTCAGTCTTGACCATTTGACCGCCTTTAGGTTCTTCACCCTCAGCAACCTCTTCCTCTTGCCAAACTTCTTTTTGCATTTCAATTGGCAAGCTAATATGGTCAGAATATTTATTAATGATCTGCTTCACTTTCCACGATTCTAGATACTCAAGCGCATCATCGCGTAAATGGAGGATGATATCTGTTCCACGTGTGGTTTTATCAATCGTTTGGACTTCAAACTCACCTGTCCCACCGCTAATCCAACGTACACCTTCAGCCGCATCTGCACCCGCACGACGAGATTCAACAGTGATTTTGTCAGCAACAATAAAACCAGAATAAAAACCTACACCAAACTGACCAATCAATTGTGCATCTGCTTTTTGATCACCTGTTAATTTCGACATAAAGTCTTTGGTGCCTGATTTTGCAATTGTTCCAAGGTTATCAATCGCTTCTTGCTGGCTTAAACCAATCCCATTATCTGAAATGGTGAGTGTTTTATTGTCTTTATCTAGCGTTACCCGTACATGCAAATCAGGATCATTTTCATAATATTCAGGATGATTAATTCCTTCAAAACGTAATTTGTCACATGCATCAGAGGCATTTGAGATTAATTCACGTAAGAAAATTTCAGGGTTTGAATAGAGAGAATGCGTCACTAAATGCAATAACTGAGCAACTTCAGCTTGGAAACTATAATTTTGTGATGCTTGTTCACTCATAAATCACTCCTTATTTTGAGACTTATCAAATTAGAATGATTTATGAATGGTGTATCTCTACGATTTTTCAATCCTTGTTTGCTTATTTTTTAACATTTAACAATCGAATCAATCAAAAAGGACCATGACTTAGTACGCGTTCCTGTAAAAGCAAATCTAATTGTTGCTGACGCTGTTGATAAGCTCTTTGAATACATTGAGTATTCGAACCACAAGCATTTCTTTGCTTTAACCATTTAAATTGCTGATCTTTTTCTGCATCACGTCCGCCCATTGGTAAAGCATGTAAAACAATCTGATAGGTCGTCGCAAGTCGAACATCTGCATCATTTAAAACGAGCGTATGGCAGATTTTCTGTTCGGCTTTTAATTTTGCAGCCTTACACGAAAAGCTGGCAGCATGCGTATTTGACATCAATAAACTAGAAACTAAGAGTGTGGCTGAATAAATGACTTTTTGTAGCATCACTTTTCCCTGAATGACTTTTCATTCTTTTCAGCATACAAAACGCAATGACGATTCCTTGTTTCTTTTTATATTTAAATTGAAAAAACCTCACGTTTCGTAAGGTTTTTTTTAAGGTTGGGTTGAGCTTAGAATTTGTAGCTATAACCTAGTGTGTAAACGACTGGATTAAGATCTAAATCAAATTTAGTCCCATCTACAAGCTTCACTTCAGGACTGATATCCGCATAACGAACATCCATATATACGCCCCAATTTTTCGCATCTGCTGGCTGGAAGTTGAAACCAAGCTGACCAGCAAAACCGTAGGTATTTTTCACATCATCGGCTACGCCTTTCTCATGCCATGCAATAAAAGCCGTACCACCTACACCAATATAAGGTGTAAAACGAGTTGAGTTTTTGAAGTTATATTTTGCTGTAATTGTTGGTGGTAACTGACGAACACTAGCAACTTTATCACCATTTAAAAGTACATCATGGTTGATTGGATTAGCTAATAATAGCTCAGCAGAAAAAGGAGTATCTCCGAAGAAATATTCAACAGATGGCGTAAATGCAAACTCGTGATCCCCTTTCACAGTTGCACCAGGAGCAAGTGTAGTATCCGCTGTTGGATCAATTAAACTTGCACCGACCTTAACTTGAAAACCACCTGCAAAAGCAGTTGAAGATAATCCCAGCAAAGCAATAACGAGCGCTTTCTTTAACATTTAAACAACCTCATTAACAAATTATTGATCTTGTGCATAATAATAGACATGTATTTTTACATTATGCAATACACATAAATTCCGACCATTTTATTTATTTTTATAAAATATTGAATAATATAAATTTATATTTGTAAAATTATGTAATAATTAATAATTCCGACAAGTTAAGTAAAGTTAAATTACTATAAAACCTAGCTTTTTTGTATACTTTAAATATCCGACCAAAATAGTAAAGTTATTTTAAATAATACATTTTAAAATAACTTAAAAATATAATTTAATCTTAAAATAATAAAATGACAGCATTATACAAATAGATTAATAAACAGACAAAAAATGTCATAACCTATATTTTTATTTTGATATACAGATTATTAAAAAATATTTTTCTGTGATGTATTTCTCAATCAATAAAAAAGGCCCTATAAATAGAGCCTAAATACAGTTTTAATTTTTTATAAAACCATTGCAGCAATCCAACCAAAAATGATCAGGGGTATGTTGAAATGCAAAAAGGTAGGTACAACGCTATCCCTCATATGATCATGCTGACCATCCATATTCAAACCCGATGTTGGCCCAAGAGTTGAATCTGAAGCTGGAGAGCCTGCATCACCCAATGCAGCAGCAGTTCCGATGATTGCAATCGTTGCCATCGGGCTAAAACCAAACTGCAAACATAATGGCACATACATAATGGCTAAGATCGGTACAGTAGAAAATGAAGAACCAATACCGAGTGTGATCAACAGACCGACCAAAAGCATGACAAAAGCAGCTAAGGCTTTACTATCCCCAATCCAGCCAGCTGTAGCTTTCACAAGCTCAGGAACCTGATTGGTTGCTTCAATAACTGCGGCAAAACCTTGGGCAGCAATCATAGTAAAACCAACCAGTGCCATCATGCGCATACCTGTCACGATCACATCATCAGCTTCTTTCCATTTAAAGATTCCAGCACAACTCAAGATCGCCACACCAACTAAGCCCGCGACGATCATTGAGTCTGAATAAAGCTGTACAACAATCGTAGCGAGAATCGCAAATGCAGCCATGAATAACGTGAACTTTGCAATCTGTGGTGCTTGTTGTTCTTGTGTCATTTCACCCACGATGCTACGAGCAACGTTATGCAATGCTTTGTCTTGATAATCTCGCGGCTTACGATAGCTAATAAAAACCGCTGTTAACATCCCCAAGAACATTCCAGAGACAGGAATCAACATTGCTCGAGGAATTTGATCGTTGCTGATATGGAAACCGTAGCTTTGACCAAAATGGTTAATATTGTGCGCTAAAATATCATTTAAGAAGATCGCACCAAATCCCATAGGCAAGAACATATACGTTGCAACTAAGCCAAAAGTTAGCACACACGCAATCGCTCTACGGTCTAAACGTAGATGGTTGAAAACAATCAATAACGGTGGAATCAAAACTGGAATAAATGCAATGTGTACTGGAATGACATTTTGCGATGCCACCGCAGCCGCGCCAACTGTAAGAAAAATGAGAAATTTCACCTTCTTCTGAGCACGAATATCTGCATCATTTTTAAGACTTTTAACTAATTTATAAGCAAGTAAATCAGGTAAACCAGAACGAGCAAGTGCCAAAGCAAAAGCACCAAGCACGCCATAAGCAAGTGCAATTTGCGCACCGCCGCCCAGACCATTATTAAATGCGTCTAACGTACCTTGTACCCCTAGGCCTGCTAACAAACCTCCCGTTAAAGCTCCAATTACAAGTGCAAAAACAACTGGAACTCGCCCCAATGAAAGGCCGAACATGACAGCAACCGCTGCAATAATCGCGAACATAACTTTGAACTAAATGAAACGAGGGCGTCATTCTAACAGAGTTTAAATTCTGCGATTGCTGTCAGTTGATTTTTATTTATGCATTTTTCACGATAAATTGGCGAATATAATCGGCAATTTTTTCAGGCTGACTGAGTACTGCCCAGTGATTTGCATCTAGCTCAACATATTCAAATTTTTCAACCCATTTTGGCATTGATTCAGTGATGTATTCTGGGCTTACAAAGGCATCACGACGTAATACAATCGCCTGAACCGGACACTGCGCATAACGTTGACGTGGTTGAGTCAGCGATGGAATAAAGTTCGCTCGATATAAGTTAATTCCATATTTACCATCGGCAACAATATTTGCATTTAAAGGTAAGTTTTGTTTCTTCTCTAAACCACTTAAAATCTTGCCCCATTTTTCTGGACTAAAAAATGTCCATACAGTTGGAGCAACCAAAGGTAAATGGAAAGCACCGATATACCATGATTTGGTCAGCATTTTCAGCACATTGCTTGGAGCTGATTTAAATTTCTCACGCAAATACAATGATGCATGATCTAAACACGGCCCTGAAATCGTTGTATAAGACAATAGACGACCTTTTAACTTAGGCTCAGTTGCAGATTCCCATGACTGCAAAGAACCCCAATCGTGGGCAGCCATATGGAAACTACGATTCGGAAGCACTTGATCAACCACTTCCTGTAAGTCTAAAGATAAGCGTGGCAAACGATAGTCTTTAATACGCTTAGGAATTGAAGATAAGCCTGCACCACGCACGTCATAAGTCACCACGTAATAATCATTGACTAATTTTTCAATGATTGGTTCCCAAACTTCCTGATTATCTGGATAGCCATGCACTAAAACTAAAGGCGTTTTTTTCTCATCTCCCCATGTTTTCACACACAGTGTTTGCTGATCTGACGTTGTGACTGTTTTGACTAGTGCTTGCATAATTTTTTCCCATTTTGTTTTCTATCGGCTGTTCATGAAACAACCATTGCCAGCGGTGCAATAAAAGTGATACTTATGGAGTATGAATAGAGTTGCAAGAAAAAAAATTGACCATGAAAGATTTTTTCAGAAAGATTCGAACCATTCCTATTGTTTCAAAATTTATCCTCAATCACTACTCGCCCTATCGTGGAGCAGGTATTTCGATTGAAACAATTGATTTGGATCATTACCACATTCGCGTCCAAATGCCACTCACAAGAAAGAATCGTAATATTGTTGGAACTCATTTTGGAGGAAGCCTTTACTCCATGGTTGATCCCTTTTATATGCTGATTTTAATGCATCATTTGGGTCATAAATATATTGTCTGGGACAAGAGTGCCTCGATTAACTTCCTTTCTCCAGGCCGAAATACAGTCTATGCAGATATTCAACTGAGTGCTGCTGAGATTAATGAAATTAAGCAACTCGCAGAGAATCATGAACCTGTATTTCGCACTTATACCTTGAATATTGTGGATGAGTCTGGAACTCGGATTGCTGAGGTTGAAAAAATACTATATATCCGCCGTAAAAAACCTAGAGCCAGCTCATAATAAAACACCCACATTATGAATGTGGGTATTTTATAAAGTGAAAAGATTATTTCTTCTCTTGGATTGCTGCACCAGCACCACCACCAATCGCACCACCGATCGCAGCCCCAGAATCACCACCTAAAAGTGCCTTACCGACAACTGAACCGATACCTGCACCAATTGCACTGCTTGTCGTAGTATTACGGCTGCCACCTTGTGTGTTTGAACCAACGCCCGCACCTGCTGCTGCACCTACACCCGCGCCAATACCACCACCAACATGGTTACCTACACCACCGCCTACAGCACCACCTAAAGCCGCTGCACCAATTCGTTGATCAGATGCGCTCATATTTTGGCAACCTGTAAAAAATACCGCAGATAGCATCAAAGTTGAAACTAAACCAATTGTTTTTTTCATGAGTCTATTCACTCCTATACGTTCTATTAAAAATCATAATCTTCTTTTATGTGGAGTTTGATCACATTCTGTTATTACATTTACTGAATCGTTTAGTGTTTTGTAAAAGACGTACTCTTTTTAAGCTTTCAATAAAAAAAGGCACCCAAAGGTGCCTTTTTTGATCAGCGAGAACTTAGAACTGGTCTGAGTTCAATGCTTGACTAAATGCTTGGTCTACTTCACTAAAGTCATTGTGAAGTTCAAATTCAGCAGCTTCTGCTTCTTGACGACGACGCTCTAAGTGATATGCAAGGCCTGTACCCGCTGGGATCAAGCGACCCACAACAACGTTTTCTTTCAAGCCACGTAAATCATCTTCTTTACCTGTTACAGCCGCTTCAGTTAACACACGCGTTGTTTCCTGGAACGATGCAGCAGAAATGAACGAGTCAGTAGAAAGCGATGCTTTCGTGATACCCATCAATTGACGTTCAAACTTCGCAGGGAACTTGTTCTGAGCCAAGACAGCTTGGTTCTCTTGAACAACACGGATGTAATCCACTTGCTCACCTTTGATGAAGCTTGTATCACCGCCATCAGTGATATCAACTTTACGCAACATTTGACGTACAACAACTTCAATGTGCTTATCGTTGATTTTTACACCTTGGAGACGGTAAACGTCTTGAACTTCGTTCACGATGTAGTTAGTTAATGCTACTTCGCCTTTCAAACGTAAGATGTCATGTGGGTTTTGTGGACCATCAGAGATTGTCTCACCACGGTTTACATGCTCACCTTCGAACACGTTGATTTGACGCCATTTTGGAATCAATTCTTCGTAGATCTCAGAACCATCATCTGGCGTAATCACTAAACGGTTCTTACCTTTGGTCTCTTTACCGAAGCTTACAACACCTGATACTTCTGCAAGGATCGCATGCTCTTTCGGCTTACGTGCTTCGAACAAGTCAGCTACACGCGGAAGACCACCAGTAATATCACGAGTACGTGAAGTTTCTTGTGGTACACGACCAATGACGTCACCCACGCCAATCGTTTCGCCATCACGGACAGTTACGATTGTGTTCTGTGGCAAGAAGTAGAACTGTTCACCACCATCTGTTGTATCCAACACGATTGCTGGACGTAAATCTTTACCAGAAGCAGGACGTGCTGTTACAGGCAAGATTTCAACTGTTGTCATACCAGTTGCATCATCTGTCTTAGATGTTGCAGTTACACCATCAGCAATCTGGCTGAAACGTGCTTTACCAGCAACTTCGGTAACAAGTGGATGTGTATGTGGATCCCAAGTCGCTACAATACCGCCAGCTTCTACAGCTTCACCATCTTTCAACAAGATGCTTGCACCGTAAGGAAGCTTATAACGCTCGCGCTCACGACCTAAATCATCCGCAATACCAATTTCACCTGAACGTGAAACAGATACTTGGTGACCTTTGGCATGTTGTACAGTTTTCACGTTGTGGAAACGTACAGTACCTTTATTACGTACTTGAACACTGTTTGCAGCAGAAGTTCGGCTCGCAGCACCACCAACGTGGAACGTACGCATCGTTAACTGTGTACCTGGTTCACCAATTGATTGTGCAGCCATTACACCTACTGATTCACCTGGATTCACCAAATGACCACGTGCAAGGTCACGACCATAACAACGCGCACATACACCGAATGTTGATTCACATGCAATTACAGAACGGACTTTAACTTCATCGACACCTGCTTCTTCAAGCTGAGCAGCGATTTTCTCGTCAATGAGCGTACCACGTGGAAGAACCACTTCATCATCAGATGCACGACGTACATCTTCAGCTGTTACACGACCTAATACACGGTCACGTAATGGTTCAATAACGTCACCACCTTGAATGAATGGTGTCATTACTAGACCACCAGCTGTACCACAGTCAGATTCAGTAATTACCAAATCTTGTGCTACATCTACAAGACGACGTGTCAAGTAACCAGAGTTCGCAGTTTTCAATGCAGTATCGGCCAAACCTTTACGTGCACCGTGTGTCGAGATGAAGTACTGAAGTACTGTCAAACCTTCACGGAAGTTTGCTTTAATTGGTGTCTCAATGATCGAGCCATCCGGCTTCGCCATCAAGCCACGCATACCAGCAAGCTGACGAATCTGCGCCGCACTACCACGGGCACCCGAGTCAGACATCATATAAATCGAGTTGAATGATTTTTGCTTCTCGTCTTCACCTTGTTTGTTTTTCACAAGTGTATAAGACAAGTTATCCATCATCGCTTTCGCTACTTGGTCGTTTGTACGTGCCCAAATATCGACAACTTTGTTATAACGCTCGCCCGCAGTTACGAAACCTTGTTCAAACTGTTGTTCGATTTCACGAACTTCTGTTTCAGCTTTATCGATAATTGCATGTTTAGTTGGCGGAATAAGCATGTCTTCCATACCAACAGAAACACCTGAGCGAGTCGCTTGACGGAAGCCCAAATACATCAATTGGTCAGCGAAGATAACAGTATCTTTCAAACCAAGTTTACGGTAGCAAGAGTTGATTAACTTAGAGATGTTTTTCTTGGTCATCTCAAGGTTGATCGATTCAAAGCTTAGACCTTGTGGAACAACTTCCCATAACAAGCAACGGCCAGGTGTTGTATCAACAATAATGGTTTGTTTTTCACGGTTACCATTTTCATCAATAACAGTTTGGTGTACACGTACTTTTACGCGTGCATGGATTGCAACTTTACCAGTCGCCAACGCACGGTTAACTTCGTGAGTATCCGCAAATACCATGCCTTCACCTTTGGCATTTACCGCATCACGAGTGATGTAGTAAAGGCCCAAGACAACGTCTTGAGAAGGAACGATAATTGGCTCACCGTTTGCAGGCGACAAGATGTTATTTGTTGACATCATCAACGCACGAGCTTCTAACTGTGCTTCCAATGTCAATGGAACGTGTACCGCCATTTGGTCACCATCGAAGTCGGCGTTAAACGCAGCACATACGAGTGGGTGAAGACGGATTGCCTTACCTTCGATCAGGATAGGTTCAAATGCTTGAAGACCTAGACGGTGAAGTGTTGGCGCACGGTTCAACATCACTGGATGTTGACGAATAACGTGTGCTAAAACGTCCCAAACTTCAGGTGTTTCACGCTCAACCATTTTCTTCGCAGCTTTAATGGTTGTTGCTTGGCCAGAAGCTTGTAGTTTTGCGAAAATGAATGGCTTGAATAATTCAAGTGCCATTTTCTTCGGAAGACCACACTGGTGAAGACGTAAAGTAGGACCAACGGTAATTACCGAACGACCTGAATAGTCAACACGCTTACCGAGCAAGTTTTGACGGAAACGACCTTGTTTACCTTTGATCATATCTGCCAAAGATTTCAATGGACGTTTGTTCGAACCTGTAATCGCACGACCACGACGACCGTTATCAAGTAATGCATCAACAGACTCTTGTAACATACGTTTTTCGTTACGTACGATGATGTCTGGTGCAGCAAGGTCAAGAAGACGCTTTAAACGGTTGTTACGGTTGATCACACGACGATATAAATCGTTCAAGTCTGAAGTCGCGAAACGACCACCTTCAAGTGGCACAAGCGGACGTAAGTCTGGTGGAAGTACTGGAAGTACATTCATTACCATCCATTCAGGTTTGTTGTTTGAATCTTTGAAAGCTTCCATCAATTTCAAACGCTTAGAAGCTTTCTTAAGCTTCGTTTCAGACGTTGTTTGTGGAATTTCTTCACGTAAACGTGAAATTTCTGCTTCAAGATCAATATCTTTTAACAAATCCTGAACTGCTTCTGCACCCATTTTCGCAGTGAATTCATCACCGTGTTCTTCAAGTGCATTGTAGTATTCTTCGTCTGTTAAAAGTTGATACTTTTCAAACGGAGTCATACCAGGATCTGTTACAACATAAGATTCGAAATACAATACGCGCTCGATATCACGTAAAGTCATATCAAGAAGTAAACCAATACGGCTCGGTAATGATTTCAAGAACCAGATGTGTGCAACTGGAGAAGCAAGCTCGATGTGACCCATACGCTCACGACGAACTTTTGCAGTTGTTACTTCAACGCCACATTTTTCACAAATGACGCCTTTGTATTTCATACGCTTGTATTTACCACACAAGCATTCGTAATCTTTTACTGGACCAAAGATTTTGGCACAGAACAAACCGTCACGTTCAGGTTTAAAAGTACGGTAGTTAATGGTTTCAGGCTTTTTAACTTCACCGTGAGACCATGACTTAATCATCTCTGGTGACGCAAGACCAATACGGATACGGTCAAATTCAATAGGTGCATGACCTTCTGAATCCGTTTTCTTACGCATGATATCGAGCAAGTCTTTCAATTTTTTTCTCCGTGTGTCGGGAAGCTACGCTCACCCGACTGGGTCACAAATATTGTTTTTACTGAAATTTGGAAATCTCGAATCCCCCTTCATAAAGGGGGACTTTACCCCTCTTTCTCAAACAGGGGTTAGCGGAGATTTTTTAGTCACCATTTTTCAGTTCAATGTTGATACCTAAAGAACGGATCTCTTTGGTCAATACGTTGAACGATTCAGGCATACCCGGATCCATATAATGGTTACCATCTACAATGTTCTTATAGATGCGTGTACGACCTTCGACGTCATCCGACTTAACAGTAAGCATTTCTTGGAGTGTATATGCTGCACCGTATGCTTCAAGTGCCCATACTTCCATCTCACCGAAACGCTGACCACCGAATTGTGCTTTACCACCAAGCGGCTGCTGTGTAACAAGCGAGTAAGAACCTGTTGAACGCGCATGCATTTTGTCATCAACCAAGTGGTTCAATTTGAGCATGTACATGTAACCTACAGTTACAGGACGATCAAACTGCTCACCTGTGCGTCCATCAAACAATACCGTTTGACCAGTACGCGAAATGTCTGCCAATTCAAGTAAGTCTTTAATTTGACTTTCTTCAGCACCATCGAATACAGGTGTTGCCAATGGAACACCAGCACGCAAGTTACCTGAAAGTGCTAAAATTTCTGCGTCAGTTAAGCTATTCAGCTCTTCTTGTTCGCCACCAACCTTGTTATAAATCTTGTCTAAGAAATCACGTAGTTCTAACACTGTACGCTGTTCTTTCAACATTTTCTCGATTTTATCACCAAGACCTTTCGCCGCCATACCTAAGTGAGTCTCAAGAATCTGACCCACGTTCATACGTGATGGTACACCCAGTGGGTTTAACACGATATCAACTGGTACACCATTTGCATCATGCGGCATGTCTTCAACTGGCAAGATGTTTGATACAACACCTTTGTTACCGTGACGACCCGCCATCTTATCACCAGGCTGGATACGACGTTTAACAGCAAGGTAAACCTTAACAACTTTCAATACGCCAGTTGTTAATTCATCACCTGTAGAAAGTTTACGTTTCTTCTCAGCAAACTTCTCATCAATCTCGTAGCTCTTCTCTTTCAAGAACACTTGAATTTGAGTTAAACGCTCAGCAATTGCTTCATCATTTGGCTGGATTTCAAGTAAATCAACAAGCTCTAAACCAGACAATACGTCTTCAGAAAGTTTATCGCCACGTTTAGTCGAACCACCACCGTTAGATTCTTGACCTTTCAACAAACGAACAATACGTTCACGTGCTGCTTCTTCGAAGATTTTGTATTCTTCTTTCAAGTCTTTACGGTATGCATCAAGCTGAGCTTTTTCAATTGCCTGTGCACGCTCATCTTTTTCCAAACCATCACGAGTGAAGACTTGAACATCGATAACCGTACCTTTAGTACCAGACGGAACACGTAAAGAAGAGTCTTTTACGTCAGCCGCTTTTTCACCAAAGATTGCGCGAAGTAATTTTTCTTCAGGTGTTAATTGAGTTTCACCTTTAGGCGTTACTTTACCAACAAGGATATCACCCGCAGTCACTTCAGCACCAATATAAACGATACCAGACTCATCCAATTTAGACAGTGCAGCTTCACCTACGTTAGGAATATCGGCAGTAATTTCCTCTGCTCCTAACTTAGTATCACGTGCTACACATGACAATTCTTGAATGTGAATCGACGTTAAACGGTCTTCTTGAAGTACACGCTCAGATAATAAGATCGAGTCTTCGTAGTTATAACCGTTCCATGTCATGAACGCGACACGCATGTTTTGACCAAGCGCAAGTTCACCCATGTCAGTCGATGGACCGTCAGCCAAGATGTCACCACGAGCAACTTTGTCGCCTAATTTCACGATAACATTTTGGTTAATACATGTATTTTGGTTTGAACGTGTATATTTGATGAGGTTATAGATATCTACACCTGCCTCACCTGCGATCATTTCATCTTCGTTTACACGAATAACGATACGAGATGCATCAACATATTCAATTGCACCACCACGATCGGCGATCACACACACACCAGAATCACGTGCTACGTTTGCTTCCATACCCGTACCAACAAGCGGCTTGTCAGCACGTAAAGTTGGAACAGCCTGACGTTGCATGTTTGAACCCATTAATGCACGGTTCGCATCATCGTGTTCAAGGAATGGAATCAATGATGCTGCAACAGAAACAACCTGCTGTGCAGAAACGTCCATATGAGTTACGCGCTCAGGCGACATACGTACGAATTCACCTTGATGACGTACAGAAACCATTTCTTCAGTCAAGTTGCCATCTTTATCAACAGCAGAATCGGCCTGTGCAATGACAGTACCCACTTCTTCAATTGCAGATAAATATTCAACATCGTCAGTTACGCGACCATCTACAACTTTACGGTATGGTGTTTCCAAGAAACCGAAGTCATTCGCTTTTGCATAAACAGAAAGCGAGTTGATCAAACCAATGTTTGGACCTTCAGGCGTTTCAATAGGACAAACACGACCATAGTGAGTTTGATGTACGTCACGTACTTCGAAGCCCGCGCGTTCACGAGTCAAACCACCAGGACCAAGCGCAGATACACGACGTTTGTGTGTAATCTCAGACAATGGGTTGTTTTGGTCCATGAACTGAGATAATTGGCTTGAACCAAAGAATTCTTTGATTGCAGCAGCAACTGGTTTTGCATTGATTAAATCTTGCGGAGACAAGTTATCTGTTTCTGCTTGGCTTAAACGCTCTTTAACAGCACGTTCAACACGAACTAAACCAACACGGAATTGGTTTTCTGTCATTTCACCAACAGAACGCACACGACGGTTACCTAAGTGGTCGATATCGTCGACTTCACCTTTACCGTTACGAATTTCAACCAATGTACGCAGTACATCAATGATATCTTCGTGCGATAAAATACCTTCAACTTCTCGTGACTTCTGATCAGTACCCACTTCGTAAGGACGACCCAAACGACGGTTAAATTTCATACGACCTACTGGAGAAAGGTCATAGCGCTCAGAAGAGAAGAATAAGTTATTGAATAAGTTCTCAGCAGCTTCTTTCGTCGGTGGTTCACCTGGACGCATTACTTTATAGATTTCAACAAGTGCTTCTTCACGACCTGTTGTTGTATCTGCACGTAATGTATCCGCAACGAAAGGACCACGGTCGATGTCATTTGTAAACAGAATGTTAAACTGTTTAACGCCACCTTCAGCGATCTTCACCATGATTTCATGGCTAAGCACCGTATTTGCAGGAATCACATCACCACTTTTCAGTGTGATGTCTTCAGCAGTAATACGCTCATATAAATATTCATCAGGTACAGAAAGCTTCGCTAAGTTTGCAGCTTCCATTTGACGTACGTGACGTGCATTAATACGTTTGCCTTGTTCAACGATTGTTTTACCATCGTTATCCAAGATATCAAATTGCGCCATTTCACCACGTAAACGATCTGGAACGAGGTCAATTTGATAGCTACCCATATCTAGATATACAGGTACTTTTTCGTAGAACAAATTCAAGATTTGTTCATTTGTATAATTCAAAGCACGTAAAATCACAGTCGCCAACAATTTACGACGACGGTCAATACGTACGAATACTAAATCTTTAGCATCAAATTCAAAATCTAACCATGAACCACGGTAAGGAATAATACGTGCTGAATACAACACTTTACCGCTAGAGTGGGTTTTACCTTTGTCATGGTCAAAGAATACGCCTGGTGAACGGTGTAATTGAGATACGATTACACGCTCTGTACCGTTGATAACAAATGTACCGTTATCGGTCATGAGTGGCATTTCACCCATGTAAACTTCTTGTTCACGAACGTCTTTAATTGATTTCGTTTCACGATCTTTGATGATCAAACGAATTTTTACGCGCATTGGTGCTGCATAAGTTGAACCACGTAAAATACATTCACGTACGTCAAACTCAGGCTTACCAAGACTATACTCAACAAATTCTAAAGCAGCATTGCCAGAATAACTTTCAATAGGAAAAACTGAACGAAATGCGGCTTGGAGACCGATATCTTCGCGATTTTTTGGAGTTTTACCGTCTTGCAAGAATGTACGATACGAATCGACTTGAATCGAAAGCAAGTACGGTGCATCCATTACTTGGGGCAATTTACCAAAATTCTTACGGATCCGTTTCTTTTCGGTATATGAGTATGCCATCTGGAGTCCTCGGAAAGTAAACCAAACCCGCCTGCAGAACGGGTTTGGAAGGAATTACGCAGGCCGATATGGCCACCACTGTTTACAAATGCTGCAATTTTTAGTGGTATTAAAACGCTTAACAATATTTTTATAAGCAAAAAAATATTGGTAAGCGTTTGATATTCAGTCGTTTATTCTAATTACGCACGTATTACAAGCAAAACTAACAAAAAACGAGCCGATTATTGTAACGCAAAAAGGCTGATGACCCAAGAGCCATCAGCCATTTTTTGGAGCCGATTATCAAAAAACCGACTCCCTACAGAATTACTTAAGTGTAACTGTAGCACCAGCTTCTTCAAGCTTCTTCTTAAGTTCTTCGCCTTCTTCTTTAGAAACGCCTTCTTTAAGAACAGCAGGAGCGCCTTCAACCATATCTTTAGCTTCTTTAAGACCAAGACCAGTAGCTTCACGAACTGCTTTAATTACAGCAACTTTGTTAGCACCGAAAGAAGTCAACTCAACGTTGAATTCAGTTTGTTCTTCAGCAGCAGCAGCGCCAGCACCTGGAGCAGCAGCAACAGCTACAGCAGCAGCAGATACGTTAAATTTTTCTTCGAAAGCAGAAATTAATTCAACAAGTTCAAGAACTGTTTTTTCAGCAACTGCGTTTAAGATTTCTTCGTTAGTTAAAGCCATGAGAATAACTCCAAATGGATATTGAATGGTGTGAAAATAGGATTAAGCCGCTTCTGACTCGTTTTTCTCTTTGAGTGCTGTAATAAGGCGACCCAATTTCGAAATAGGAGCTTGAAGAACAGAGGCAAGCATAGTAAGCGCTTTCTCTTGGTTCGGAAGGTTTGCAATAACGCTAACTTCTGCACCTTTATAAAGTTTGCCATCAAATGCAGCAGCTTTAAGTTCAAATGCTTTGTTAGTTTTCGCAAATTCTTCGAACAAGCGTGCAGCTGCACCCATGTCGTCTTCAGAAGTAGAGAAACCGAGAATTGTTGGACCAACAAGGTCGTCATTCAAGATATCGAATTGAGTACCTTCGAATGAACGCTTAGCCAAAGTGTTACGCACAATACGTGTAGTAACACCTAACTTACGAGCTTCAACACGAAGTGTTGTTAATTGCTCTACAGTTAAGCCTTGGTAGTCAGCAACAACGGCAGAGAACGCTTTAGAAGCAACTTCGTTTACTTCTGCAACGATCTGTTTTTTGTCTTCGATAAGAAGAGCCATTGTAAAACCTCCTAACGGTGATTTATGCACTCAAATATGAGTACACTCCCAATTCGTAAGCCTTTCGACCTACACGTGGAGGAGGAACAAATCACACCACCACGTCTACTCAGGCTGGTTTATTAAGAAAAATATTCGAAAATATTTCTCGCCTGAGGTCTTTGACGCTGATAAATATTCATTTATCAATTCAAAGTTTGCTCAGATTCTTATATAAGAATCTGAGGCTTTAAAATTCTTTCTAATTACTTAGAAACGTTGTTTACGTCAATTGCAAGACCAGGACCCATAGTTGAGCTCAAAGTGATCTTTTTAACGTATACACCTTTAGAAGTTGCAGGTTTTAAACGTTTTAAATCTGCAATTAAAGTTTCAACGTTTTGACGAACAGCATCTTCACTGAAGCCTAATTGGCCAATCGCAGCGTGGATGATACCCGCTTTGTCTACACGGTAACGTGCTTGACCAGATTTAGCATTCTTAACCGCACCAGCAACATCAGGAGTTACTGTACCCACTTTAGGGTTTGGCATTAAGCCACGTGGACCAAGAATCGTACCTAACTTACCAACAACGCGCATTGCATCAGGAGCAGCAATCACTACGTCGAAATCAAGATTTCCACCTTGAATGCTTTCAGCAAGGTCATCAAAACCAACGATGTCAGCACCAGCTTCTTTTGCAGCTTCAGCAGCAGCACCTTGAGCAAATACTGCAACACGTACAGTTTTACCAGTACCAGCAGGTAAAGTAGTCGCACCACGAACAACTTGGTCAGATTTACGTGGATCTACACCAAGGTTTACAGAGATGTCTAAAGATTCTTTGAACTTCGCAGCTGGAAGGCTGTTAAGAACTTGTACTGCTTCTTCCAAAGTGTAAACTTTGTTTGCTTCTACAGCAGCAGCGATGGCTTTTTGACGTTTAGTTAACTTTGCCATGTCTTATAGCTCCACTTCCAAGCCCATAGAACGTGCAGAACCAGCGATGGTACGAACACGAGCGTCTAAATCAGCACCAGTTAAGTCTGGTTCTTTAGTAGTCGCAATTTCTTCTAATTGAGCACGAGTCAACTTACCAACTTTAGTTTTGTTAGGTACAGAAGAACCCTTTTGAATACCAGCAGCTTTCTTAAGAAGAATAGATGCAGGTGGAGTTTTCATGATGAAAGTGAACGACTTATCGTTGTACACAGTGATCACGACAGGAATTGGCAAACCAACTTCAAGTTTTTGTGTAGCAGCATTGAATTCTTTACAGAAAGCCATGATGTTTACACCACGTTGACCTAAAGCAGGACCAATTGGTGGAGATGGATTTGCTTTACCAGCTGGAACTTGCAGCTTGATATAGCCGTCAATCTTCTTAGCCATTGAAAATTTCCTCTGGGTACAGACGCCGCTAGGCTCCCCAAAAAATTAAACAACACCGAAGTGTTAGAACAACAATGCCCGATCAAATCGGGCGCTTTCCAACCAATTCAAATTAAATCGTTTTTTCGACTTGACGAAATTCGAGTTCAACTTGAGTTGGTCGATTAAATACATTAATCGTCAACGTTAAACGTGACTTATCGTATTGTACTTCCTCCACGACCCCTTTAAAGTCTGTGAACGGACCATCAATAACGAGCAATTCTTCACCCGGCTCAAACATCGTCTTAGGACGAGGTGCCTCACCAGTATTACGTACACGAGCAAGAATCGCATCTGCTTCACGCTGTGAAATAGGTGCTGGTTTCTCTGGTGTTCCACCAATAAAACCAAGAACCTTTGGACATTCTTTTACAATGTGCCAAGTATCATCATTCATTTCCATTTCGACTAATACATAGCCCGGAAAGAATTTACGTTCAGATTTGCGCTTCTTCCCATCCTTCATTTCTACTACTTCTTCAGTAGGAACAAGGACTTCACCAAAGCTATCAGCTACCGTGCTACGTTGAATTCGTTCATTAAGTGAACGCATCACTTGTTTTTCAAAACCTGAATAGGCATGAATAATATACCAACGTTTCATGGCGCTCTTACCCGATAATTAACTTAATAAACCAACCTAACCCGTAATCGAAGCACCACAACACTAATGATGCTACAACCACAACCAAAAGAACCTGCCACGATGTCGTGATCGTCTCTTGTTTTGTAGGCCAAGTCACTCGACGCAGTTCAATTCGTGCATCTTGCAACAAGCGCACAAAGCCTTTACCTTGATGGGTGGCGTATAATAAACCTAAAGCGACGACGATACAAGCCAAAATTACCCCAATGCGCACCCAAATATCATTTGCAGGCGCCCAATAGGCTGGTAAATGCTGATTTACCAATGCTGAACCGACGAATAAAGCTATAGCAATCAACCACAAAACAGCATCAAGTGGAGAACCTGAACTTACAACTTCCGCAGCATTATTTCTTTGAGGGATTGGCGCGTCGCTTAATGCGTCACGCGATTTATCATTCGACATTTTTTTACTCGTCGTAGAATTCGCGACTTATTATATGACAACTCAGCCAGAATTAAGCTTTTTTATAAAAAAAAAGTGGCAGGCCAGGAGGGACTCGAACCCCCAACATTCGGTTTTGGAGACCGACGCTCTACCAATTGAACTACTAGCCTATTATGCAAATCGAAAGCCGAAGCTTCCGATTTGAGTGTAACACAGTATTGGGCTTATGCAGTTACTTTAGCAACAACACCAGCACCTACAGTACGACCACCTTCACGGATCGCAAAACGTAGACCTGGGTCCATTGCGATTGGGTGGATTAATTCTACTGACATTTCAACGTTGTCACCTGGCATTACCATTTCAACGCCGTCTTGTAACTTGATTGCGCCAGTTACGTCAGTTGTACGGAAGTAGAACTGTGGACGGTAACCGTTAAGGAATGGAGTATGACGACCACCTTCTTCTTTAGAAAGTACGTATACTTCTGCGTCGAATTTAGTGTGTGGCTTGATTGAACCTGG
>NZ_JBICJJ010000008.1:0-383 GCF_043102985.1 Acinetobacter sp. YQ_14 | reverse complement strand
ATTGATTTAGTCACTGGTGTGATTGATGGTATTACAGGCGGTACTGATGGTAGTCCAATCGACTTAGTCACTGGTGTGATTGATGGCATCACGGGTGGAACCGATGGCAGCCCTATTGATCTTGTCACTGGTGTGATTGATGGCATCACAGGTGGTACTGATGGCAGCCCAATTGATCTTGTGACTGGTGTGATTGATGGCATTACTGGTGGAACCGATGGCAGCCCTATTGATCTCATCACTGGCGTGATTGATGGCATTACAGGTGGCACTGACGGTAGCCCAATCGATTTAGTCACTGGTGTGATTGATGGCATCACAGGTGGCACCGATGGTAGCCCGATTGATTTAGTCACTGGTGTGATTGATGGTATTACAGGTGG
>NZ_JBICJJ010000007.1:0-98080 GCF_043102985.1 Acinetobacter sp. YQ_14 | reverse complement strand
TTTTTGGATTTATATGGCAATGGATAAATTTATGATCATTTGTGTGTATAAAAATTTGATTAGATTGAAAGTTGTTATATAACTGCAATCATTTCATGGCATAAATTTAAGGGTAAACAACATGGCACTACAGCGTGGAATCTATCAACATTACAAAGGGCAGCTTTATCAAGTTTTCAATGTGGCTCGACATAGCGAAACTGAAGATGAGTTAGTTGTATATCAGTGCTTATATAGTGATTATTCAATGTGGGTACGTCCATTAACTATGTTTACAGAAACCGTTCAGCTTGAAGATGGACAGACTGTTCCTCGTTTTAAGTTAATTCAAACGACCTAGATTCAGTGTTTTAAATAAGAGCATCATGGAGAGTCAGATATGACCAGCACAGTATTTTTACAACGTATTGCTGATTTATATGATGAGTTTAAACAACATGATGCTCGGCAATCAGACCGTCTTAGACGCTATCGCAACATTGAGGCTGAATCGGCGAAGCTGCTTGGAATGTTAGTGCGTACTCAGCATTCACAACATATTTTAGAAATCGGAACATCGACAGGTTATTCAACCTTATGGTTGGCCGAAGCAGCAAAGTCTGTCTCGGCAAAAGTTCAAACCTTAGAAATAAATGCATTTCGCAGCGCTCAAGCTAAAAAATATGCCGAAGAATTTGGCTTAGAAGAATATATTGATTTTTGGGTGGGTGATGCCGCTGACTATTTGGCAGAAAGTGTTGAGCAGTTTGATTTAATCTTGTTGGATGCGGAACGCGGTAGCTATGTAAGCTACTGGCAAGATTTAAAAAGATTATTAAAGCCCACTGGGGGCACACTGATTATTGATAATGTAATTTCACATACTGCCGAAGTGAAACCCTTACTTGAATTGATTAAACAAGATGAAAATTTTATGAGCACAATTCTACCCGTGGGTGCTGGGTTGTGTATGGTCGTGGTTAAGTAGCTTTTCTCTCTTGCGATTTTAAACGGTAAGCTTGAGGACTACAGTTCATCACTTTGTTAAATGCACGCGTGAAATTGGCAGGATTGGTATAACCTAATTCATAAGCAATATGTGTAATCGTGTAGTTTGAGTTTTCAAGTAAATCAATCGCTCTTTCTGTACTAATTTGCTGTTTCAAAGTTTGGAACTCCACACCTTGTTGTTGTAAATAACGCTGTAAGGTTTTGGTGGAAATATTCAGAACCTTCGCACATTCAGTCAGAGTCGGTACTTGATTGGCTTGACGAAGCATCATGCTTATCCATTCTACAATTTCACCTTGATGATAAATTTTTTGTAGTTGTTCCTGACAACGTTGTTCAACCACTTTTAGGCTATGAGCATCCGCTAAAGGTAAGGGAAGTGCCAGTTGTTGTTGATCAATAACAATGCGTACACCAGATATCCATGTGTAATTAAAATGAAAATTTGCTTTAACGAGATGTATATAGCGTTCAGCATAAACAGGCTCGGGTATACTTAAATAAATTTGATAACGTTGCAATTGTTGCCCTGCAAGTTCTAATAAGCTGTAATAAAATCCAATGGCAATTGCTTCAATATGAAATGCTAAACATTGCTTATTCATTTGCAAGATTGGTTCAAGTAATAACTCAACCTTATGTAGATTAGTTGGAAATTGAATCGATAGCTTAAAACTTGGCATAATTAGCCGAAAATATTGTGCGATTAATCTCAATGCATGTTCTAAATTTGGACTGGTCATTAATGCATATCCAACCAAACTATGCGAACTGAGTTTTAGATTTTTACCAAGTTCAAAAGCCAAATCTTCTGTATTTGGTAGGCTCAGGCCAAGTGCAATAAATTGTTCAATTTGTTGAATTGATAAAAGTTCAGTTTTAGAGAGTTCGTTATGAAATGCGTTTAATACCTCATTATCATATTGATGAGTACTAATCAGAATTTCGATCAACCGCAAATAATAACGAGACGGAATAACAGGGATTTGCTGTTTCTGCACAATAAAAATCCAGTAAAGTCTTAAAATGATAATATTAAGTCTTAAAATGATAATATACAGTGACTGTAAAAGAACACAATCAATTCAAGCAAAACATTTTGTGTTTGATTGAGGAATTTCTAATGAATATGCATACTCAACTGGATGTAGAGCAAGCAACAACAACTTTTAAAGATAAAAAACGTCATTTGTGGTTATTGGGTTTGGCAGTACCGACTATTGCAATGAGTGGTTTAGCGGGTTATCAATTTGGGCCGAAAAAAACCAAAAAATTCTTTGCCTCTTTTGGCCCATTATTTATTCATGGTGTTATTCCTGCATTGGATAAGTTAATTGGTGAGGACACAGAAAATCCACCACTTGATGCGATTGCAGATTTAGAAGCTGATCCATATTATTCTCGAATTGTTAAAGTTTTTATTCCATTGCAATATGCGACCAATATCTACGGCACTTATTTGGCAAGTCGTAAAGGTACATCGCTTGCAGATCAAGCGTTATTGGGTACTTTGGTGGGGATGGTGAATGGTATTGCCATCAATACGGCGCATGAATTGAGCCATAAAAGTGGTCGTCTCGAACATTATTTATCACATTTGGCATTAGCGCCATCGGGCTATAATCATTTCCGTATTGAGCATCCATATGGTCATCACCGCCGTGTTGCAACACCAGAAGATCCAGCCTCATCTCGACTTGGTGAAACTTTCTGGAAATTTTTACCTCGTACAGTGATTGGTAGTTTCAAATCGGCGATCGAAATTGAGAAAAATCGTTTAGAGCGTAAAAAATTACCATTCTTCTGCATGGAAAATGAGCTTATTCATGGCTGGGCAATGTCTGCTATTTATCATGCAGGAATGTTGACTAAATTTGGTGCGCGCTCATTACCTTTCCAAGTCACACAAGCTGCTTATGCGATAATTTTGTTTGAATCAGTAAATTATATTGAGCATTATGGTTTAAAACGTGAAAAGAAAGCCAATGGTCAATATGAGCGTACTTTACCTGAGCATAGTTGGAACAATAATAATGTAGTGACTAACTTGTTCTTGTATCAATTACAGCGTCACTCAGATCATCATGCAAATCCAACACGTAGCTTCCAGACTCTACGTCATTTTGAAGATGCACCACAGTTACCAGCGGGCTATGGAGCGATGATTTTACCGGCCTTTATTCCTTCATGGTGGTCAAAAATTATGGATGATCGAGTAGTTGAGCATTATAAAGGTGATCTGCAACGAATTAATATTCATCCAGAAGCCAAAGAGCAGATATTAGAAAAGTATGCAACAGAGCAGATTGAAGCTGCATAAACGAATAAAAACAGCCCTATAGAAGGGCTGTTTTTTGTTGGGTAGTTGATATACACAGTCGTTTAAAATGAAGATCAAACTCAAGGTATTTATGCACAAATGCAGCCTTGTCTGTAGAACGAAGCAAATTGTCATAAATAAACTCTGGAACAGGGTGGTATAGCTCTCCTGAGCCATTGTTATAAAATATTTTTAGATAACGAGAAGAAACATCGTATTTCCAAGAGGTTACAACTACAGCTTTGTCCATATATTTACCCCCATCTGAGTTTGATCACTGACTACATATTAAGAACTCTTTTGTTTCATAATTTGACAGTACTCCAACTTTTAGAGGCTGACAATTAATAAATGAATTTAGCTATAAATTTATAAGTATAAGAATTGTAAAAAATTTGCTATGAAATAGACGACTAAAAAAGCATTGATTAGTAAAAATATCAGACAAAAAAGAAGCCACTCTAAAAAGAGTGGCTTCTTTGGAAATTGGTTAATCTAAATGATTAGATTTTACCAACTAAGTCGATAGATGGAGCAAGAGTCGCTTCACCTTCTTTCCATTTAGCTGGGCATACTTCACCTGGGTGAGCGTGAACGTATTGAGCAGCTTTTACTTTGCGAAGAAGTTCAGATGCGTCACGACCGATACCACCAGCGTTGATTTCAACGATTTGGATTTTGCCTTCTGGATCGATTACGAAAGTACCACGGTCAGCAAGACCAGCAGCTTCGATTAATACTTCGAAGTTTTTAGAAAGAGTCCAAGTTGGATCGCCGATTAATGGGTATTGGATTTTACCAATTACGTCAGAAGTGTCATGCCAAGCTTTGTGCGTGAAGTGAGTGTCAGTAGAAACACCGTAGATTTCAACGCCTAATTTTTGGAATTCAGCGTAGTTATCAGCAAGGTCGCCTAACTCAGTTGGACATACGAAAGTGAAGTCAGCTGGATAGAAGAATACAACAGACCATTTACCTTTAAGATCAGCTTCAGTTACGTCAACAAATTGACCGTTGTGGTATGCAGTCGCTTTAAATGGTTTAACTTCAGTATTAATTAAGCTCATCATTGTCTCCATGATTGAGGTTTTATTGAGAGGCTAGTGCCTTACTTGTTTACGAAAGCAAGAATAAATAATTTTTAGTTATTGGGGAAATAGTATTTTTACATGACTAAAATCGGAAAATTGAATAACTCAATAAAGTTCGACTTTCACCCAAGGATATTTCACTATTTGACTTCATCGAGATGAAGCAAAAATGACAAAACATCCGAAAACTAACTCGCATAACAACATGCAGCCTGAACCATTAAAATTCAAGGGTAAAATTGAAAAAATATAAAAATAGATAAAAAACCGAGATATACGATTAAAAATTCTGCGAGATATGTTGTTAAGAGATGACGGCTAATAGATTGTGATGATTGCAATTACTTCTGTTCAATTATTTTGATTGTTTAGTTGAATGAGTTTCGCATAAGTCATTTTGGTCGCATTTGAATCGCCTTGTTATTTTTTAATCATATACATCATTAGATGTTTATCTTAGAATAAATTTAAATCATTGAAATGATGAATAGTATTTGTCATCAGTGAAATAATAAGGTGATGAGCGAATAAATATATCTCGCATAAATAGTGAATTTATACCAAACATGACTGATCAATTAAGAGAAAAATTCGAAAACTTAGCGCTGAATGCTGGACTTGGAAAAATCAGTGCTTTTATTTCAATGTCACTCGGCCTATTAAGCCTATTTGGAGCACTGTGTTTTCTGTTTCCGACGGTATTAACGATGCCTGAATTACGTCCAGTTTACGTTCAACACTACAAAGTTTTTTATTTTAGTTTAATGCTAGGTATTGTTTTGAGTGTAGGTTTTGGGGCATTTAGCTCAATTATTCGTCAAAATCGTTATGGTTTTTATGGTATTTGTTTTGCACTATTCGCCGCAATATTAGGCTGTGGTCTAATTAAAGCACCGACGTTACCTAATTTACCTTTTTACGCTGGGATTGATTATTTCGTTCTTACTTTAGTGATTTTGGCAGTGGTATTTATTCCATTAGAAGGTTTTTTTGCCAAGAATCCAGAGCAGAAGATTTTAAGAGTAGGCTGGGTGACGGATATGAAATATTTCATGTTTAGTCATATTGGGATTCAATTATTTACCTTTCTTACAGTGATGCCAATTCAGTATTGGATTACCCATCTACCGAATAATCCTATCGTGCCTTATGTACAAGCGCAACCGATTTGGTTGCAATTCATTGAATTATTGATTGTTGTTGATTTCGTCGTGTATTGGTTGCATCGGGCAATGCACGAAGTTAACTTTTTATGGCGTTTTCATGCGATTCACCATTCAACTGAATATATGGATTGGCTTGCTTCGTCACGATTACATATCGTTGAAGTATTGATGACGCGCTTTATTGCGACTTTACCCATTTTCCTGCTCGGGTTTCATACCTCTGCGGTATTTGCTTATCTAATTTTTATTTCATTCCATGCAATATTTATTCATTCAAATGTGCGTTTTCGTTTTCCTTATTTACGTTGGTTGATTGCGACACCTGAGTTTCATCACTGGCATCATTCTTCAGAAAAACCTGCAATTGATAAAAATTATGCTGCATTTATTCCGCTTTATGATGTCATTTTTAAAAGTGTGTATATGCCAAATCATTTGGCAAGTGTTTATGGAACGGTTGGCTATAAGATTCCAAACAGCTTTGTGAAGCAGTTTGCTTGGCCATTTAAAAGATATGTTAAACGTTTCCGAGATCGTTTCGGTCGTACACCCAAACCATAAAAAGGGTGATTGATTTAATTCAATTGCTGTACTTGCTTTGCATAGCAAGGGTTTAAGGCGTAAAATAGCCGATTATTTTATTTTTTCAGGAAAGCTGTTCAGTGCAGAGTCATTTAAATGTAGATCAATTGGTTATGGCACGTGACCGTCACCGTTTAAATAGACTGCGTAAAGATAAGAAAACAGAAACAGCTGAAATCGAAAAATTCTTTGAAAAGTCCAACCATAAAGTTAAGCAGCGTTTAGCACGATTGCCTAAAATTAAACTGAATCAAGACTTACCTGTGACGCAATATGCAGATCGTTTAATTGAGGCGATTCAGCAGCATCAGGTCATTATTGTCGCAGGTGAAACGGGTTCGGGTAAAACCACACAGCTTCCACAAATTGCCATGTTGGCAGGGCGTGGATTAACGGGGATGATTGGGCATACTCAACCACGACGTTTGGCTGCACGTAGTGTTTCGCAACGTATTGCGGAAGAAGTCGGTGAAAAGCTAGGTGAGTCGATTGGTTTTAAGGTTCGTTTCAATGAACAAGGCTCACAAGATTCTATTGTCCGATTAATGACGGACGGCATCTTGTTAGCAGAGTTAACCAATGACCGCTTTCTGTCTAAATACGACACAATCATTATTGATGAGGCACACGAACGCTCACTCAATATTGACTTTATCATGGGTTATCTCAAACAGCTTTTACCTAAGCGCCCAGATTTGAAAGTGATTGTGACTTCGGCGACTTTAGATGTTAATCGCTTTAGTCAGTATTTTAATGACGCGCCTATTTTTGAAGTTGAAGGGCGTAGTTTTCCTGTAGAAGTACGTTATCGTCCGATTTCAGAACTCAGCATCGTGGGTAGTGATGATGATGAGTTCGATGATTTTGAAGAAAACCTACCAAGAGCAGTGGTTCAAGCAGTAGAAGAATGTTTTGCTGACGCAGAAGGAAAAGGTCATCCTGAGCATGCTGATATCTTGATTTTTGCCAGTACGGAACAAGAGATCAGAGAGCTACAAGAAACCTTGCAAAAGTATGGGCCAAGACATACCGAAGTATTACCTTTGTATGCTCGTCTAGCACTTGCTGAACAACAAAAGATTTTCAATCCAGGTGGTAAAGGTCGACGTATCATCATTGCGACGAACGTAGCAGAGACCGCTTTAACTGTACCGAATATTCGTTATGTGATTGATAGCGGTTTTGCCCGTATTTCTCGCTATAACTATCGTTCGCGTGTACAACGTTTACCAATTGAAGCCATTTCTCAAGCCGCTGCTAATCAACGAAAAGGTCGTTGTGGTCGTATTGCAGCAGGTGTGTGTATTCGCTTGTATAGCGAAGAAGACTTTATGAGTCGACCAGAGTTTACTGAACCTGAGATTAAGCGAACAAATTTAGCATCAGTGATTTTGCAGATGCAAAGTTTAGGCTTGGGTAGCTTAGAAGACTTTGATTTTATTGAGCCACCAGATTTTCGCTTAGTCAATGATGGTCGTAAATTGCTGATCGAGTTAGGTGCACTGAATGATCGTAAAAACGAACTAACAAAAGTCGGACAAATGATGGCACGCATGCCGATTGATCCTCGTTTAGCCCGTATGATTATTGGTGGTGCGCACTTTGGTGTACTCAAAGAAGCTTTGATTATTGTGAGTGCTTTAGCGATTCAAGATCCGCGGGAGCGCCCAGCTGATAAGCAAATGCAAGCAGATCAAAAGCATGCACTATTTAAAGAAGCTGATTCGGACTTTTTATTCTATTTAAAGCTTTGGAATACGTTGCAAACCAGCCCAGATACGCAATCTGAGAATAGGCGTCGTCAGTTTGCACGTCAGCACTTTTTGAGCTGGTTGCGTTTGCGTGAGTGGAAACAAACACATCAACAACTCGTTGAGCTCGCTGAAAGTTTGAAACTAAGTTTTAATGAAAAAGGTGCAAATTATGAAAATCTGCATCGTGCATTATTAACGGGTTTACTTTCATTCATCGCCAATAAAACCGATGAACGTAATACCTTTATGGCAGTACGCCAGCAAAAAGCTAAAGTCTTTCCAGCCAGTACCTTACATAAAACCAATACCTCTTGGATCATGGCATTTGAGATGGTAGAAACTTCGCAAGTTTATCTGCGTACCTTGGCAAAAATTGATCCTGAATGGATTTTATTAGCTGCGCGAGATTTGTTGAAGTATCACTACTTTGAACCACATTGGTCTAAAAAAACAGGCGTGGTTAATGCTTATGCGCAGATTTCATTATTTGGTCTGATTATTGAACCTAAGCGTTTA
The DNA here is from genome assembly GCF_043102985.1 of Acinetobacter sp. YQ_14. Lineage (NCBI taxonomy): Bacteria > Pseudomonadati > Pseudomonadota > Gammaproteobacteria > Moraxellales > Moraxellaceae > Acinetobacter > Acinetobacter sp. YQ_14. The sequence continues at coordinate 89,661 of NZ_JBICJJ010000007.1, read as the reverse complement.
ATCAATTTTGAGAAAGTAGATCAACCAGCAGCGCACGAAATCTTTTTGCGCGATGCACTCACGACTGGGAATCTAGGAATAACGCCGCCGTTTTTAAAACATAACTTGCTCAAACTAGAAGAAGTTGAGCGCGTTGAAGATAAATTACGTCGTCGTGATTTGGTGGTAGATGAGGAAACCATTTACCAATTTTATGCCGCAAAAGTGCCCACCGATGTTGCGAGTCGTCATAGCTTTGAAGATTGGCGTGCTACAGTTGAATCTAAAGAGCCACGTTATCTTTTCGTTGAAGATGATGCACTGTGGCTCAATGATCGACCAACAACACAACAATTTCCTGATTATCTACATAATGGTCAGCTGCGTTTGGCTGCAAGCTATCGCTTCGATCCAAGCCATGATGAAGATGGAGCAACGGTTAAGATTCCAGTGCAAGCACTACCACAAGTTGATGAGAAACAGTGGTCGTGGGGCATACCCGGCTGGAGACAAGATTTAATCGAAGCATTGCTCAAAGCATTACCAAAAGATAAGCGTCGTAACCTTGTGCCTATTCCAGACACGGCTAGAAAATTAATGAAAGGTGTAGATACAATCCATTTACGTGAGCATTTATTCACTTATTTAGCTTTTGCTTTACGTGGTGAGCAGATTACGGAAAAAGATTTTTCATTTGAGCGTATTGATCAATATCTTGTGCCTTTTATTAAGGTAGTTGATGAAAAAGGCAAGCTGATTGCACAAGGTCGTGATTTAGATGAATTAAAAGCACGTTGCCGAGTTGAAACACATCGACCAGTCAAACAGCAACAAGGTGAGTTTCAAACATTCCCTGAAAGTTTTATTTTTGAGGCGTCACAAAAGGTCACAGGGGTTGTTGTTAAGCAGTATCAAGCTTTAGTTCCCACTAAATCATTTGCTGAACTTGAGAGCAAAGATGAATCTGGCGTGGTGGTTCAAACATTCAATGATCAAGAAGAAGCGATTAAACAACATCGAGAGGGGATTATTCGCCTAATTCATATGCAATTGGGAGATCTGATCCGTCAGTTGAAAAAGCAAATTTCTAAACCATTGGCACTCGCATACTCACCATTAGGTGAACGCGCAAAGCTCGAACAAATGTTGGTTTATGCAACTTTACAGCTTTCGATTACAGCGCTTCCTAAAAATGCAGATGAGTTTGAAAAGCTGTTGCAAGATACTAAAAAGCAATTTTTAGCCAATGGACAGCAAGCATTAAGCGATCTCACCGAGATCTTTACACAGTGGCAGCAGGTTCGTCGAGAGTTACTTGTGCTAGATCAAACTATCTTTGGTCGGAGTATGGATGACATTGAGGACCAACTTGATTTAATGTCTTTAGCTAACTTTGTTTATACGCGACCTACTGAAATTTGGCAGGAATACCCGCGTTATTTGAAAGCACTGCTATTGCGTTTAGATCGTTTGCCAAATAATCTACAACGTGACCTTGCTGCAATTGATGATGTCGATCCTTGGATGGACAAAGTGTTTAAATTTAAAAATGATCCTAAAATCAAAGAATTGTATTTGATGTTGGAAGAGCTTCGTATTTCTTTATTTTCTCAACCGATGAAAACAAAGATGCCAATTTCGCCAAATAGATTACAAAAACTATGGGATCGTTTAGCAATCGGTTAAACTGAGCAATGATGAAAGCTAGAACCATTCTTTACAGGAGTTTTACATGGGCATCCGTATAACAGGTACAGGTCTATTTCACCCGACCGAATCTATTTCCAATGAAGAATTGGTAGAAAGTTTAAATGCTTATGTAGAACAATATAATCAAGAAAATGCAGATAAAATTGAAGCAGGCGAGCTAGAAGCTCTACGTGGTTCAAGCCCTGAATTTATTGAAAAAGCATCAGGTATCAAAAGCCGTTATGTCGTAGAAAAAACAGGTATTCTGGATCCAAAGCGTTTGCGTCCACATTTACAAGAACGTAGCAATGAAGAACTTTCCCTGCAAGCAGAGTGGGGTGTTATCGCCGCGAAACAAGCAATGGAAAATGCAGGCGTAACAGCGGAAGATATTGATGTAGTTATTTTGGCTTGTTCAAATATGCAACGTGCCTATCCAGCTGTTGCGATTGAAATTCAGTCTGCACTTGGTATTCAGGGTTATGCTTACGATATGAATGTAGCATGTTCTGCTGCAACATTTGGTTTAAAGCAAGCTTATGATGCTGTGAAATGTGGTGCTCGCCGTGTTTTATTACTAAATGTCGAAATTACATCAGGTCACTTAGATTATCGTACTCGTGATGCTCACTTTATTTTTGGTGATGTTGCGACAGCTTCGATTATTGAAGAAACTGAAATAAAATCAGGTTATGAAATCTTAGATATTCATTTATTTACCCAATTCTCAAATAACATTCGCAATAACTTTGGTTTCTTAAACCGTAGTGAAGATGCAGTGGTTGACGATAAATTGTTCCGTCAAGATGGACGTAAGGTATTTAAAGAAGTTTGTCCGCTAGTTGCAAAAATTATTACTGCGCAATTAGAGAAATTGGAATTAACACCTGAACAAGTGAAACGTTTCTGGTTGCATCAAGCCAATGCCAATATGAATGAACTGATTTTAAAATTGGTGGTTGGTAAAGATGCTGATTTAGATCGTGCACCAATTATTTTAGATGAATTTGCTAATACTTCTTCTGCTGGTGTAATCATTGCAATGCATCGTACAGGTGAGCAAGTCAACAATGGTGAATATGCAGTGATTTCATCATTTGGTGCGGGTTATTCGGTTGGTTCAATCGTAGTACAAAAGCATATTGCTTAAGCATTTATAAATAAAAAACACCACATGTAATCATGTGGTGTTTTTTTATGTCTTATTTTAAAAGAATCGCTAAATCAATGAGTGGAGGAGTTGTGCTATTACCGATTGTAGAGGCTACTGAGCTTGGCATACCATCGGCACTCAATGCAAATCTTGCTCGTGGAGTGGTAATAGTGGTGTCGCTATTCAAATCAATTCGATAGAGAATAGATGGACCTGTACTACCTGAAACCGTTGCAAGAGCATAACCATTGTCACCGCCTGCTATATCAAAACCATTATCAGTTCCGAGGTTAATACCAAGATTACCAATACTATTTAGTGTACCGTCGTTTGGTGGGCTTTGTTTAAGAAGCATTTGACTCATCTGATCTAAATCAAACAATTCTGTACCCAAACCTGTCACTGAAGTCTTAAAGCTATTGGTATAAGCCCCCGCTGTAACTTTGGCGTTCATTATGCCATTCAAATCACCGTCTTTAATGGTGTCTCCAGTATCGACATTGATTCTTAAATTCTGCCCAGTATTGCTTATCACACGTAAACGATCAGCCGCTGGATTAAAGTCTACAGCGAAGCTTGTACCATCTAAAGTTGTATAGCTACTTCCCATTGCTGCTTTTAGAGAAGAAACCAAGGTGCTAACACCTGAATCTGTATTAATTGTATAAATATTGGCTTTATTGGTCAGACCATACAATTTTCCTGAATGATCTGTCATCGTTCTAAGGCGATAATCAATCCCGATAAATTTCTCATCAACTAACAGACCTGTAATATTTTTTTCTGTCACCATATTTGGGTTATTTAAAGCAAAACTTACTAATTTATTATTTTGAGTAAGACCAAACCCTTGTGCCATTGCATCGTTGGCCCGTTTTAGTGCAATACCTCGAACACCCATTGAGTTAAAGCTTGTTGCTAAATCACCCGTTGTGAAAATAGCAGCATTGCTTGTTCCGACATTGGCAAGATTAAGTTGATAAAATTTATAATTCCCAGTGTTGAGTTTTAATGCTGCAAATCCAACATTATTGACTGGATCAATGTCAAAGCCACCGCCACCATTTGTATTTACATCATCACCCAGCATGGTAGATATACCAAGTGTGCCTGCATTGGCATTTTGTAGATAAATTCGATCAGAATTTTGGTCAATACTATAGAGTTTAGTTGAGCCAGTACCGTCAAATGCATTGGTGTATGCTCCTGCAATGACTGCTGGGCTACTACCCGTTAAACTAAGAGTACCATCTGTAATTGTGGCACCAGTATCAACATTTATTCGTAAGTTTTGTCCTGTGTTGGTCATGACCCGTAGTCGATCCGCGACTGGGTTGAAGTTCACTGTAATTAAATTGGCATCACCCATAATTTTACTAAAAGGCGCATTTCCGTCAGTCGTATCATTTGGATCAGCAACTAGTTTTTTTACAAAAGTAGCAACACCCGTTGATGGGTTAAGGGTATAGATATTTCCTAATAATCCTACTGCATAGAGCATACTATTTTTAGGTCTGTAATCTATACCTACAAGTTCATCTCCTGATTGAAGACCTTTAACTTTCATGTTGGATACGATTTTATTTGGCATCATACGGTCAACTGAACTAATCATACCGTTGCTGGTGAGAATTAAGGTATCACCAGTATTGGAGCTTGATGATTCAGTATCATTGTTTGAGTCACTGTTACAGCCGAATAGTGCCAGACTCGTGAGTGCGGTTACGGTCAGTGTAGCAAGTTGTTTATTCATTATTTTCATCCTGATATTGTTTGCTAAGAAAGCGTTAACTGATCCAATAACGCAATTAAAGTTTTCGCTTCTTGTGTTGTTTTATGCTCAGTAAAAAGTTTTGAATAAAAAAACTGAATATTTCTAGCTTTTTATTTTCAATGATCTTTTTTCTTGTAAATAGGTTATTCGTGGGGGAGCAATAAGTAAAACAATGTTTTTATGTGATTTTTCTGTATTTGAGTTCTATGTTGTAATTATTCACGCCGAATTCACAGGCGCTAAGAAACATTGAATTTATAATTAATGTAAATTTTTGGAAATAAAAAGAGAACACTTGTGTTCTCTTTTTTATTAGGATCAAAGCTTAGGCTTCTACAGTTTGAACTGCGATCTTTTTAGCTGGGTCAACTTTACGACGTACTGCTGGAACTGGTTCGCCGTGATATTGACGATCAGCAAAGTAACTTGAGCGAACCATTGGCGCAGACCAAATGTTACGGAAACCGAGTTTACGACCATGTTCAGCATAGCGCTCAAACTCTTCTGGTGTCACAAAACGGTCAATTGGAGCATGTTGCTTCGATGGTTGTAGATATTGACCAATGGTCACGTAATCTACATCGTGCGCACGAAGATCATCGAGTAATGCAATAACTTCTTCTTCAGTTTCACCAATGCCGACCATCAAACCACATTTAGTTGGGACATCAGGGCAGTATTCTTTAAACATTTTTAATAGATTTAAAGAGTGCTGATAGTCTGAACCTGGACGCATTGCCTTATACAAACGAGGAACAGTTTCAATATTATGATTGAAAACGTCTGGTGGGCATTCAGTCATGATACGTAAGGCAATATCCATACGACCACGGAAATCAGGAACCAAAATTTCTAATAATGTTTTTGGGCTTAACTCACGAGCTTCTTTAATACAGTCAACAAAATGTTGAGCACCACCATCTAGCAAATCATCACGGTCTACAGAGGTAATCACTGCGTATTTAAGACCTAGATTAGAAATGGTTTCTGCCATGTGACGTGGCTCATCAGGATCGAGAGCATTTGGTCGACCATGTGCAACATCACAGAACGGACAACGGCGAGTACAAATATCGCCCATAATCATAAAAGTCGCAGTACCACCACCAAAACACTCAGGTAGGTTAGGGCAGGCAGCTTCTTCACAAACAGTATGGAGTTTTTGCGAACGTAGAGTTGTTTTTATACGCTGAACCTCTTCAGGTGCAGTCATTTTGACGCGAATCCAGTCTGGTTTACGAGGTACTTCAACCGTAGGAATAACTTTAACAGGAATTCTTGCGACTTTTTCTGCGCCACGAAGTTTTATACCCTGTTCAGGTTTACGGTGTTCAGACATATATTTTCCACAACCTTTGACTTGAAATACTGGAATATTATAGTCAAATTTATAGGTTTATAGGTTGAAAACAGGTATTCATTTTGAAAATGTGAATATATAAAAATATATGGTTGAGAAATACATCAACCCGCTGCATATTAGTTATCATATATTAAGCAATAAACGGTTAGAAGTTAAAGGAGCTTTGAATGCCACGTAAGAAAGAGGTCGTTGGTGGGAACATTGTTAAATTTGATGCAGTAGTTCTCGGTTCTGGCCCAGCTGGTGAAGGCGCGGCAATGAAGCTAGCTAAAGCAGGTAGACGTGTTGCAATTGTTGATGTTCGTGATCAACTCGGTGGTAACTGTGCACATGTCGGTACAATCCCAAGTAAGGCATTGCGTCAAACAGTATCAAGTATTATCCGTTATCAACGTGATCCAATGTTTCAAAAAGTAGGTGAGTGGAAGCAATTCACCATGAAACAAGTATTACGTAATGCTCATAAAGTGATTCAACAACAAGTAGATACGCATACTCGTTTCTATGATCGCAACAAAATTGATGTATTTCACGGTCGTGCATACATCCAAGACAAAAATACTGTTTTGATCTTTGGACCAGATGGAATCAAAGACACGATCATCTGCAAGCAAATTGTGATTGCAACAGGTAGTCGCCCTTACCAACCTCAAGGTTTAGATTTTACTCATCCACGTGTTTTTGATTCGGACAAGATCCTTGATTTGGATTTCGCAATTCAAAAAATCATCATTTATGGTGCAGGCGTTATTGGTTGTGAATACGCGTCAATTTTTATCGGTTTAGATCACAAAGTTGATTTGATCAATACTCAGCAAAAATTATTAAGTTATTTAGATGATGAAATCGCAGATGCGCTTTCTTATCACTTACGTGAACAAGGTGTATTGATTCGCCATAATGAGCAAATTGATCGACTTGAAACTTTTGATGATCATGTCGTTCTGCATTTATTGAGCGGTAAGAAAATCAAAGCGGATGCGATTCTTTGGTGTAATGGTCGTTCAGGAAATACCGATGGCCTAGGTTTGGAAAATGTTGGTTTAGTGCCGAACAGCCGTGGTCAATTAACGGTAAATGATCAATATCAAACTGAAGCAGAAAATATTTTTGCTGCAGGTGATGTAATCGGTTGGCCATCACTTGCTTCAGCAGCATATGACCAAGGGCGCTGTGCTGGTGCTAACATGGTTGGCGAAAAGAATGTTAAACCAATCAAAGATGTGCCGACTGGAATTTATACCATTCCAGAAATTTCTTCGATCGGTAAAACTGAACAAGAGCTAACTGAAGAAAAAGTACCATATGAAGTAGGTCAGGCATCTTTCCGTCATTTAGCGCGTGCGCAAATTACGGGGGATACTGTTGGCGAATTAAAAATCTTATTCCACCGCGATACATTAGAGGTGTTAGGTATTCACTGCTTTGGTAACAATGCGGCTGAGATTATTCACATTGGTCAGGTCGTTATGCATAGTCCAAACAATACCTTAAAATATTTTGTAGAAACCACATTTAACTACCCAACCATGGCTGAGGCATATCGTGTGGCTGCTTTGAATGGTATGAATCGACTATTCTAAGCGATACAGACATTGTAAGATTAAAATGCCAATCTATATGATTGGCATTTTGCTATTTGTTTTGGATAAAAAAGGTCGATATGAAAACTCAAAAAAATAATTTAGTAATCGTTCCAATTATAGTTCTACTTATTGCCACATATTTCGGTATAGATTTAAAACAAAACGCATTAAATAATTCTGATCTTCAGGATTCTGCGCAACAACTTAGCATAGATGATCAGCAAAAGATCATGCAAGCTTATCAGCAGCAACGCAGCAATATTCAAGCTCAATCCAGAGGTGAAGTAAAAGCAATCTTGGCTGATGATAATGAAGGTTCAAGACATCAAAAAATGATTCTTAAACTAGAAAATGGTTTAACCGTTCTGATTGTGCACAATATTGATTTAGCACCAAGAATAGAGGGACTTAAAAAAGGAGATATCGTTGAGTTCTACGGTGAATATGAATACAGCGAAAAAGGTGGTGTGATTCATTGGACTCATCATGATCCACGCGGAAAACATATTGATGGGTGGTTGAAATATAAAAGAAAGGTATATCAATAATACCTTCCCTAAATTTTAATTTTTTAAATATGCGCTAGATTAGCTTGTAAGCGCCAATTTTTGACGAGATTTCCATTTAGGTAGGATTTTAGCTAAATAAGCATCCATACACCATACGGGGCCGATCAGGAGGAACTGGAGGTCTTTGAAGAATGAAGGTTTCTTGCCTTCAACTTTGTGACCATAAAATTGTCCAATCCAAGCAATCACAAAAACGCCGATATAAAATCCAACACCTACAGGTAAAATTACAATCAACCAAGCCATTACAGCGAGTAAAGCTGCCATAGCAACAGCTAAAACGATATCTAAACGAGCATAGAATACTAAAGTAAGTACAAGCAATAATGCGGTAAGTAGCATACTAAAATGGGAAAGAATGCCAATTATTGAAAATAGAATAGCAGGGACGCATACCCAGTGAATTTTCTTATTGGTTTGATTTTGGTGACTATCGCTATACTCATCAAACCATTCATCTATTGATTTCACAGCACGCACTCCTTGCAATAATGACAATGTGTTATGTCATCAATATACCGAAGAATTTAATGGCGGTCAAAAATAAAACAAGAAGCTGAAAAACATAAAAGCCACTTTAATAAGTGGCTTTTATTGGTTGAGTATCCAAACTTAAAAATTAAGAGTTTGGACCATCGACACGTTCAATACTTACATTACCTGTACCTGCACTAGACATACCTAGTTGCTTCGCAGCGGCATAAGAAAGATCTAACACACGATTACCATGGAATGGCCCGCGATCATTTACTTTTACAACTACGCTTTTACCATTGTCTTTATTTGTTACGCGGATGTAACAGTTTAAAGGAAGGCTACGGTGCGCAGCAGTCATTGCATTCATATCGAATGTTTCACCACTTGCAGTTTTACGACCATGGAATTGACGACCATACCAAGATGCAACGCCATTTTGGGTAAATTTACGAACGGTGTTTGAAGCAACAGTATTCAGTTTTTCAATCACTGAAGGCTCTTCTTCAGGGATATCGATCTTTGCAGCAATCGTCTGGCGACGGACTTTGTCACCTGAACTCTCAGTGATTGAAAGACTATTAACGTTAGAGAAACGAGAATTAAAATTTTGAGAATCTTTGCTTAGAACGCGTGCAGCTAGGTTGGAACCTTCCACATCATTAGTTAATGATGAAGATTGTACCAATTCTGCATGTAACGGGCTTAAACTTAAGCCTGCCGTCAGCGCTAGAATATATTTTAGCGAAAACTGCATTGTATAAACTCCTAGAGATCATGCTTTTCTATTTCAAAAAAACTACCTTGAAATATAGTGCACATGTCTAATTATTCACTTTTGCAATTACTTTAACTTGTGGCGATAATATTCAGCGCTTACGAAGTGTGTCTAGTCTTTAACGATAAATAGTTACAAAAAGGGCAAAAACTTACAGTTTTAGATTAAAAAATAATCAATATTGTAACAAAATATGAATTTTGTTGATTGTTTAAACTTTTTTAATTAAAAATTTATTGACTTTTCAGAATGTTGTAAAAAAGCTAGTCTATCGACTAGCTACTTCTGTGCCTAATAACCATACTGCAGTTGCATACATACGGCTTTTGTTGTAGGTCGTTATCACTTGGAAATTAGGGTAAGTAATATAGTAAATTGGACCAAATTGATCTTGCAGTTGGATGACATTTACCAAATCTAAATCATCAATTTTTACAAGTGGATCAATAGGCGCAATACCTAATCTTTTCAACTCTCCGTAAGGAGTTGGTTGAGTTAAATCCTTTGCAATTATACTATCTGGGTTATTGCCTAAGTAGCGTGCTTGGAAGCCAATTGGTCGATCACGTTGCCAACCATGTTGAGCTAAATAGTTTGCAATAGAACCAATTGCATCAACAGCAGAGTTTCTTAGATCAATATGACCATTTCCATCATAGTCGACACCAAGCTTCTGAATATTACTAGGCATAAACTGTGGATAGCCGATCGCACCAGCGTATGAACCTACAATACTATTTGTTGGATAGCCTTCTTTATAAGTCCAAGAGATAAGCGCAGCTAATTCATCACCAAAATACTCAGCACGGCGTGGGTAGCCAAAAGCAAGTGTCGCAAGTGCATCTCGAGTAATGAAAGAGCCTTTATTTGCACCGTATCCAGTTTCTACCCCTAAAATACCCAATATGACTGCTTTAGGGACACCAAATTGCTGTTCTGCGCGATTGAGCGCATCTTCATACTGACCTTTAAAGCGAGCGCCGCGTTGAATTGTACCTTCTACTAAAAACATAGAGCGATATTCATACCAAGGTTTACTTTCACCTGGGCGAGTCATGATATTTAAAATATTAGGTAAGTTGCGAGCACCACTCATTGCTGCATCAACTTGCTCACTACTCAAGCCATATGTTGTCATCGCTTTTTGTTTAAAAGCTGGATAATTCGGATTAGTATAAAACTCGTTTGCTTGTGCCCAATTACTGCTCAAAAATAAACTGGCACCTAAAGTCAAAAATTTAAAAGTTTTATTGAAAGTTTGATGAAACATATGTTTTTTAAGTTCCTCATTATCGGTGTGTATGAATAGACATAACCAGTCCAAAAGTAGACATCAGTGTGATGATTGCAGTACCGCCATAGCTCATAAATGGTAAAGGCACACCTACAACAGGTAAAATACCACTGACCATACCTGCATTTACAAATACATAAACAAAAAACGACAAACCAAATGCACCCGCAACTAAGCGACCATAGTTATGGAAGCTTTGTAAACCGATTTGGAAAGTTCTAATAATAATCGCACAATAAAGCAGAATAAGTAGAGTAACACCAATCAAGCCAAACTCTTCTGAATAAGCTGCAATAATAAAGTCGGTATGTCCCTCTGGTAAGAAGTGAAGATGTGATTGCGTACCTTCTAAGAAACCTTTGCCTGAAAAACCACCGGAACCAATGGCGGTTTTCGATTGGATAATATTCCAACCTGTACCTAGTGCATCCGCCTCAGGGTTAAAAAGCGTTAAAACACGTTGACGTTGATAATCATGTAGCAAAAATTCCCAAGCGATCGGAATAATTATGCCTGCAGCACCTGCGGCAGCAGCGATCAATTTCCATGAAAGTCCACTTAAAAACAGGACAAAGATTCCACTTGCAAGTACAAGTAATGAAGTTCCTAAGTCAGGTTGTTCAGCGATTAATAAAAACGGAACAACAATCAGCATTAAAGAAAGGATGACCTGAGAAAAGCTCGGTGGTAATGCTTTACGTGAAAGAAACCATGCAATCATCATTGGCATACCGATTTTCATGAATTCACTGGGTTGTACACTACCAAAACCAGGAATATCAATCCAACGTTGAGCGCCCATGCGGACTTCACCAAATATCATCACAGCCAATAATGATAAAACCCCAAAGATATAAAAGTAGGGGGAAAATGCCTGATAAACTTTTGGGGGGATCTGAGCCAAGCTGAACATCACGACAAAGCCAATAGCGAAACTAATTGCTTGTTTGGTGACTAGTCCAACGTCTTGGGCGGAAGCACTGTATAAAACAGTCAAACCAAGCATTGCATTTAGAATCAAAAATAGACAAAGCCAAGGATCAATATGTAGCTGCTGCCATCGGGAAGGCTGGGTGGCTGTACTTAAACCATCACGAGGGGCTTGACGTAAAAATTTGTATTGTGAACTTGGGGCCATGCGATTCTAAATCTAGTCAATCAACGCTTCGCGAATGCTAACATAAACGCTGATTTAGACAATGCAAATTTAGAAATTGTGACATTTATATCGACTTTATTCTTATAAAAATTGGTACAAAAAAGGCGACCATTTTACAATGATCGCCTTTTTATAAATCACAACTTACTTTTGAACCAATAACTGATCAAAGTGCTTTGTGAATACATCAAGCTCAGCTTGGCTGAGGCTTGGAATTAATTTTTTAATTACGATATGAACAGCTGTTTCAACGCCACTAGTCGCAACGCTTGCAACACCACGTTTTACCATGCCTAGACCCAGTGTTTTATTGAAGTCTGTCATAAAATGTTGAATTAAGGCATCAGCAAAAGCTTTAAACTGCTTTGTTAACGCTTCACGTTGTTCTTTACCATTTCCAGCTGCAACTTCCGCAAAACTTTTCTTCATGTCTGCCACAAGGCTATCAGGAAGAACTGCACCAATACGTTGCTGACCTTCATTGTCAACGAACAAGCTTTTTTCCATGAAGGCTAAAGATTCTAAAACTTGATCGTTTGATGCTTTACCTAAAAGTTGTTTCATCAAAGTTTCAACAATGCCGCGAATTTTAATCGCAAGTCCTTCAGTCGTATCTCGTTTTTCGCTTGGTGGAAATTGTTGCACCAAATGAACGAGCATCGTGTCAATTAACTCATCTGTAAGTTGAAGAGAAATTTTGTCACGTAAAGGGTATTGTGGCTCTTTACTATCACGATTTGCTTGTGCAAGTTGAATATCCTGACTCAAACTTGCTGACGGAAGAATACCGAAATAACTGGTCATTGAAGAACGTCCTCTATATCAAATTTATTCGTTTTATTGTCGCGCCAAGCGAATTGGCTCGGGCATCCATGACAAATCTGATACTCGACAAGGATTAATATCTAAACCACCACGTCGAGTATAAGTTGCATAGACCATAAGCTTTTCAGGTTTCAAAAGTTGCCAAATATCAGAGAATATTTGTTCAACACATTGTTCGTGGAAACCATTATGCTGACGGTACGAGATAATATAAGCTAAAATGCTGCGATAACAAGGTTTTTTACCTTGAAAGCGAATAAAAACAGTCCCCCAGTCGGGTTGACCAGTGACTGGACAGTTACTTCTTAACAGATGTGAATATATCTCAATTTCAACATCTTCATCTGTTGTTTGATCAAGTTGTAACAATGTTGAATCTGGATGCTCAGATAAACGCTCAGGAGTCAAATCATCAATACAAATACCTTTAGGTTTAGAAATCTCTAAATCATCGACTTGAAATAAATCTAATTTGATTTGAGCACCAGCAGCATTGGATAAATCACGTTCAACTGTTTCGATGAATACTTGCTTTGACTCGAATTGGGTGAAGTTCAAACTGTTAAAATACAGCTTAAGTGACTTTGATTCGATTAAGTTGGGCGAACTTGCTGGAAGCGTTATCCGACCAATCGCAACTTGAGGTAGTCCAATTTGATTGAGCCATGAAATTTCAAAAACATGCCACCAGTCTTTACCTTGGGTGATACCCTCAATATGTGCATATTGCTTGCGCGATTCTGCACGGGCGATTGGAAATAAAACCTCTGGCTGATATTGAGTAGGGTATTGGGTGTCTTTACCCAATAAAGAATGTTCAACACTCATTCACGCATTCCTGAACCACGAGCTAATAAATGATATGCAACTGCATAGAGGACAACACAACAAAGAGTCACAACACTTAGAGAGAATGCAACATTCACATCGCTGTGACCTAGAATGCCGAAACGGAAGGCATTGACCATATACACAATTGGATTAACTAAAGAGACATTTTGCCAAAAAGGGCTTAAAGCACTGATGGCATAAAAAACTCCACCTAAATAGGTAAGGGGTGTCAATACGAATGTCGGGATAATAGAAATATCATCAAACGATTTCGCATAAACAGCATTAATAAAGCCACCAAGTGAAAATAATAATGAAGTAATAATGACTGTATATATAGTCACAAAGAGGTTGTAAATTTCTAAATGAGTAAAGAATAGACTCATGATGGTTACAATCAAGCCAACCAGCACACCACGACATACACCACCGATCACGTATCCCCATAAGATCAAATGTAATGGGACAGGGCTCATGATCAACTCTTCAATGCTCTTTTGGAATTTTGCACTAAAGAAGCTGGAAGAAACGTTGGCATAACTATTGGTAATCACTGCCATCATAATTAAGCCAGGTACAATGAATTGCATGTAGCTAAAACCACCCATTTCACCGATGCGGGAACCAACTAAATTACCAAAGATAACAAAGTACAAACTCATAGTGATCGCTGGTGGAAGTAAGGTTTGAGGCCAGATGCGCATAAAGCGACGAATTTCTTTAACAACTAAAGTCCACAGTGCTGTTTTCAATTGATTGAAGTTCATTGATCTGCTCCAGCAAGATTTTTCTCAACCATTTTTACGAACAATTCTTCTAAACGGTTCGACTTATTACGCATACTGCTAACTTGGATATTTTGTGATTGAAGTAATAAGAATAAGTCATTCATGCTATGAGCCTTATCCATTGTAACTTCTAATGTCACTGGGTCGATGAGATTAAATCTAAAGCCAATGATATTGAAATTGATAGATGTAATTGGCTCTGCTAAGTCAAATATAAATGTTTCTTCATTGAGCTGATTGAGGAAGCCTTTCATGGTAGTGTCTTCTTTGATGACACCACGATCAATGATCGCAATACGGCGACACAACATTTCAGCTTCTTCTAGATAATGCGTTGTGAGAATGATTGATGTACCTTTTTCATTCATTTCAATGAGGAAGTCCCACATTGAACGGCGTAATTCAATATCTACACCAGCGGTAGGCTCATCAAGAATAAGAAGTTTTGGTTCATGCATCATTGCGCGTGCAATCATTAGGCGGCGTTTCATCCCACCAGATAACATACGTGATTGGATATTACGCTTATCCCATAAACCTAATTTTTCTAAATATAGTTCAGCACGTTGTTCTGCTAACTTTTTAGGAATTCCGTAATATCCCGCTTGGGTTACTAAAATATCGAATGTCTTTTCGAATTGACCAAAGTTAAATTCTTGAGGAACAACACCAAGACATTGTTTTGCATGAGAGGGATGGGTATCTAAGTTATTACCAAAAATCTCAACTGAACCAGATGTTTTTTTAGTTAAAGAACTGATGATACTAATCGTAGTCGACTTTCCTGCACCATTGGGTCCCAATAAGGCATAAAACTCACCTTCAGGTACAGTTAGATCGATACCTTTTAACGCCTGAAAACCATTACGATAAGTTTTGGACAAATCACTCAATACCAAAGCATCAGTCATGAACGTCTCACGTTGTTAAATATGATGGGTATTTTGAGTGATATAAAAAAATAAACCAAGTAGAAAAATAGGTTTATGGCATGTTAAAAACAGAACGATTATAGAGTAGGCTAGCTAAATTATTTAACGGAAAAAGCCCAACAAAGGGCTTTCCACTCTCTAAATGACCTTTTAATGATAAATAATTGCTTGATTTAAGGCATGAATAACTTCATCAATGTAATCCTCATCTTTGCTCTCAAGCGCTTGCAACTCTGACGCAGAGGTTTTAAGTACTACATAATATTTATGATTTACCAAGAATCCCACAGCGATAGCGATAAAACCTAGTATTAAAAAACCATTTATTTTACCAACTGCGATGCCAACCAAAAGTAAGATTGCACCTATAATCCATCATCCAAGTTTTGGCGCCTTTTTCATTTTTTTATCTACAGAAGTAATGTTTCTTACCGCATATGTTTGATTGTTGACGATAAATCTTGCATTAGTAACACTTACATTTCCACTAGAAAAAAGTGTTTGTTCTGATTTTTGTATTGCTGTTAATTTTATGATCCCTTTGTAAGTTTGTGTAATAAAGTAGTCTGGTAAAAAGAATCAATCAAGTAGGGATTTCAATAATCGCTTTAAATGAGTAGTTTTTATAAATATGATTTAGAATATTACAAGTTTCTATACTTTTGCTACCCACAGTTTTGACTTCAATTGGGCGGATTAGAAAAATTGAACGATTTATATAGTGAATTTAGTGATGAAATATAATACTGGAGAGTTGAACTAATTTGGTGATTGTATAGAAGTAGGTCGAGATATTGCTGGAATTATTAAAGACTTTAAATTATACCTATTTGTAATAGTTTTGAGATGTATTAAAAAAACATGATAACCGAATTTGGTGCGCTCAGCGGGACTCGAACCCACGCCACAGGCTTCGGAGACCTGTACTCTATCCAGTTGAGCTATGAGCGCATGCGTGCCACATCATAGGCAAAAAATACATGCAGGTAAATATATAGCATGAAACAAAGATGCTTCTTGTTTATTAAAACATCAATTTTATTCTCAACTTATCGAGATGTTTAAGAATATCCCAATCATAAATGCTGAACTGAATAATTAATGAGTTTAAGCGTCTGATTCAGTTGTGCAGGTGGAATACGAGATTCTTGCAAGGAAGTAATCCACTGCATTTGACATGCTTTTAATTGCTGTACAGTTTTTATGGACTGAATTTTTTGTATTAGTGGACGTGCCATTAGTCCACAGAAAGTTGTTAGTGTTTGAATCATAACTTGCTGAATTTCGATAAATGGTAATTTTTCTAATTCAATGGTTTCAGAAGCAGGTGTTTTAACTTCTGAAATTTCTTTTGTATGTGCTATATCAATAGCCTTAGTATTTTCTGTTTCGATAATTTCTTCTTTTACGAAAGAGAGGTTTTCTTTAGTTTCAACACTATTCGAACGAGTCTCTTGCTCAGCTAAAAGTCCCATGTCAATAAGTTGTTGTACTAACTCAGTGGGGGCAATTCTTTCTTTGTAGTCTTTATCTAAATCTTTAAAATCATCATGGTCAATCAAAAGTAATAAACGGCGTTGACGTGCTGTCAAAGCGATATTGCGTTGTTGCAGGGCATTTTGCCCGAGTTCAGTTTTGAAAAAATGTGACATTTCTTAATCTCCCCCAACCAAGATTTAGATGGAGATTAAGATAAGGTTAAAAAATGACAATAATGTTAACAAATTATTAAATATCATTGTCTTGAATAGATTGTTTGGAAAACAGTTCCAAATGTTCTATGAGCAGAGGGTTATTTAATTAATTTTGCTTCAAGAGCTTTACGTAAATATGGATCAAGATCTTCTTGGCGTAAAAGCCATTGAATGTAATCAGCAGGGAGGTCTTGAATAGCTGTACCTTTATGTTTTCCAAAAGTAATACTTTTAGGAATACGCGCTTCTTCTGAAGCAATGTAAAGTTCTTCTATATTTTGAATATCTAATTGATGAATGATATGCATCAGGATATTGGCCGTTAAAATAATGTCAGCATCCGCACGATGTGCTCCTTTTAACATTTCCCGAGCTTTGTCACTGCCTTTTGAAATTAAATAAATCAAAGCTGAAATGTTATGAGCTTCTGCATTTTCCCATACGCGGCGAGCTAAAGCCAAAGTACAAATAGGTTTTAGAGCTGAAGTATCTACACCACATCTAGCAATAGCAGCAATATCATAATCAACGTTATGGCCAATAATATATCGAGTTTCTGATGGAAGTTGAAATTCATTATAAAAAGGCTGATCAATTAAATCAGATTCTAAAATGTGGTGTACCGCCATTGCAGCAAATGAGATCGGTTGCCCAACTTGATAGAGTTGGTCAAAGATTTGTGACTTATCTAAACTTAATTTGCCAGCTTGAATTTCAATAGGCGCGTAAGCAATTTCAATAGGCAAGCCATTTAATGTATGTGTTTCTGTATCTAAAATAATGGCTTGCATAAAAAATGGCTCGAGTTGAATTTAGAATTTTATTATCTTACAAGAAATTTACATAAGACAATCACTAAGAGAAGGCATAACAATATTTTATGTGTTCTAGTGTGCTTCCTGCCTAAATAAAAGTCAAAAAATGCTGGAAATGAAAAAAGTACTTGAATCAAAGCAATATTGGGCGTAATTCTTATAAAGGTTAATGCCTTAGAAATTTAGACTAAGGAAAACAATAAATAAAATAGTTAAGGAAAAACTTCATGAAGATGAAATTACTTACGGCGGTTATGCTGAGTTCTAGCTTATTGCTTACAGCATGTGGTGGCGATGGTGATACATACTATTATTCTTCAAAACCTGATGTACCTGAAAATAATATTGCTGATCCTGTTGTTGGTATTCCTGTCCCTTATGTAAAGTCGGATTTCAGTGCAGTTGCTTCTGAAAGTTCAGTCATGACTTATAAAATGTTAGGGCAAGATGGAAAAGTAACAACGGCTACGAGCTTAGTATTTGTTCCTGGTGGCCCTATGCCAGCTGGAGGATGGAAAATTGTTGCGTGGGCACATGGTACAACCGGCGTGGCGGACCAGTGTGCACCGAGTCGTAATGAAACGAATCCATATATTAAAGCAATGATTAGTCAATTTCTTGCTGAAGGTTATGTAGTTGTTGCACCTGATTATGAAGGTTTAGGTGAGCCAAGCGGACGAGAACTACATCCATTCTTAAATGTGAAAAGCGAAGCATATTCTATTACTGATGCAGTTGTTGCAGCTCGTTCTTATTTAGCTGGACAAGGGAAAGTTATATCGCGTCAATGGATGGCTGTAGGTCATTCTCAAGGTGGTCAGGCAGCGCTAGGCGCAGCTCAATATGCAAGTCGTGCAAAGTTGGACTATAAAGGCACTGTTGCTGTCGCTCCAGCATCAAATTTAGGTACGATTTTATACGGTGGGGAGTTATCTGTTAAAGATGCTCCAGTTGCTCAACAAATACCTGTTTATGCACAATTGGATACTTTTACAGCTTTGATCACAGCTGGATTGAGAAATCTTCAACCAACATTTAACTATTCAAATGTCTTTAAATCACCAACAGATTTAATTGCGAGCAATGCAGAGTCAGATTGTTATGATGTTCTGGGAGGTAAATTTGCTGCTGCGATGCAAACCTATGCAGGTCAAAATGGTAATTTAACAAACTACCCGCGGACACAAGAAAATTTCATGTTATTACCGTTGGTGAAAACTTTCTTGGAGAGTGATTCGCAACCTGCACAGGTTAAGTTAGATCAACCTGTTACGATCTATCAAGGTGCTAAAGATACAACTGTGCCGATGGTTGCGACAAATGCGCTAGTTTCAGCTGCAACGCTGAAGGGTTCTCAGGTGCAATATATAACGAATGCTGATTGGGATCACGGTACAGCTTATGCCCTAAATATTCAAAACATCGTGAATGATGTCAAAACAGCTATGCCACCAATGAACTAATAAATTCCATGGTAGGGGAAGCCCAGTTTTCTATTGTTTAGATAACTGGGCTTTAATGATTCAATAATTAAAAAAATAGAATTGTATAAAAAAGAAATAATTGGTTTCTCAAAAAAGAAATAAATAGCCATGCATGAATAAAATTCACTAAGAATTAAGTAAATATCAAGCTCTGTAACAGCAAACTTCATGCTATAATTCGCACCAATCTTTAGCACGGCTTAAAAGCCCTAATTTATAGGACCCTCCGCTAATGTTTGCCAATATCTCTATTGCTGAATTTGATCCAGAATTAGCTCAAGCGATCGCTTCTGAAGGTGAACGCCAAGAAGCTCACATCGAGTTAATTGCTTCTGAAAACTATTGCTCTAAGGCTGTAATGGAAGCTCAAGGCTCAAAACTTACGAATAAATATGCAGAAGGTTATCCTGGCAAACGCTATTACGGCGGTTGTGAATATGTTGATGTCATCGAACAACTTGCCATTGATCGTGCAAAAGCTTTGTTTGGTGCTGACTATGCAAACGTTCAACCACATGCTGGTTCACAAGCAAACTCTGCTGTTTATTTAGCGCTTCTTAACCCGGGCGATACAGTTTTGGGTATGAGCTTAGCTCACGGTGGTCACTTGACGCACGGTGCTAAAGTAAGTTTTTCTGGTAAAACTTATAATGCGATTCAGTATGGCTTAAACCCTGAAACTGGCGAAATCGATTATGAAGAAGTAGAACGTTTAGCTTTAGAACATAAGCCACGCATGATCGTTGCTGGTTTCTCTGCTTATAGCCAAGTTGTTGATTGGCAGCGTTTCCGTGACATCGCGGATAAAGTAGGTGCTTATCTTTTTGTTGATATGGCTCACGTTGCAGGCTTGGTTGCTGCTGGTGTTTATCCTAACCCAGTTCAAATTGCTGATGTAACAACAACGACGACTCATAAAACACTTCGTGGTCCTCGTTCAGGTTTAATCCTTGCGAAAGCAAACGAAGAAATCGAGAAAAAACTTCAATCAGCTGTATTCCCTGGTAACCAAGGCGGTCCTTTGATGCATGCAATTGCTGCTAAAGCAATTTGCTTCAAAGAGGCGATGTCTGATGAGTTCAAAACTTACCAACAACAAGTTGTGAAAAATGCTCAAGCAATGGCTGAAGTGTTAATTTCGCGTGGTTATGATGTTGTATCTGGTGGTACAGAAAACCATTTATTCTTATTGTCTTTAATTAAGCAAGACGTAACGGGTAAAGATGCTGATGCTTGGTTAGGTGCTGCACATATCACTGTAAACAAAAACGCGGTTCCAAATGATCCACGTTCACCATTTGTCACTTCTGGTATCCGTATTGGTACGCCAGCAGTTACAACACGTGGTTTCGGTGAAGCGGAAGTTCGCGAACTTGCTGGTTGGATCGCTGATGTGATCGACAGCAAAGGTGACGAAAAAGTTATCGCTGATGTGAAAGCAAAAGTTGAAGCTGTTTGTGCAAAATTCCCAGTATATGCAAACTAATGTGTATATCTAAAAAAGCGCCGTAAGGCGCTTTTTTTATGTCTAAAAATATGGAAATAGAAGAATCAACTTTTCTCATTAAGCATCATCTTGGTGCCCATTTTAATGGAACTCTCAAATTCTCACTAAAATTGATCATTTTGGTATTACTAAATATAAAAAACGTAATACTTATTTGGCATGTCTTTTGCTTCGTCTTATGAGAGATAAAAGTTGTCTAGGGTTCCGATGCTGATTGGCGTGACTGGTCCGAGAGATGACGGTTCGACAGAACTACACGGAGGGATAAAAGCCCGGGAGGTCAGGCATTTTGCCATAACGAGGTTTAAATTATCCGCAAGAGGTTTGTTATGAATCAATCGGTCTATCACGACAATAAGATACTCTGGAGTGAAACATTACCGGGTGGGCATCATTGGTCTGGTCGAATCCAAAGAGGCACTGTTTTACAACTTGAAGCCTTAAATCAGAATGCAAATGTTTCATTATTCTGTGTAAATGCTGATGAGAAATTAGAGCGCTTCAATATGCCTGATAGTTTGAAAGCTCAACATACGGCATTTTTATCGACAGGGCATGTATTGTACTCTGATCTCGGGCGAGTCATGGCATCGATAGTGAAAGACGATCATGGCTGGAATGATGTGTTTTGTGGCCCAAGCACAGCGGAACAAATTGCTAAAAACTTCGGTAAAAAGAGCTTCCAAGATGCACGTAATGATATGCATCAAAATGGTTTAGAAAGTTTGTTGATTGAGCTAACTAAGTTCGGTTTATCCCAAGCTGATTTAACAGCAACCGTGAATTTATTTTCGAAAGTACAGCCTGATGACGGTGGAAAACTGTCTTATGTGCAAAATAACAATCTGAATCAAATCATTGAATTGAGATTTGATATGGATTGTTTAGTCTTTCTTTCTGCTGCACCACATCCATTAGATCAATCTGATCATTATAACCCCGCTGATATTCAGCTTCGTTTATTTAAAGCCAATCCCTTAACTGAGCATGATATTTGCCGAGATTCATGTCCGCAAAACCAACGTGGTTTTGCCAACAATCAACGTTATTACGCATTATCAAATTAATTTGGGGGGAATAGACAATGACAGCATTACAACAATTTGAAAAAACAGTTTTAGATCAAGTTTGTCCAGCAGGCGAGGCTTGGATGTGTGAGGTAAAACAAGGTCAATATTTCCGAATTATTGATTTAGAAGGAAATCAAGCCGTTGATACTTTGTTTATCAGTGCCGAAAATGCTGATGAGCGATATAGCGCGACAGATACGCTTGCGCAGAATCAGCAACTGTATTTGGAAAAAGGTACAACGCTCTATAGTAACTATGCACGCCCAATTGCCGTGATCGTCGATGATAATTGTGGTCGACATGACACCTTAGGCGGCGCATGTTCATGTGAAAGTAATACGGTTCGTTATGCACATGATAAATACCCGATGCATAGTTGCCGTAATAATTTTATGTATGCTTTGGCACAGCATCCTATTGCAAAAAAACATCAGCTCAATGTTCGTCATATAGGCCCGAATATTAATTTTTTTATGAATGTTCCTGTTACGGCTGATGGACATCTAAAGTTCGATGATGGTGTTTCTGCACCGGGTAAATATGTGGAAATTAGAGCCGAAATGGATTTAATCGTACTTATTTCTAATTGCCCTCAATTAAATAATCCTTGCAATGCCTATAACCCAACAAAAATTCAACTCGTCGTACGTGAAGCTTGAGGGGAATAGCATATGTTTAAAAAAGTACTTATTGCCAATCGTGGTGCTATTGCTTGTCGAGTAATTCGTACGCTGCGTAAATTAGGCATTCAATCGGTTGCTGTTTATTCAGAAGCAGATCGTGATTCTTTACATGTTTCTATGGCAGATGAAGCGGTGTTTATTGGTAATTCTGCTGCACAACAAAGTTATTTAAATATTGAGAAAATCCTTGCGGCAGCACTTGAGTCTGGTGCAGAAGCGATTCATCCTGGATATGGTTTCTTATCTGAAAACGCTGCATTTTGTGATTTATGTGAGCAACAAGGCATTGCATTTATTGGCCCAACATCACAACAAATGCGTGATTTTGGCCTAAAGCATACAGCACGTGAATTAGCAATTCAGAATCAAGTTCCTTTATTACCGGGCAGCAAATTACTTATTGATGAACAAGATGCAATTGTACAAGCCAAGCAGATTGGCTATCCCGTGATGCTGAAAAGTACTGCGGGTGGTGGTGGAATTGGGATGCGTTTGGTTTGGAATGAAGTTGAGCTCAGAGATGCTTACCAGACGGTTTCCTATCTTGCGCAAGCAAACTTTAAAGACGCAGGATTATATTTAGAAAAATTTGTTCAAAATGCGCGTCATATCGAAGTACAAATTTTTGGTGATGGCAAAGGTCATGTACTTGCATTAGGTGAGCGTGATTGTTCGGTTCAGCGCCGTAATCAAAAAGTGATAGAGGAAACACCAGCACCACATTTAAATAATCAACAGCGTAAATACATTCAACAAGTCGCTATTCAACTCATGCAATCGGTTCAGTATCGCTCTGCTGGTACAGTTGAATTTGTGATGGATACGGACACGCAAGAATTCTATTTTCTTGAGGTCAATACGAGACTTCAAGTGGAACATGGTGTAACTGAGCAAGTGTATGGCGTTGATCTTGTTGAATGGATGGTGACTTTAGCGAGTGGTGATTGGTTAGAACCAACGCAACAACTCGAATCAAAAGGGCACTCAATTCAAGTGCGTTTATATGCAGAAGATCCGATTAAGAATTTCCAGCCAAGTGCGGGTCTATTAACTAGCGTACAGTTCGATGCATCGTCACGTGTTGAGACGTGGGTTGAAACAGGATCAAATGTTTCTTCATTCTATGATCCGATGATTGCCAAAATTATTGTGACTGCAAATGATCGAGATCATGCAATTCACGCAATGCAAAATAGCCTAAGTAAGACTGAAATTGCAGGCATTGAAACTAATTTAGAATATTTACAAGAAATTATCCGTTGTGAGGTGTTCAATCAAGGAACTCAAACGACTCGCTTTTTAAATACATTTGAATGGAAAACGCAAAAGATAGAGGTTCTACAATCTGGCATACAAACCGCTGTACAAGATGTGACGGGACGTTTGGGCTACTGGGATGTCGGTGTTCCGCCATCTGGGGCAATGGATGCATTAAGCTTAAATGTTGCAAACCAATTGCTGGATAATCCTTTTAATACAGCAGGCTTGGAATGTACTTTACAAGGTCCTACGCTTAAGTTTCATTGTGATAGCCAAATCGTTTTAACTGGCGGAGATATGGAAGCTAGTTTAGATGGTCAGATCATTCCAATGTGGTCAACCATCAATGTTCGCAAAGGGCAAGTTTTGAAATGCGGACGAATTTCCACGGGTTGTCGAAGCTATATTGGTATTAAAGGTGGTTTAAATGTTCCTGCTTATTTAGGGAGTTTAGCGACGTTTACTTTAGGGCAATTTGGTGGTCACGCAGGAAGAAATTTGCTGATCGGTGATATGTTGCCTATCTTTGAAAGCAGTTTAGAAAATACGCATTCGCTAGATGCGGCTCAAATTCCTAGTTTTGGAACAAGTTGGGAAATTGCAGTGATGTACGGGCCACACGGTGCGCCAGACTTCTTTACGAAAAATGATATTTCCATGTTTTTTGAACAAGAATGGGAAATTCACTTTAATTCGAGCCGTACAGGGATTCGCTTAGTTGGTCCTAAACCTGAATGGGCGCGTATCGATGGTGGTGAAGCGGGGTTACATCCATCGAATATCCATGATAATGCTTATGCAATTGGAGCGATTGATTTTACGGGTGATATGCCAATTATCTTAGGGCCTGATGGTCCGAGTTTAGGTGGCTTTGTTTGCCCAGCCGTTGTGATTAATGCTGAACTATGGAAATTGGGGCAGCTAAAAGCAGGGGATAAAGTGAAGTTTATTCCTGTAAGTTACCAGCAAGCTCAACAACTAGAACAGCAATATCAAACAGCATTGCAACATAAAACAACAGCGAATGTGAATTTCTCACCAGTTATTCAGGCAGAAGAAATCACTTTAGAAAATGCTGTTTTAGCAACATTGGCACAAGGTGAAGACAAACCTACTGTAACGTATCGACCTGCTGGTAATCATTATTTATTGGTCGAGTATGGGGATCTGGTCTTAGACCTCAATTTAAGATTCCGTATTCACGCTTTAATGCAGTGGGTAAAACAGCAAAATATTCAAGGTATTATTGATCTCACGCCGGGGATTCGTTCACTACAAATTCACTATCATTCGAGTATCTTAGATCAATCAGATTTACTGAAATTATTACAATCTGCTGAAGCCGAACTGCCTGATATTGAGAATATGCAAGTTGCTTCTCGAACGGTGTATTTACCATTGGCTTGGGAGGATTCACAAACTCAACTGGCGACTGAAAAATATACGCAACTCGTTCGACCAGATGCGCCTTGGTGTCCAGATAATATTGAGTTTATTCGCCGTATTAATGGTTTGGAGTCGAAACAAGCTGTTAAGGATGTCGTCTATAACACTTCGTATTTAGTGATGGGATTGGGTGATGTTTATCTCGGTGCACCAGTTGCAACGCCACTTGATCCAAGACATCGATTAGTTACAACCAAATATAATCCTGCGAGAACATGGACACCTGAAAATGCTGTAGGTATCGGTGGTGCGTATATGTGTGTTTACGGCATGGAAGGGCCGGGTGGTTATCAATTTGTTGGGCGTACCACGCAAGTCTGGAGTCGTTATCGTCAAAATCCTAATTTTGAATTAGATAAGCCGTGGTTACTGAGATTCTTCGATCAAATTCGTTTTTATGAAGTGTCTGAAACTGAACTATTGGAGATGCGTGAAGATTTTAAAGCGGGACGTTTAAAGCTTAGAATTGAAGATGGTGTTTTAAATCTTAAGGAATACAATGCTTTTCTTAAAGAAAATCAGGCAAGTATTCAAGAGTTTAAGCAGGTTCAACAAGAAAATTTTGAAGCAGAACGCCGTAGATGGCATGAAGCAGGTTTAGCTGAATATGTTTCCGAAAGCATGGATGTTGTGCTTGATGATACTGAAATCAATATACCTACAGGTGGAATGGTTGTTGAATCACACATGCCGGGTTCAGTCTGGAAAATTGAATGTGCGGTTGGCGATATCATTGAGGAGGGTGAAACCCTTGCGGTGATAGAGGCGATGAAAATTGAAATTCCAATCATTGCACCAGCGAAAATGAAAGTCGATACCATCTTGATTGATAAAGCGCAAACGGTCAAAACAGGTCAAGCTTTGTTTACTTTAGCACCCGCATAATATTTGAAAAATATAATGATGCATGAAAAGCCCTATCATGAAACATAGGGCTGTTTTTTGCACATTTTTTAAACTTGATAAGTGCTTTTGAGCGTAAATAATCCCATAAAAACTGGCATAGATACTGCATTAAATAATACGAATTAGAAAATTAGTATTACTGAGGTAGCGATGGATACCAAGCGAATCATGATTCAGTATTGCAAACTCGTTATGCATGTTTTGGTTGATCTTTTAGCAGTGAGAGCAGGTTTATATGTCAAACAAGAAAGACCAAGTGCAAAAAAGTAACTCAAGCAAACTGAAGGATAAACCGAAACTGACACGCATCAGTATTACGGTGCCTGAAAAGACCGTTAAAGCTTTGGATCAGAAGATCGTAGAAGAGCATTACGAAAGTCGTTCTCAAGCAATCGTAGATATGATCAATCGCCATTTGATTCATCAATACACCACCGAGAACTCAGTCATGGTGGGAACTTTAACGTTGTTATATCAGCGCAATACAGCCAACATCCGCGTGCAACTCGCTGATTTACAACATGAGTTTCTTGAGCAAGTGATTAGTTCTTTGAGTATTCAGTTAGATGATCAAAAAATCTTAGAGGTTATGCTCTTGCAAGGAAAAAGTAATGATCTTAAACAAATTAGTCAGCAATTTATTGCATTAAAAGGTGTGATTAAAGGCCATCTTGAGCTGATGGATGCAGTTATGCCGCCACTGCAACAAAACGATTAACAGTGCGTTTGCTACGCATTATTTTCTAGTTAAAGATTTTACGTATCAATGTCATAAAACATTCTCTAATGGGGTCACATTATGAAGCAAGCAATTACAACATTATCCATCTCTGTATTATTGGGTTTGGCTGTTACAGGATGCGATAATTCAGCCAAAGTACCTACGGCCGATAAAGCTGCTGATTCAACAAGTAGCAATGCAAGTACACCAATTACTATTGGCTATAGTGATTGGCCGGGCTTTGTCGCATGGCAAGTAGCAATCGAAAAAGGCTGGTTAAAAGAAGCGGGCTTAAATGTAGATTTTAAATGGTTTGATTATTCAGCGTCTCTTTCTGCTTTTGCGGCTAATCAATTAGACGCAGTGTTGGTTACAAATGGCGATAATTTAGTGAATGCTTCTGGTGGAACCAAGGGCATGATGATCATGGTGACGGATTATTCTGCTGGTAATGATGTCATTATTGCCAAAGAAGGTATTAACTCAATTAGTGATCTAAAAGGTAAGTCCGTTGCAACGGAAAAAGGTTTAGTAGATCACTTACTCCTTTCAACAGCTTTAGATGATTCTAAAATTCCTGCAACAGATGTGAAACTTGTTAATTCAGTCACCAACGAACTCCCGCAAGTATTCACCAGTAAGGATATTTCTGCGATTGCAGTTTGGCAGCCTGTTGCCAATCAAGCTTTAAAAGCAGTGGCTGGTTCAAAGATTATTTATACATCTAAAGACAAACCAGGTTTGATTTACGATACGCTTTCAGTGAATGCGAGCCATTTATCTGCTCATAAAGAGGATTGGAAGAAACTGATTCAAGTTTGGGATAAGACTGTAAAATATATTCAAGATCCTGCAACACATGCCGATGCGGTAAAAATTATGGCAAATCGTGTAGGTGTTGACCCTGCACAGTATGAACAATTTATTGATGGTACACATTTACTGGATCTTGCTGCGAATAAACAAGTATTTGCAAAAGGAGACGGTTTTGATTCAATCTATGGCTCTACTTACCATGTCAATAAATTCAATGTGAGCAATGGCATATATAAAGCAGAAGTCGATGCGGATGGATTAATTTATCCAGCACTTGTGGAAGAGTTAAAATAACAATAGTTATAAAAAAACCGTTCATGCAGAACGGTTTTTTTATAACTTTTTTAGATATGCGTACTTTTAGAAAATACATTAATCACAATAATTCCTGTGATCATCAAGCCTAGACCAATAAATGCAGCGGTGTCTAAGTGTTGTTTGAAAAAAATCCAACCTACGGCAGAAATAAGCACAATACCTGCACCTGACCAAATCGCATACGCAATGCCTACAGGTATCGTTTTCAGTGTAAGGGATAAAAAGAACAAGGCAACGGTATAACCTAAAATGGTAATGATCGAGGGAACTAAAACGCTGAATCCTTGGGAAGCTTTAAGCGCTGAGGTTGCGATTACCTCAGCAACAATTGCTATAGCTAAAAATAGATAAGACATAAACCTCCAAAGCTCCACTCAAATTGTCGTTTGTGCATGTTTTAGTAAATGATTTTGCTCTTGAGCTAACCATTGTTGCCCTGAATCGGAACAAGCAGAGATATGATCAAAAACAAAATCAGGCTGATAAACGTCAAGTTTAAAATATAGAAGATATTTGTCATCACCAATCATTTTTAATTGTGTAATGGTCTGATCTTCTAATAATTCAAAATGATCAAGTAAAATGTTTTGATCAATTTGAGTGGACTGCGTACTCCAGCAAATATTCGAACCATTCAATGCGATCGAAACTTCATAGCTTTCAATTTCACTCTTCAGATCATGCACCTCAGCTAAAGTAGCATATTGGTTTATCTGCTGTTGAATCTGAGGGAAACGTGATTGGGCATAAGCAATATGTTGATCTGTGATGACAAGACCACCATCAACAGGATATATTTGCTCGGTTTTTAAACATTGTATTTGAAATAGTCGTAACCCGAAAAATAATCCTTTATTTGCTTGTTGACGCCAATCTTCGACATAAGCATTAGACGGTGCAAACTCTAAGATAGAATTTCCAATCGGATAGAGTTTTGCTGGTTCAGGCCATTGAATATGATTCTGATAACTTTGCTGAATTTCCCAAGATAATAATGCTGTTTGGCTGTCCCATATTGTACTGCCAATCCAACCCTGACGTTCATGTAGTGCGGTTTGATTGCCGTCAGGAAGTCGGAGGTCAATGCTAAATGATTTTGATTGGAACCAATAAACAATCGTATTTTCATCCGTTAAACCATTGTAGAAGCTGATACTTTTACGTCTGAAACTTCCAAATAAATATCGGGGTAAGGTTAAGTCTGCGATGGGCGTTGGGTTTAATTGCTTTAATAATTGTTCAAGGTTCATGATACTTCTCCTTGTTCATTCAAGCCAAAGGAGTAAAGCGGTCGTGCATTTTCTAAAACCAGCTCACCTGAAGCAATGCGTTGTTTTAGATATCTAAAAGTTTGCGCTGTTTGATTAAATAAATGCTCACCACCTTTCATGGGTGGATAATGAGGAACTTCATTCTTGATAATGGGTTGGATGATATAGTCGTAATCACAAGAGAAAAACAAAGGGAAAGAATAGCGTTCTTGTTTGACGCGTTTAACACGGTGTTTGGTTGCTATGTAACGACCATTCGATAAGATTTCCATCATATCTCCGATATTCATCACCATCGTATTTTCAATCAGTGGAATATCAATCCATTCACCTTGTTTATCTAATACCTGTAGTCCTTCTGCCGTTGGAAAAAGTAGAGTAAAGCATTCGTAATCTGTATGAGCACCAATCCCAAACTGATCTTCGGCATTTGGATTGAAAGGATAGTGGATCAGTCTTAATTGACTCGGTGCATGCTTTAAATGCGCATCAAAATAGTCTTCTTCTAACTCCAAAGCCAGCGCAAATGCTTTAAAAAGTTGATGGCCAATTGCTTTGATATGTTGGTAGTAAGCTAAAACTTGTTCTTTAAATTGAGAATCATTAGGCCATTGTGTAGGACCGAGTAAAGGGCGGCGATTTTCAATTTCCTGATAGTCATAATTGATGTCATATGCTTCTTTTAAGTCATATACATTGGCTTTGAATTGTTCCTCTCCAATCGGAACATAACCACTGTGGTTTTTTGAAAGTCCGATGTAGTTTTGCATTTTTTGATTTTCATCTTGAGCAAAGTAACTTTCAGCGATTTCTTTGAGTTTATCGAAAAGTTCAGGCTGAAATTGTTCGCCTTGAATGTACAAAAAACCAACTTCTTGACAGGCTCGATCCAGTGCTTGAACGACTTGCATCCGATCTTCTAAGCAATCGCTGTTTAGAAGAGAAATGTCGATAAGTGGCAGGACATATTCATGGTTCATGATCTTCACCATAGGCTGGTCGTCCAGCAATAAATGAAGCGAATTGGGTCGTCCCAATTGCTATTTTTATTTCTGTGTACTGACTTGAGTCATGCGTGGAATTTTAGGTAAATCCTCTAAGGATGGATCAAGTTCTTCTTCTTGACTATGTACAAGTTGATTCACGCGATCACGTAATTGTTTGAACTCCGTTGAGTGAATTAAGTCGAAAGATCGAGGTCGAGGCAAATTAACTTCGATAACTTCTTTTACTTCACCAGGGTTGGCTTTTAATGCCACGATACGATCGGCCAATAAAATCGCCTCATCCATGTCATGGGTAACAAACATAATCGTGAGGTCAATGTTTTGCCATAAATCCATCAAATGTTTTTGCATCTTTTGGCGGGTGTAAGGATCAAGTGCGCCAAAAGGCTCATCCATTAATAATATTTTAGGTTCATTGACCAATGCTCTAGCAATCGCAACACGTTGTTTCATGCCACCTGAAAGCTCATGTGGAAATTGATTTTCATACTTATCTAAGCCAATGATGTTAATCCATTCCCGTGCCATTTCTTCTGCGCGAGTTCGGCTGATGCCTTTCATGATTGGGCCGAACATGACATTTTCTTTGACTGTTTTCCAAGGAAATAAGGTATAGCCTTGAAACACCATGCCACGTTCAGAGCTAGGCCCTTTGATTTTTTGACCTTCAACTAAAACCTCGCCACTATGGAAATCATCTAATCCTGCGACAACACGACTCAAGGTGGATTTACCACAACCTGATGGGCCGATCACACAGATAAATTCTCGTTTATGAATGGTTAAATCAATTTTATTTAGGACAAGACGTTCACCATCGTCATGATTGAAGATTTGGCTCAGATTTTTGGTTTCTAGCATTACAGGACGAGTATAAATACTTTCGAAATATGCTTTTGAATCAAAATGCTCAGTCATATTTATACTCCTTTTTTCCATTTGAATAGACGCATACCTAATTTCATTAAAATTAGATCGCAGACTAGACCAATCACGCCAATAATGAGGATTGCAGCATAGACGTTATCAAAGTTTTGATAGCGCGCTTGTTGCGTAATAAACCAAGTGATGCCAGAGGTTGCGCCAATTAATTCTGAAACAATTAAATATGTCCAAGCCCAACCAAGTAAGACACGTTGATCTCGATAGATATCTGGCAATGCAGCTGGAATCACCACATAAAATAGGCTTTTGACTTTGTTTGTTCCAAGGGTATAACCCGCCTCGATTAAGCCGCGATCAACCATTCTTGTGGTATTGGCAATAATCAAAATTTGTTGAAATAAAGTACCAATCACAATGATGGCAATTTTAGGCGCATCGTTAATTCCTAGAATAGCAACCGCAAGCGCGCCAAAAGCAGGTGCAGGAAGATAGCGAAAGAACTCAACAAAAGGCTCTGTTAACTTGGAAATCGTATTTGAAAAACCGCACAAAACCCCGAGCGGTACACCAATCAACGATGAAATAAAGAATGCAGTAAATACGATTTTAATACTGTGCCACAGACTTTGATGTAGCCAAGGTGCGTCTGCTTGCTGTGGTGGTGTCGTAAATGATGTAAATAATGCTTTTGCGACTTCATGTGGAGCAGGTAAATATATTGGGTTGACTAAAATCCCTGTTGGAGGTGTTTTAGCTTGATCAACAGCTTGTTGTGCTTCTGCATAGTAAGCACTTTTCTCAAGACGTGTTCCTACCTGTAAATAAGAGACACTGCCTGAATCAGTGATTTGAACTTGAGGATGCCAAATAAAAGGTAAATAACTGACACAGCTCCAAATAAGAAGTGGAATGATAAAAGACCCCAATCCTAAGAAAAGCTTTTTCCTTTTTGACAATACTGAATGATGCATAGGCAAACACCCGTAATAATACTAATTTTAAAAAACGTAATACTATTTAGCAATTTTGATGCCAGTGTTGTGCGTTTAAATAGACATTTAGCTAGGAAAAATATCAGAACTTAAAAAGAAGTGGTACTTTCAACCATGATGGAGGGAAAGCACCACAAAATTAATTTTAACTACTTAATTATTATATAAATTTAGGCTTTTAAATTTAATGAGAAGCGCATCTTTTGATTCTAAAAAGTTAGGGTCTGGATCGATACAGTTAATCGGACACACAGCAATGCATGTAGGCGATTCATAAAAGCCTACACATTCAGTGCAACGTTGTGGGTCGATTTCGTAAACTTTTGCACCTTCATAAATCGCTTCATTGGGGCATTCTGGGAGGCACATATCGCAATTGATACATGCCGTCGTGATCATGAGTGCCATGTCTTAGTTCGCTACATAAGCCAAAGCAGAAGATTGTAATTGCTCTTTTGCATGAGGCAGGTTGCGAATTAATAAAGCATAAGCAATATCTATATCTTGTGGCAGTGGAATCTCTACGATATGACCTGAGCCTTTAGCATTGTCGATTGAATTACCTTTTAGGTCACGCATATGCTCAAGCACAAAAGAAATATTGCCTTTCGGTGTCATCAATTCTAGAGAATCACCTACGAGGAAGCGATTTTTAACTTCAATACGAACATAGTCGCCGTGACGTTCCAATACTTCACCGCAGAATTGTTGATAATCAAAATGTGATGAACCATCTTCATAGTTTTGATAGTCACTGTGAATATGTCGACGTAAGAAACCTTCGGTATAACCTCGATTTGCCAAACCTTCGAGTTGATGCATTAAACGTTGATCAAAAGCTTTGCCTGATAAAGCATCATCAATTGCTTTACGATAAATTTGTGCTGTGCGCGCACAGTAAAAATAGGATTTCGTTCTCCCTTCAATTTTAAGAGATGCAACACCCATATGCGTCAGACGATCTACATGTTGTACTGCACGGAGATCTTTTGAGTTCATAAAGTAAGTTCCATGTTCATCTTCTTCTGCAGCAAACATTTCTTCGTCATTACGTTGAACTAAAACTGTTTGTGTAGTGTTTTCTGAATCCGCGTTTGAACAACATTGTTTAGGTTCGTCTAATTGCTGAACAGGGATGACATCACCATTGGCATCTTCTTTTGCATCATGGATTCTATATTCCCAACGACATGCATTGGTGCAAGCACCTTGATTGGCATCACGTTTATTCATATAGCCCGATAGAAGACAACGACCTGAATAGGCCATGCATAAAGCACCATGCACAAATACTTCTAATTCGATTTCAGGTACATGTTTTTGGATTTCTTCAATTTCCTCAAGTGATAACTCACGAGAAAGGATGACACGACTTAGTCCATAGTCTTTCCAAAATTTTACGGTTGCCCAGTTAATCGCGTTTGCTTGTACTGAAAGATGTATTTGCATATCAGGGAAATGTTCACGCACCATCATAATCAAACCTGGATCAGACATAATTAAGGCATCAGGTTGCATCGCAATAATCGGTTCAATATCTCGAATAAAATTTTTCAGCTTACTGTTATGTGGTTGAATGTTGACAACAACATAGAATTTTTTACCTAAGGCATGTGCTTCATCAATACCGATTTTTAAATTGTCATGATCAAACTCATTATTACGAACACGTAAACTATAACGAGGTTGACCTGCATAGACAGCATCTGCTCCATAAGCAAAGGCATAACGCATATTTTTAAGAGAACCAGCAGGCGACAGTAATTCGGTATTCATGTAAAAACACAAAGGCATATAAAAAATATGGGATTATTCTAGGAAGAACAAGAAAAGGATTCAACCAAGTATTTAAGTCAGGATTTTTAGCATTAAATCCTTATTTGCCAATGCTAGTCTCACCTTTAAATAAGTCTAAATTTATAGAATCTCCAGAAATCTTGCTTAGATAATAAAAAAGCACCCGAAGGTGCTTTTGAATTAGTGACGACGATGTTTACGTTTTTTCTTATATTTTTTAGATTGGTGATTGTCATAATAACGATCTTGACCAACTTGACGACCTAAAGCTGCACCGCCAGCAGCACCCGCTGCTGCACCGATGTAACCACCCGTTGTTCCACCTAGATTTTTACCAACTGTATAGCCACCGACACCACCTAAACCGCCACCGATAGCAGCTTCGGTACGTGTACGTTTACTACTTGCAGCAGCTGCACCACCAGCACCACCAATCGCAGAACCAATCATAGCACCGCTGTTTCCACCAACTTCTTTACCAATTGCAGTACCGACAACACTACCAAGCGCAGATGTTGCTGCTACACGTGTACCATTATCTGCATGAGCAACGGTCATCATAGAGGTACTTGCTAAAATCGCACATAACCAAGCATTGGCTTTCATTTTTAACTCCACGTTCCTATTGGATAGGACATCTTTTGTAATGCGAGCAAATGTAACAAAGTTTGAGATGGAAAATGTGGAGATGCTTTCCTGAATTATTACGGTTTAGTGATTGGATTGTAGTGTTTTGTTGCTTTCGATGAGAAATAGAGCGATAAATCAATTCAAAACCCGAAGTAGATAACGATTTAATCTTGTTTGAAAATACAGAATTATAAAAATAGTAGGCAATGTTCTAACTTGGATATGTTATTTCAAATTTTACACTTCGCTTCAATAAATAAAACTGCTCAGAACAGATAAAACCAAGTGATTTGTGATGAAATGATGGTGGAATAGTAAGTTAGCAAACTTCTCTATGTTATTTAATCAGGAGAATCTGTAAACTATGCGCAATTTTTTGATTTTGCTCGTGCTTCCGCCAGTTGTGTTGCATAGAGTCTTTAGATTTTGAGATATTCCACCCATGAAAGCATCACTCCGTTTAAGATTAGATCAATTATGTGATCGTCATGAAGAGCTGACTGCATTGCTCGCAGATGTAGAAGTTATTTCGGACAATAAACGTTTTCGTAAACTGTCACGTGAACATAATGATTTAACAGAAATTACTGAGGTTTGGGCTAAATATCGTCAAGCTGAAGAAGACATCGAAACTGCTGAAATGATGAAGTCTGATCCAGACTTTAAAGATATGGCAGAAGAAGAAATAAAAGAAAATAAGGCGTTTTTGGTTGATCTCGAAGATCAATTGAATGTATTGATGATTCCTAAAGATCCAAACGATGCCAATGCTGCTTATCTTGAGATTCGTGCAGGAACGGGTGGTGATGAAGCTGCGATCTTCTCTGGTGACTTATTCCGTATGTATAGCAAATATGCTGAAACTCAAGGTTGGCGTATTGAAGTGCTTTCTGAAAATGAAGGTGAGCATGGCGGTTATAAAGAAGTGATTTGTCGTGTAGATGGTGAGGGCGTATACGGTCGCTTGAAATTTGAAAGTGGTGCACATCGTGTACAACGCGTACCTGCCACTGAGTCACAAGGCCGTGTTCATACCTCTGCATGTACAGTTGCGATTCTTCCAGAAGTAGATGTAGACACAACAGTGGATATTAACCCTGCTGATTTACGTATCGATACCTACCGTGCATCAGGTGCGGGTGGTCAGCATATTAACAAAACCGATTCTGCGGTGCGTATTACCCACATTCCTTCAGGTGTTGTGGTTGAATGTCAAGAAGAGCGTTCACAGCACAAAAACAAAGCCAAAGCGATGGCACTACTCGTATCACGTTTAGAAAATGCAAAACGTGCTGCGGCTGATGCGGCAACTTCAGAAATGCGCCGTGACTTAGTAGGTTCGGGTGACCGTTCTGAACGTATTCGTACTTATAACTACCCACAAGGCCGTATGACGGATCACCGTATCAATCTAACTTTATATAAATTAGATGCGATTATGGAAGGTGATTTAACAGAATTGTTGGATAGCTTGCATCGTGAATATCAAGCGGATCAATTGGCTCTGCTTGCTCAGGAAAATGGCGGCTAATGAATATTGCTCAAGCATTAGAAATCAAAGGCGAAATTGATAGCTACGAACGCCAAGAAGCTGCATGGCTACTTGAGCATATCGTAGGAGTCGGTGCTTTGGAGCTAAAGTTAAGGCTTGAGCAAGAGTTGACTGAAATACAAGAACAAGCTTATTTAGATGGGCTGGCGCGTATCGAACAGGGCGAGCCATTGGCTTATGTTACGGGTTCTCAGCCATTTTGGACGCTAGATTTAAAAGTAACCCACGATACTTTAGTTCCGCGTCCTGATACTGAAATTTTGGTTGAAACGGTGCTGAAACTTCCAATCAGTACGAATGCCAATATTGTCGACTTAGGTACAGGAACTGGTGCAATCGCTTTGTCTTTGGCAAGTGAGCGTCCGCAATGGCAGGTTACAGCAACTGATGTTTATCTACCGACCTTAGATGTTGCAAAAGAAAATGCGACTCGACATGGTTTAACGCAAGTTAACTTTGCCTGTGGAGCTTGGTTTGATGCTTTAGAATCGCAAACATTTGATTTGATTGTATCTAATCCACCTTATATCGATCCAGAAGATGTGCATATGCAAAAGCTCAAGTCTGAACCTGAGCGAGCATTAATTGCAGATAATCATGGGCTAGCAGATATTGAAATCATCATTACTCAGGGAAAAGACTGGTTAAAGCCAAACGGTTGGATTGTGCTTGAACATGGTTATGATCAAGGACAGGCGGTACGTAATATCTTTGAGCAACAAGGATTTAGTCAAATCCAAACCATTCAAGATTATGGTGCAAATGATCGCGTTAGCTTAGGGCAGAAATCAGGTTAATCTTGAATATATCGTTGGACTGCTTGTGCTAATTTAGCTTCACCTTGTTGCTCTAAACCATCCACAACACCGACGGCATCAACTTTATCGCGATTTTGACTGAGTTTAAATTTTCCAGTCATTTGCAGGATTTCAATTTCTATTCCAGTGATGCCTTTGAGTTCTTCAGCAATATAGTCACTTGGTGCGTCAGACATCTTCCAAGGTTTAGCTTGTCCCGCCTCATGTGTTCGAGTCAATTTTGCGAGAATACCGCGTAAGGATTTTTCATCTTCTAAAAAGCGAATAGCGCCGTTGACGTGAACCACTTGATAGTTCCAAGTCGGTACGTGTTGATGGTGTTGTTGCTTGCTTGGATACCAGTTCGGTGAAATATAGCCTTGTTCACCTTGAAAAATGACAAGCACCTCTGTTCCATT
The DNA here is from genome assembly GCF_043102985.1 of Acinetobacter sp. YQ_14. Taxonomy (NCBI): domain Bacteria; kingdom Pseudomonadati; phylum Pseudomonadota; class Gammaproteobacteria; order Moraxellales; family Moraxellaceae; genus Acinetobacter; species Acinetobacter sp. YQ_14. Next base: position 52,397 of record NZ_JBICJJ010000007.1, on the reverse strand, counting down.
TCTGATTTGGGTGTGTAGAGGATTATTTCTTGCAATGTGTGCAACGAGAATAGCACGATGATGTTCAGGTTCACGGAGCAGCTTAAATGGTAAATGATTAGCCTCTAAGCCATTGGAGCTTTGGCTAACTAATGTCGCAAAGGGATAATTTTCAATGAGTTGATAAAGCTTCTCATGATCTTTTTCTTCAAAAATCTCAGGAAGATACATTTTTAACCTCCATTTATTACGAATCCAAATTGCTTAAAAAACTCTTTTTGTTGGGGGATGATTTACGGTAAGTACCTGGGCTTACACCACTCCATTTTTTAAAAGCGCGATGAAATGCACTTGGATCATGGAAGTTCAGCTCATCACTAATACTTTGAATGGAATCATTGGTTTTACTTAGGCGTTCAATTGCAATATCGCAGCGGATATCATTTTTAAGCTGTTGATAGCTAACACCTTCTTGTTTCAAGCGCCGTTGAATCGTTGCCGTCGACATATTTAATTGTTGTGCGATATCTTTTAATTCAGCCCATAGTGAAGGCGGTTGCAACAGTAATTGACGACGAATCTGCAAGCTTAAAGAATTTTCATTTTTAAAACGTACAATTAGGTTATAAGGTGTCTGACTCAGAAAATCTTTTAATGCCTGTTTATCTTTCTTAATTTTATGTTTGAGATAATGTGCATCAAATTCAATTTTATTCTGTTCCGCATTGAACTGAATGTCTTCGCAGAAGCGAACACGATAATCTTGTATTTCTACAGGTGGATGGCATCGAAAAGTCATACTTTGAAATGCGATACGTTGATCGCTCAACCAACACATCAAACTGTGCACTAACATTAAAAAAGTTGAATAGGTGAACATACGTTTAGGCTGTTCGTGATCGTGCAAAATCAAATAGGCTTTGTCACCTTGTTGAACAAGTTCACCATGAATATCATCTAAGATTAAACTGAGAAATCTAAGGATTTCTTTTATCGCTTGTTCTAATGTTTCAGCATTGAATGCGAGTTGAGCCAAGAGCTTATAACTGCCACGTCGCATGGGGTGTTGATCCATTCCCAAGAATTCATCATTCATGGTTTCTGCAAGTTCTACCCATAATTGTGCGCATTGAGTTACAGGAACACGCGCTTTGGTCGAGGTTAGCAATTCTGCTGAGATACTTGCACGATTGGCAATACTCACGATATTTAAACCACGACTTGCGGCAACACTTAACGCTTCGCGGATTAAAGCATTAGAAATAGTATCTTTGGCCGAATTTATATCTAAAGGTAAGTTTTTGCTCATACAACAATGAAATACAGGAGAAAAAAATAGATTAAATGCTCAAAAGTTGCATTAAATTTGCTACTTTTTGGAATTGTATCGGAAAAAACTTCGCTTTACTCTGACTTATAAAAATTTATATCTTTAATTTGATAGGAAACGTAAATGAAAATTCAAGGAAAACATTTTGTCATTACTGGCGGTGGTTCAGGATTAGGTGCAGCTACAGCAGAATATCTAGTAAAAAAGGGCGCATCGGTAACGTTGGTGGATATGAATGCTGAAGTTGGAGAACAACAAGCTAAAGCACTAGGCGATCAAGCTGAATTCGTAAAATTAGATGTAACGGATGAGCAAGCCGCTGAACAATTTTTTAAAGATGTTGTAGAAAAGCATGGTGCACTACATGGTTTAGTCAATTGTGCGGGCATTGGCCCATCGGCGAAAGTTGTGGGGAAAGAAGGGGTTCACGATCTTGCGATGTTCTCTAAAACTTTACAGATCAATGTGACTGGTACATTCAATATGCTTCGCTTTGCTGCTGATGCTATGAGTAAAAACACTCTAGCTGAAGGTGATGAAGACCGTGGTGTGATTGTGAATACGGCATCTGTAGCTGCTTTTGATGGTCAGATTGGACAGGCAGCATATTCAGCTTCAAAAGGTGCAGTTGTTGCGATGACTTTACCGATCGCAAGAGAACTAGCACGTCATGCGATTCGTATTATGGTAATTGCACCAGGTATTATGGAAACGCCAATGTTGAAAGGATTACCGCGAAACGTACAAGATGCATTAGGGCAAATGGTTCCATATCCTTCTCGTTTAGGTCGTCCTGAAGAGTTTGCTCGTTTGGTTGCACATATTGCCGAAAATTCTTACTTAAATGGTGAAGTGATTCGTTTGGATGGTGCTATTCGCATGGCAGCAAAATGATGATTTCTGTTTAAGTTTTACAAGCAGGTTTTGCTGATAGACCGTTGTGAAAAGAAATTTTACAACGGTCTTTATTTTAAGGTTCGATGCTTAGACTTGCCCATTTGATTATTACATTTTAATGTTAGGTAAAAGATTTTATGTAGCACAATAAAAATAATCGAGTTTTGGAGCTTATTAATGCAATCTATAAAAACTTTATCAGTCGCATTTACATTACTTTTAACAGGCTGCGTTGGTAATATGAATCCAACGGGTAATATGACTCGACCAAACTATCCATACTATACGACACAACAACCGATAGCCGTTAAAAATATACGTGTACCCGCTGGCACGACACTTGTGTATGAGAAATATGCATTTAAAAAGGGTAAGCAAGAGCGTCTATTACCTGAAGATAAGCTCACAGATATAAAATTACCAGAAGGAAAAACAATTGTTTGGGGAGGTGTACCTGTCACTCAAATTTCTCGATTTTTTAATACAGAAATGCGGGGTTACTCAGTATATGCAGATTTCAATCAGCTTGAACTCAAGCAGTGGACGAAGTTTTCGCAGTTGTGGCAAAGTTGCAATGATGACTTAGGAATTACGGTCAAAGATACCCGCGACTGGTCGTTTAATAAAAATAATATCGCTGATGTAGAAAGTTGTAGCGTAAATTATCAACGATATTTCAAAGATGATGCTCAACAAAAGCAGTTTTTAGATACATTGTATTCTGAGTTAATGAAAGTTGATTCGCCATCATAACCGATGGTTTTACTAAGCTATTGCTTGAGATGAAATACTATTTCAGTGTTGGTATATAAAAGGGAAATGGAACTGCATTTCCCTTTTGAATTAGAGCTGAGCTTTTACTTCTTCACCAATCAAATAAAACGTTCCGCCAGCAATGTAATGAAGACTTCTTAAAGACTTATCGACATCTTCAAAATGCCAGTGTCCATCACGGAAAACGCGTGAATCTGCCCAAGCTGCAATGACTGAACCAATAAATAGATCATGGTTTTGTTGATTATGCGGTTCAGGGATTACTTTACAGATTAACCATGCAATGCAGCCATCAACTAATGGAACTTCTAGATCATCTTTATAAAATAGCTCAGTTTTGCAGTCTGCTAACTTATGAGGATGATCAAACTTACTGATAGTACCCAACTGATGCACCATATCAAGTTGAGCGAAACATGGAACTTGAAGTGCAAAGTATCCACTTTGTTCAACCAACTGGCGCGTTTTGGTACTTTTATCCAATACCACAGTGACCTTCGCGGGTGTTAGCTCTAAAGCACATGCCCAAGCTGCCGCCATAACATCAGCGTCTTGCTCATGCTGAGCTGAAACAAGCACTGTAGGGCCATGATTTAAAAGACGATAAGCTTTAGGTAACTCAACCGCTAATAGATTTTGAGTGTTCATACACTTTCCGAATATTTCTGAACACAACTATTGTTGCATAAAGATCGCTATGATTTACTCATTTTCCCAACGTTTGTAGGCACGATTAAAACTTGAGGTGGATGAATAACCGAGTTTTTTTGCAACTTCTTCTTTCGTGATTAACGGATTTAATAATAACTTACGCGCTTTTTGTTTACGCACGTCGTCATGTAGACTTTGAAAGCTGACCGCTTTCTCTTGCAGCATCCGCTGTAATGTTCTTTTGGTTAAATTCAACTTTTGAGCCACTTGATCAATGCTGAGCAATCCTTCTATTGGATCATCAATCAACCGCTTAACTCGATAAAGAATATCTTGTGTCGCAACTAACTCATCAAGCTCTTTTTGACAGAGCAATTTAAATTTTTCAGAGGTAAGAGGGTCAGACATACTCAAAGGTCGATCTAAAAATTCGGCAGGTGCAATTAAACGAGTATGTGGTTGTTCGTAACGTATTTCTTCAAAAGTAGTATTCAGAATTTTATTAAAACGAGAAAAATAGGGCGGATATTTACATTGTAAATCAATGCTTGGTTTAAAATCAGGAATGAAAAATCTAACTAAGTGAACGAAGCCAGTTAAGAAAAAAATACAACTAAACTCATATGATCGAGTATCTGAAACATCAGTGAAGTTCAATAGAGATGGATCATAAATAATCGTATAGTAGGCTAAATGTTGTTCGATTTTGAAATCAAATTCTACAAACGAACATTGTAAGCTAACGAACTGATTAATCGTTTGAATTGCGTCATAGGCATTTTTAGATATTGCGACAGTAAATCCAAGTAAGCCATGAGAACTGATTTTAATCTGTGTTCCTGCATAAAATCCGATGCCTTCTTCTTGTGTCAGCTCGATCGTACGCTCAATGACTTTTTTAAACGAAGCGAGACTAATTTTATAACTTAGATCATTCAGCTTATCAATTTCTACACCAGTTCCCCAAAAGAGGGTTTCAACTGAAATATCCCATTGAGCCACGACCTCACTTAGTAAATGTGCATAAGAGCTACTTATAAAATGATGTTTATGATGCCGAGGAAGACTCATGATAGTAACTAAATTCCATTTTTAAACTGATCCTGCGACTTTGAAAATAATCCAGCAATGTGAATTTGAAAATGTACATTCATCGGAATTTTCGGATTCGAGCATAATTTTGGCGTCTATTGTTATGAATTTGGCGCAGTTTGTTTTAGTCTAAAATTCACGCAATATTTGTAGGGAGTATAATTTTGCAGTTCATTTGTATGTTTGGAATGAATCCGCATACAAATCGCACGGACTATATAGCTGTAATAAAAACGAAAAATGCTAGGAGCAAAACGTGAAGAAAAAATATTTAAGCGCTATGACGTTGATGGCGGGTATGCTGATGAGCAGTGGATCTGTAGTGCATGCAGGTTTATTCGACTTCTTATCACCAAAGGCATCATGGCAAAATTGTAATGTGAACTCATGTTCAGTCGGCGGTAGTACTTATGTTACCTCTAGTTATGCCAAAACAAAGTATCCAATCTTATTAGCACATGGTATGGCAGGTTTCTCTGCTGTTGGGCCTTTACAGTATTGGAATGGCATTACAGAGGACTTGGTTGGTAATGGTGCAAATGTGTTTGTCGCTCAACAAGCATCATTTAACTCATCAGAAGTACGTGGAGAGCAATTACTTTTACAAGCAAAACAAGTGCTTGCAATTACAGGCGCTCAAAAGGTCAATTTGATCGGACATAGTCATGGCTCACAATCAGTTCGTTATGTAGCGAGCCTTATGCCAACTAAAGTTGCCTCAGTAACTGCTGTAGGTGGACCAACTAAAGGTTCTGATGTTGCTGATGTAGTTTATTCCATCACTCAATCACCAGTAGGGCCGATAGCAGCACCTGTTGTTGCAGCCGCAGTGGATGCTTTCTTTTCTTTAGTGGGTATTGGGTCTGGTCATTATTATGATCAAGATGCAATCGCAGGACTGAATTCACTTACAACTGCTGGCTCAGCGAATTTCAATAGTCGTTTCCCAGCAGGTGTTCCAACGACCGCTTGTGGTTCGGGTACTGAACTTGTCAATGGTGTTCGCTATTATTCTTGGGGCGGTACAGGGGTGTTAACCAATGTATTAGATCCTCTAGACTATGCTTTAGTCGCAACATCATTACTCATACGTGGTGAGAATGATGGCTTGGTGCCGCGTTGTTCAAATCATTTAGGCACAGTCATTCGTGATAATTATAATTTTAACCATTTGGATGAAGTGAATCAGGTGTTAGGCTTGGTTGGTTTCCTACAAAATCCAGTCACTCCTTATCGAACTCAAGCAAACCGCTTGAAGAATCAAGGTCTATAACTACTCAAATATAAGGGAGTATGTTCTACTCCCTTTACCATATAACGGTTCACACAATTAATTATAAATAGAGCAAGGGATTATGAGCGGTAAATTTATAAATCATAAGACAATTATATTTGGTGTTATTACGAGTGTATTGCTCTTACTACTGCTGATTTACTATGTATTTAAACCAGAAGCTCAAACTCAAAACCAAAATATAAATACGCAGACAATACAGCCAGAAAACACAGTTTTAGAAAGTGCAACTGTAAATAATAAACAAGGAAAACTGCCAACCCTAGCAGCATCATTACAAGGTACAGAGATTGACTGTCCAATTCAGGTTGATGCAAATGGGAAACTCATTTTAACGGTTGGTATTCGTAGTTGTTTTGATTATTTCTTTTCTAGCTTAGGTGAAAAAACGGAAACAGAGCTTGTCGCAGATATACGTCAATACTTACTCGCAACATTGCCAGAGTCCGCTTCAAACTATGCAATTTATTTACTTGATCAATATGTTGCTTATATGCATGCACTACAAAACTTAAAACTAAATGCAGGCTTTAAATCTAATAATGTTGATGCTTTGCAAAAAGTCGTAGATCAAATGGCAAAAGTACAACAACAGTTTTTTAATACTGCTGAAATTAATGCTTTGTTTGGTAATGAAAGAAATCTAAATCAATTTAATCTTGAGCAAATGCGTATCCATGCCAATAAAAATCTAACGACACAAGAAAAGGCTACAGAGCTTGCGAAGTTGATTGATGAATTACCTCCAGCGCTGGCCGATGGCGTACGAGTTTCAATGCAATTTGCTGAATTGCAGCAACTTACGAAAGAAATCCAAGCAAAAGGCGGATCAGCTCAAGATTTAAGAAGTATGAGGGAAAGTTTACTTGGGCCTGAAGCAGCTGATCGTTTGGAAAAAGTTGATCAAGAAGAAGCAGTGTGGCAAACGCAAGTTAATCAGTATTTATCTGCGCGGGATCAAATTTTAAAAAGTGATGCAAATGATGCCAGTAAACAACAATCCATTGCTGAATTACGTAATAGTTCATTTGGGACGAAAGAGGATTTATTAAGAGCTCAATCCTATGAAGTGATGCATGATCAAAAAAGTAAAGGATCATAATCAATCATTATTTCTAGCTGTAAGTGCTCTCCATTATATTTCCCTGAAATGACTTGTAGAAATGGAGGGGAACTCACTTCAATAAAAAATATGAATTTGCTATTTATTCGTATTTTATGCAATTTAACTTTCATAAAAATGCGCCGACACTTAGAATCTAATCTGTTCGGAACAGGCTAGAGAATTGTTGTGTCAAACCATTTAGAAAACGAATTTGAGCTAAGTAATGATGAAATGCATCTTTATAGTCGTCAGATTTTATTAGATGGTTGGGACATTGAAGCACAAGAAAAACTCAAACTCGCCAATGTTTTGATTATCGGTGCAGGTGGCATAGGTTGTACAAGTGCTGAGCTGTTGGCACGAGCAGGTGTGGGTAAAATTACGATTGTTGATGCTGATACCATCGAGATGAGTAATCTTCAGCGACAGATTGCATTTACATTGAATGATCTAGGTCGTTACAAAGCAGAGATTTTGGCCAAGCATCTACAAACAATTAATCCCCATATACAAGTGAACTATCAAAATATACGTTTTGACCCAACGAATGCTGATGATTTAGTACAGCATCAAGATGTAGTTTTAGATGGTTGCGATAATTTTAGTACGCGTTACTTGGTCAATTCGATTTGTCGAAAATATCAAATCCCATTAATTAGTGCTTCAGCGATTGGTTTCGAAGGGCAGTTATTTATGGTTGATGCTGAGACCGCATGCTATGAGTGTTTATTTCCTAAAGAAAATCATGCAAATGAAGGGTTGCGCTGCGCAGAATCAGGTGTACTAGCCACTACGCCTGTCATTATAGCGTCATTACAAGCACATCACACTTTGTTGTTCTTAGGCCGTGGATTAATGCCACTTAAACAGAAACTCTTGCTTTGGAATGGTTTAAATCTTTCACAGCGTATTCTGCAATTTGAAAAAGATGCAAATTGTCCAGTTTGTCAGGCAACTTAATCGGTAAACGCCGTGAAATTTGATAAACTAAAACCATCTATGAGGCAATGAAAGATTATGAAAAGAAATATTTTATTCGATGGATTGCGTTCTGTTGCACGTATTGGTGAAACAGTGATGGTTGCAGCACAGGCAGGTGTAAAATACGCAACTGAAAAACCAAGTAACGCAAAACTTATGCGTGAGACTTTTGAATCATTGGGTTCTACTTATATTAAACTTGGTCAATTCATCGCAAGTACACCATCTTTATTCCCTCGTGAATATGTTGAAGAGTTCCAAGGCTGTTTAGATCAAACACCAACTTTGCCTTTTAGTTATATTCAACAAGTTTTAGCTGAAGAATTTGAAGGTAAGAATCTAAATGAAATCTTTAGCTTTATTGATGAAAAGCCTTTAGCATCGGCATCAATCGCACAAGTACATGCGGCTCGATTAGTTACAGGTGAAGATGTTGTATTAAAAGTACAAAAACCTGGTGTGGAAACGATTCTATACACAGATTTAAATGTAGTTCATTGGGCAACAAAACTCCTTGAAAAGGCAGTTCCTAAAATCAAATTTGCCTCCTTGTCTGAAATCGTTGATGAAATCAAAACACGTATGGTACGCGAAGTAGATTTTATCGAAGAAGCACAAAATCTTGATGATTTTGTACAGTACCTAAATGTTTCTGGTAATCAAGCTGCAACTGCACCAAAGGTTTATCATCAATTCTCTACACGCCGTGTTTTAACGATGCAACGATTGTATGGTGTGTCTTTAACTGATTTTGACGTTGTAAAGAAATATGCAAAAGACCCAACACAAGTATTGATTACAGCTATGAATACATGGTTTGGTAGTTTGATGTTATGTAAAAGTTTCCATGCAGATTTACATGCAGGGAATCTAATGCTGCTTGAAGATGGTCGTATCGGTTTTATTGATTTCGGTATTGTTGGTCAATTAAAACCAGAAGTTTGGACGGCATGTATGGCATTTATGGATGCTTTGCAGCATACCAATTACACTGCTATGGCTGAAAATATGCTCAAAATGGGGATGACGCATCAGAAAATTGATACCCAAGTTTTAGCTGACGATCTCGAGCGTTTATTTAGTGGTGTACTTTTAGCCGATCCTCAAGAGATTTTGACTTCAAATCCAGCTGATCTCAATGACATTATGATGGATATGATAGGGGTTGGTGAACGTCACGGCATTAAATTCCCGCGCGACTTTGCGCTATTATTCAAGCAAATGTTATATTTTGATCGTTTCATGCGTGTTCTCGCACCCTATACCGATATTTATGCTGACCAACGTTTGAAAATGGTTCACAATATCGAACCTGCTTCATTCTTGAAGCACTAAAAATTCTTTTAAATCCCCCTTGTTTCAAGGGGGAAATTTTATGTGATGTTGAGTTAATGGACGCCATTATTATAGAAGGGCTAAAAGTTGATACGGTTGTTGGTTGTTTTAATTGGGAACGCCAAATCATTCAGCCTTTGATGTTGGATTTAACGATTCATAATGACTTGAGTCAGGCTGCTCAGTCTGATGAGTTGGAAGATACGCTGAATTATGCTCAAATTTGTGAGTTAGCTGCACAAGTGATCCAACAAGCACAACCTAAGTTAATTGAGCATGCTGCGCAATTGGTTCTTGAAAGTTTATTTACGACTTTTTCTTCGATTGAATCTATTATTATCACTATTCGTAAACCTGCAATTATTGCTCAAGCAACTGCAGTAGGAATTCGCCTTGAACGCAACAGAAACGATTTTTGCGCTCGCACTGGCGAGTAATGTCCAACAACAACATCATTTCAGCTTTGCTTATGCTCAAATTAAGCAATTGGGTGATGTGAAATTTTCTTCTATTTATCAGATTCCATGTCGTGATGGTGTCGGTGCTGATTATTGGAACTCCGCTTGTTTATTAACAAGTACCTTGTCTGTTGAGGACATGATTGAGGCATTAAAAAAATTAGAATTAGAATCTGGGCGTATTCGGCCATCGCATCATATTAGCTTAGACATCGATGTTATTGCATGGGGCAAAGATTTGAACCATATGCAATTTAATCCAAAGAAGCTACCATTAGCAGTAGATGTGAAAATTCCTTTAGTTGAATTATGGCAAGATGATGCGCTGAAATATAATGCAGAGCTGCAATATCCTGTCATTACAATGTAATTTTTATTGTTTGTAACACCATAATAATAGGAATAATTTTATGAAAATTATTTTTCAAATTTCATTTTTAAGTCTTTTACTGTCTGGTTGTGCAGCCATGAGTGTTGATCAATGCAAAACGGCAAACTGGACAAGTGTTGGTGAAAAAGACGGTTCTGCAGGACGAGAGTCAAGATTAGATAAATACTATTCATCGTGTCAGAAAGCGAATATTGTTCCGAATCAAGCGCTTTATGAAAAAGGTTATAAGCAAGGTTTAAGTTATTATTGTCGTCCTGAATCAATCTTCTATGAAGCGATAGAAGGACGCGGGAATTATCAAGTTTGCCCAGTTGAAAAACGTGATGCGTTACGATCATATTATCAAGTTGCTAATGAATACTACCAAGCAAATTCTGAATTTGATCGCTCACAAAATGATGTCAGTTATTATTTGAGAGAATTAGAACGTAAAGATTTATCATCAAAGCTTAGAGATGACTATAAAAAGCGTTTATACGATTTACGCTCAAATAGCAGCAGAGTTCAATATCGTTATCAAGATGCTGTAAGGAACCTTGAACGATTTAAAGCAGAACATGGATTGAATTAATCCAATCCTAAAACCTATGGTGCTGCCATAGTTTTTTTTATAAATAGAACAATTGAAACACATACTAAAAGCTTAAGCAGTGTTTGAATATTCACATGAATTATTTGAAAGGAACGGCATGAAAATTAAATATCTGATATTGGGCTTACTTGCGTGTAGCGCAATGAACTCGGCGTATGCGATTGATGCCAAATATAGAGAGTTACTAATCCAATCAGGTTGTACACAAGTGAGTGAAATGCAAGGTTGTGATATTTATAAAAGCAAAGAACAGAATGCAACGTCGGGTTTCGTCACACCACAACCTCAACAAATGATATCAAATCAAAGCATTCATCAAAAAGATTGGGTTGCTCAAAAAGCTGATGGTTCAAAACTAGCAACCATCAAAATTGATGATGCAAAACGTGTATGGGTGAATAGCAAACGAGTGTTCTTTGTTAAAAAGGGCAAAGATCAGTTACAGTTCAAAAAAGATAAAATAACCTATGTGATTTTTACTGATCAAAATAGATATTCACAAAGTTATTGGCATAATCAAAAAGCAAACATGCATGGCAAGATTCTTGCTAAATGATCTGTGATTGATCATAAAAAAGGGCGTTGTGTTGAAACGCCCTTTATCTTTTATAAATAGTAACTGGTTTTAGTCATGAGTTTAGAAATGGCTGTCATGCTAATACGAACAGGTACAGGTAAATCAACACCACCCGCATTGAGTGCTGTATCTCGATGATGAAGCTCATCTTCATTCATTTGTACTAAGATTTTACGTGAACGCTCATCATGTTCGGGTAATTGTTGAATATGATCTTGTAAATGTTGGCTGACTTGACGCTCTGTTTCTGCAACAAAACCTAAGCTATATTTATCGCCAGCAATTCCTGCAATTGCACCCATGCCATAAGACAATCCATACCAAATCGGGTTAAGTAGGCTGGTGTGACTGTCTAACTCTTTTAAACGATCTTCACACCAAGCAAGATGGTCTTGTTCTTCGATGGCAGCTTGTTGCATTTCTTCACGAACATGAGGGAGTTTTGCTGTCAATGCTTGTCCGTGATAAAGCGCTTGAGCACAGACTTCGCCACTATGATTAACACGCATTAAACCTGCAACATGACGAGCATCACTAACGCACAGTTGTGATGGTTCATGATCTGCTGGATTACCGCGTTGAGCACTCGTTGCACCAGGAACTAAGCTGCGTAATGCTTGGTCAAATGAGTTAATCAGCTTATCTAGACCTGTATACTGACGCATAAGTTAATCCTCTAAAGTGTTTGGAACATTTGCAATAAGTGGTTTTAGTCGTTTCAACAACCAAATGGAAAAAAATGCACTTAAAACAGCCGTAATAATAAATAAGATTTTAATATCAATTTTTAAAATGCTTAAGACTAAAATTGAGAAAATTGCAGATGAAACCATAAATACAGCATTTAAAATATTATTTGCGGCCACAACACGCGCACGATGAGAGCGCGGAGAATAAGCCTGCATCATGGCGTACAGTGGCACGATATAGAAACCACCACTAATACCCAGTAGAGTGACTGCTAACATTACGTGATAATAGACTAAACCTTGAGTAAAAATGTCGCCAAGATTGAGAAGATCACCCGTGCGTTCAGGAACAAAAGCAAGGCTTGTAGCTAAATAAAGTGCAAATACAGTCAGACCAACAGCACCGTAAGGCACCATCTTGATATTGATATCACTACCGCCAATCTTTCTGCATAGTAGTGAGCCAACACCAATTCCTACAGAGAAAAAGGTCAGTAATAAGCTCACGACATTTTCAGAAGCATGTAAGTTTTGCTGAGTGAGTTGAGGAATTTGGGTGAGGTACGTAGCGCCATAAAACCAATACCAAGAATTACCCAGCAAAATAATGAAAACAACAGGAATACCTTTAACGTACTTTAATGTCTGAAAGCTAGTACGGACAAAGTTCCAATCAATTTTTAAGTCTGGTTCAGCAACTTTTTGAGGTAAAATAAATCGGCTACATAAATAGCCTAAGCAGGCAATTGTGACAACTGTGACACTAATCCACAATAAGTTTCCTTCAGACGAGGCGATGACAGCGCCACCTAAAATCATACCGAGTAAAATTGCAATAGAAGTACCCGACTGAAATAATGCATTACCAGACATTAATTCCTGAGGTTTTAAAATTTCAGGCAAGATGGCGTACTTAATTGGACCAAAGCAGGTTGAATGTGTACCCATAAGAAATAAAGCAAACAATAACAGCCACAAATTACCAAGTAAAAAGCCTGCTGTTCCGATGAGCATGATGACAATTTCTAATATTTTAATAAATCGAATAAGCTGAGATCTTTCATATTTATCAGCGATTTGACCTGCTGTCGCTGAAAAGAAAAAGTAAGGTAGAATAAAAAGAAGTGCAGCAAGATTATTTAAAGTACTAATGGGTGCGCTTTGTTGCTGAATCCAACCATAGGTAATGACTAAGAGTAAAGCTTGTTTATAAACGTTGTCATTCAGTGCCCCAAAAAATTGTGTGAAAAACATCGGAACAAACCGACGTGATGTCATTAAGTGGTCATCTTGTTTCATCGTGTGTTCACTTCATTGTGTTTTATAAAAAAATGTGACTTACTGTAAAAATACTACAAAATGCATGTATGATACTTTCAATGTTTGATTGGATGAAAATCAACGATTTGAAGAACTTTTCACCCATCAAAAAAAGATAAATTAAAAATAAGTTTAGAGTTTCACATGCCATCTAAAGCTAAGTTTAAACAGTCAACACTGGTTCATTCTATGCATTTAATATTTAAAATGCAGGGCTTTCCTAAACTTATTTGTAGTAGTTTTTTAATTAGTTCTTGTATATCAGTTGCTTGTGCTCAAGAGCAGGTTTCTGATCTGTCGAAAAATGAAACAATTGAACAACCTACAACAACAGTTGATTCAGACACTGTACAAGAAACAACGACGTTTAATACCCAATTGGTCAATGCTTTACCAAGTTCGAATATCAATGTGCAAGACAGTTTGGACGCGTTAAAACAGCAAGAACAATCCGTAAATCAAATTAACGAATTGAAACCAATTCAGTTAGACGACAACTTAGAAGATTTACCAACGGTCACAGTTGATCAAAATATGGCAGACGAAATTTTCCGTGTTGCTGAAGAAGCAAAAAATGATGCGAAAAATTATCGTGATAATCCAACTAAAACGTCCGATGTATTGGTGAATGATGCTTCGCAGGCGGAATTGACAGAGATTACCAAAGCACCTGTGAATATTGATCAATTGATGCAGGAAATCCAAACAGACAGCAAGATTGTTGTTGAAGCAAATGAATCAGGGCGAACACTACCTGAACTGCAAGTCGATGATGACAAGAAAGATGAAAAAGTTGGCTTCTTTAAAAGAATTTGGAATCGTTTACATCCCGATAATCTACTCAATGCTGAGAAAATACCTCGTATTTCAGCAGATGTTTCAGGTGCTCCCGATGTGTTGGCAACAAATATTAAAGCTAAACTTTCTACTTTTACCCAAGAGTCGTTTGAAGATTTCAACGTTGCATTACCACAGTTAAGATCACTTACAAATCAAGCGGCGCAAGCGGTAGGTTATTACAATGCTGAATTTAAATTTGAAAAAGTCAGTGATAGCAAGGTTAAAGTCAACGTTACGCCAAATGAACCAGTTAAAATCAAAGAGCAAAATATTGAGTTTTCTGGAGCAGGTGAGAATTTACCACAACTGCAAATTCTCCGATTGATTCCTGAGCAAGATGAAGGTGATATCTTCAATCACGGTAAATATGAAGAGACTAAAACTAAAATCGTCAGCGCTGCAACCGACAATGGTTTCTTTGATGCTTATTGGCGATTACACGATGTAAAAATTACTCAACCAGATAAGACAGCGGAAATTAACCTGAAATATGAGACAGGCGACCGTTATAAGCTTAAAAAAGTTGAGTATCGGATGAGCGATCCGAGTAAGCCTTTGCCACTAACACAAAAAGTTTTAGATAGCTTAGCTCCTTGGAAAGAAGATGATGACTATGCTTTCTGGCGTGTTAACGCATTAGCAAACAACCTCACTAATACCCGTTATTTTAACTACACCTTGGTCGATACGATCAAGCCAGACCCGATTCAACCTCCTCTAGAGTTAGCACCTGATTTACAGGCATTGGTTGATCAACAAAATATTCAACAATCACAACTGATGAGTAGCCAACAGAAAGCTGATTTGGCTCGGCAAAAAGTCGTTTCTGCTGAAGAAGTGACTCAAGATGTCGTGGATGAATCACAGTTCTCTGGTGGTGAGTCACAACAATACTCACTTGCACGTGCAATGCCGCTTTCTCATGAACACGATGATGAAGAGGAAGAAAGACAAAAACTCGAAGAGCAGACGCGAATCGAGAAAAAAATCCCTGTTGTTGTGACATTAAATGCTGATCGTTTAAATAGTTTAGAAACTGGTCTTGGTTATGGTACGGATACGGGAGCACGTATTCGTAGCCAATATCGACGTGCGATTGTAAATAAGTATGGACATTCATTTGATGCCAACATCGAGGTTTCACAAATTCGTCAATCAATCGATGGTCGTTATAGCATTCCTTATAAACATCCATTGAATGATTACTTTAACCTTGTCGGTGGTTATGAGCGTGAAGAGCGTGACGATATTGGTCCAGATGTAAATCTGCTTGTTGAATCAGCGGTATTGGGTGGTGAGCGTGTAATTAAAAACCCGCTCGGTGATTGGCAACATACGATGGGTGTTCGTTATCGTCTAGATCGACTCACTAAAAAAGGTGATGTTGATGTAAATGAGTTACCTGATGCATTTAAAGTATCAGGAATGGATTCAGAACAAGAATCTCTATTGTTTGGTTATGAACTATCTAAAACCAATGCCAATTCACGTTTAAATCCAACCAAAGGCTTTAAACAGACCTACAAAGTTGAACTGGGAACTGAATCATTACTTTCTGATGCAAACATGGCGATCTTAACTGCTGGTTGGAGATTTATTTATTCACTAGGTGAAAACGATGACCATCAGTTTGTTGGTCGTGGTGATGCAAGTTATATTTTCACTGATGACTTTAATAAAGTACCTTATAACTTGCGTTTCTTCACAGGTGGGGATCAGTCATTACGTGGATTTGACTACAAGAGTTTATCGCCTGAAGAAGATGGTTATAAGATTGGTGGTCAGGCGTTAGGGGTTGGTTCCCTAGAATATAACTATCAGTTTAAAGATGGCTGGCGAGCAGCAATTTTTTCTGATTTTGGTAATGCTTACGATAAAGATTTTAACAATCCGACAGAATATAGTATTGGTGTTGGTATTCGTTGGAGATCGCCAATTGGCCCAATTCGATTAGATGTTGCATCAGGTATTTCAAATGATAACAATCCTATTCGATTGCATTTCTTTATTGGCCCACAGCTTTAATACAGTTTAAAAATCCTTTAAAAGGTCAAATAATTTTCAGGTTGATTATGACGGAAGTAGAACAGCAATTAACACCTCCAACTGGACCTAAATCAGAACGGCATATTTTCCGTAGTATTGTGCTGATTATATTTATCACGCTTTTACTATTGGTAAGTTCAGTGCTAGTAATGATGTCTACAGATAAAGGTAGCCGCTTTCTACTAGATCGTGTACTTCAGACTCAGCAAATTATTAAGTATGAATACGAAGGTGGGAATTTACTTTCAGGCATTATTCTAAAAAACGTACTTGTACAACTGAAAGCGATAAACGTGTCCATTGATCGTGCGGATGTATCACTTGGTTGGCGTGCAATTTTAAATAAAGAAATACACTTGAGTCATGCCGATATCAATAATCTGGTCATTATTAATAAAAATCCACCATCAGGTAAGCCGTTTGCTTTTGATACAATTAAATTACCTTTTGTTTTGCGCGTAGATGAAGCGACCTTAGATCGTTTAGAAATCAAAACAACAACATCAACTGTTGATTTTAATGATATTTATTTAAAAGATGCATTATGGTCAGGTACAAAGCTGAATTTTGAAGATTCACGTATGGATATGGGCTACTTAGCCCTACAAAATGCCACAGGTGAAATGGACTTTAGTGGTAAATATCCACTGAATGCCAAAGCTGATGTGATCATTCCTGCACTCAATAGTCTAGATATTAAAACCATTAAGCTTGTTGCGACGGGTACATTGGATACCTTAAAGGCAGGCATTGCAACACAAACACCTGATATGTTGACAGGTTGGGTCGTGGTTCATCCTGTACGTGATCATGTTCCCATGAATGGCGAACTATTATTTAAAAACTACCATGTGCCATTACTGAAAGAGCAAAAGCTATTTGCTAAAGATGGTGTTGCACGTTTTCGTGGTGATATTCAGAAATTAGTCATTAATTTAGATACTGATCTAAAGGGCGAACAAATTCCAGAAGGCAAATACAATGCGCTTATGGATACAGACCTAAAAAATCAACTGAATATACGAGATTTTAATGGGCAACTCATGGATGGATCTGTTGCTTTAAATGGTTTGGTGAATTGGCATGAGCATGTTTCTTGGGATATTAAAGGCCGTTTAAGTCATTTGAATCCAAAAAATGAAACCATACCCCAAGTTGCTCAAGACTTTTTACCACCAAATTTAGATGCGAATATTAGTTCATCGGGAACAATGGAAAAAGGTTTGGCATTAGTTGCTGAATTGGCTTTTGATAAATATGAAACATGGAATGTAAAGCTTAACCAAGCTGAAGCGAAGGACAAAAAGCCTCAACCGATGCTATTAGATGTTTCTTGGAAAAATATCGACCGTGCTGTTCCCTATATTGGTTGGTTAAGCAGTGATGAAGGTCAAACCAATATTGTCTTGAAAGAGGGTCAACAAGATATTTATCTATCGACAACTGTACGCCCGCATGAGCAAACACTATTACCAACAGGTAAGTACAATGCACGTCTTGATGTAAAAGGCAGTCTGTTAGATGTTGAAAACTTTAGTTATCAAGCTGCCAAAGGTAGCTTAGTTGGTCAAGCAAAAGTAAAACTCCCATCTGAAAAGCAACAACTTTCATGGCAAGCTCAACTCAAAGCAGAAGATTTTAATCCACAAACAGTTTCGGCTTCAGCACCCGTTAATTTGCTAAACGGTGAAATTAAAGCGACAGGATTTGCCAAGCCAAATCAACAAATTATTAAGCTAGAGCAGATTGATTTAAAAGGTCAGCTTGCTCAAGCGGGTAGTAATGAAACGATTGCTTTAAAAGGTAAAAGTACAGCCGCACTCATTTTCCACGATCAAAAAGCAGGTGGTGGCTTTAAAAGCTTTGCTGTGAACTATGACGGTTCATTGAATGCTTTAAATCAGGGGAATGGTTTATTAAAAATTGATATTGCTGGTACACCAGAATTTATTAAAGTGAATGAACTCAAACATGACGGTGTAGCAGGGAAATTGTTTGCTACAGGTTCAGTAAATCTAAAAGATAAATTAGGTTGGGATATTGATGCTTCATTAGTACGATTTAAACCACAGTACTTTGTTTCTAGTGTCAAAGGTGAAATTTCGGGTCATGTAAAATCACAAGGCGTTTGGTCAGATCAATTGAAACGTATTGATATTCGTCAGTTAAATGCAGCTGGTTTTATTAATAATAAGCCTGTACGCGGTCGTGGAAATCTTACTTTATTACTTGATTCAAACCAAAAAGGCTTTTTGCCGCAACAGTTTGAAGCAAATGATTTGTTCCTTGCGTATGCTCAAAATCAATTGCAAGCAACAGGCAATGCTCAAAGCTTAAAAATCAAATTAAATGCACCTGCACTATATGAGCTATATCCAGGTTTGCAAGGTCGTGCATACGGTAGTTTAAATATCCAATCGCAACCGCGTTTGAAAGCTACAGCAAATATTGCAGTTGATGATTTTGCATTCAATGATTTGGTGAGCACTAAGTCTTTGCGCATCCAAGGTGAATTACCGACATCTGAAACAACGCCTACTTTATTGACTGCAAAAATTGATAATTTACGTAGTGGAAATAAAGAAATTGAAAATGCAGTTGTCAGCCTCGCAGGAACTCGAAAAGCACATCTATTAAAAGTTGAAAGTAAAAATCGCCAGTCAAATTTCTATGTTCAACTTGCTGGTGGCTTCAATGCAAATAATGATTGGTTAGGGCAATTGCAAAAAGGCAACTTTAGCTCACGTCGTGTCAACTTAGTGCAAAGTCAAAACGTGCCAATCATTTATACAACCTCATTGTCTGAACTGTATATCGGTCAGCATTGTTGGCAGAGTTCAAATAGTCAGTTGTGTTTAGATCAGGCAGCACGATTAAGTAAAGCCAAAGGCCATTTCTCTGTTGTCACGAAAAATCT
Organism: Acinetobacter sp. YQ_14; assembly: GCF_043102985.1. Classification (NCBI taxonomy): domain Bacteria; kingdom Pseudomonadati; phylum Pseudomonadota; class Gammaproteobacteria; order Moraxellales; family Moraxellaceae; genus Acinetobacter; species Acinetobacter sp. YQ_14. The sequence continues at coordinate 33,129 of NZ_JBICJJ010000007.1, read as the reverse complement.
TGAACTCAATGACTTTGCAGCATTTATGCCTGAAGGCTTAGCCGTTACTGGCCAGTTAAATGGTTATGCACGTGGCTCATGGGTAAATGGTAGTCGACCAAAACTTGATGCTAGTCTGGTCACACGTAAAGGTGAGATTGGTTTAGCTGCGGCTGATCCACAAGATATTGCAACGACAGTAACATATGACGAGTTAAGTCTGATTGCGAAAAGTGTGAATGATGGTTTGTTGTTCCGTGTTGATATGAAAACACCTGATATTGGTACAGGTTATGCCAATGTGATTATCAATCCATATCAAAATAACATGCCGATGCGAGGTGAAGTTGCATTTGATGATGTTCAACTAAAAGTATTCAAACCGTTCATCAAAGATGTACGTTCAATGTCAGGTACGTTGGCGCTCGCTGGTAAGGTCAATGGAACACTAACTCAGCCTCAGATTACGGGTGAAATGCGCTTAAAAAATGGTGCGATCAGTATGATTTCGTTACCTGTGAATCTTAGCAATATTCAGCTTTATTCATCGATTCGCCAAGACTCAGCAAGTATTGATGGTGCATTTAACAGTGGTCGTGGTGTAGGGCGTCTCAAAGGTAACTTTGATTGGAAAAATGATCCGCATTTAGCCTTAACATTAAAAGGTGACAATTTACTGGTGCGACAAGCACCGATGATCACTGCGATTGTGCAACCTGATTTAAGTTTGGATGTTTATCCATTCCAACAAAAATTAAGTTTGAAAGGTTCAATTGATGTGCCGCGTGCTCGTATTTCGATGCCAGAAAGTTCTGCAACTGTAGTTAATGTTTCACCAGATGTTCGTGTCGTACAGCAAGGTCAAGATTTATTAGCAACTTTGAAAGCAGCTAAACCTTGGGAAATCCGTGCAGATATGACAGTAACTTTAGGAAATCAAGTCATCTTCCAAGGCTTTGAAAGTAATATTCCTTTAGTCGGTCGTCTACATTTATCTCAACGTGGTTTAGAAACTGCAATGCGTGCCAATGGTGCAATTGGTGTAAGTCAAAAAGTTAAAATTGAAGCTTATGGTCAAAGTTTAGATCTTAATCGAGCAATTGCACGTTTTAATGGGCCATTAGCAAATCCAACTCTTGATATTGATGCAAATAAACCTGTCCAAGGCAGCATGGTTGGCGTACGTGTGACTGGTACAGCAACCGTTCCGAATGTACAGGTTTATAACGATGCAGGTTTATCTGAACAAGAAGCACTAAATGCATTGTTAACTGGTCGAATCAATGAGGGTAATACAGGCTTGAGTAATACCGAAGGCTTTAAGTCGGATGTAAATAACACCATTGCAGCTGCGGGGATTAGTATGGGGCTTGGTGGAACACGAGCGTTAACCAATCAAATTGGACGTACTTTCGGATTGAGTGGTTTAGCGCTTGATGCTCAAGGAACAGGTGATGATACACAAGTGAGTTTAACGGGATATATCACACCTGATCTATTCATTCGTTATGGCATTGGTGTATTCACGCCTGTGAACAAACTTACATTGCGTTATCAAATGAATCGACGATTATATTTGGAAGCAAGCCAGTCTTTAGAAAGGGCGATTGATATATTCTATAATTGGCGTTTCTAATCCATTTCAGTCAAACCTGCTTTATTTCGATGAAGCAGGTTTTTTTGTTTGTGGTTATTTTTGCAAATAAATGTGATACAATTAATATAAGTAATTGAAAATTAAAGAATAAATGACATTTTTTGGAGAAATGAGATGAAATCTGTCACTTTTAGTCAGGTTTTGGCAACTGTAAGCATTTGTATGCTGAGTAGTGTATTTCATGTGAATGCGAAAGAATATTACAAGTGGGTTGATGCACATGGTGTAACAACATACTCAGCAACGCCACCGCCAGCTAAAAAACAAGAACCTCAACTTGATCCTGCACAGAAAAAAATAAATGCTGTGGCACCGCCGCCGATTGCTGTAATTCCACCTCAATCCAATAATGAGGTTAAAACCAATTCAACTATAGTGAAATCAACAGTAAATGCTCCAGCAAAAAATACCACTGTGAGTGCAAAAATAGAGCTGAATATTCCTTTAAAAAGCTGTAATGGGGTGAGATGTTGGGATACGAAAGGTAAGAACTATAACTTAGTTCAGGGCAATACTTATTTGTCATCGACTGGTGGTAAATGTCAAAAAACAGGCAATAACATGCATTGTAGTAAATAATTTGTATGCTTTTATTAATGGAAGCCATGTTTTAAAAACATCTTTTTTGCAAAATGACTGAGTTTCAGTATGATGTGTGCATTCGATTAGCTGCAGTATGATGATGAAAAAAGTTCTATTGATTGCATTGGGTTTAGCTTTGGTTGGTTGTGCTGAAAAAAAGCCGTTAACACCTGAAGAAAAATGGCATGGCTATTGCGTCAGTGTGGGGAATGCAGCACGTTCGATTACTTTAGATCGCCAAAATGGAATTGAACAGAAACAAGCAACAGAACATGCGGGTAAAATCGAAGATGAAACGACACGTAAATTCATTTTTGAAATTATTGAAAATGTATATGCAATTCCAGCAGATCAATTGAAATCTGATCCAGAAGCATTACGTGAAAAGTTAAAGCAAGAATACACTGATAAATGTTTGGCAACACCACATGATAAATTGCCAAACTATAAATTATTCTAATGTTAAAATGAAAAGACAACGTTGTTGTCTTTTTTTATGCATTTAATTCATTGTTTTATTGGACTTTAATCTACTACCAAAGCGGTATTTAAAACAGATGAACATTTCGCTATAAAATAATGGGCATCACGTAGAAATACGGTAGTTGCATTAACTTTTAACGCGAAGTCTAGTAAAATTTTGCTGTCCATATTACTTGTAAAGCTTGTTTAAAGCTGGAACTTACAAGTAATTTTTTAAAGAAGAGGAATAACACCGTGCTAGAAGCTTACCGCCAACACGTTGCAGAACGTGCCGCACTCGGAGTCCCACCGAAGCCGCTTGATGACGCTCAAACTGCTGAATTAGTAGCATTATTAAAAAATCCACCAGCAGGCGAAGAAGCATATTTAGTTGATTTGCTTGAAAACCGTGTTCCAGCAGGTGTTGACCAAGCTGCTTATGTAAAAGCTGCTTTCTTAGCTGCGATTGCAAAAGGCGAAGCAACTTCTCCACTTGTTACTAAAGAGCGTGCTGTTTACTTACTCGGTACTATGCTTGGTGGTTACAACGTAGCACCACTTGTTGAACTTCTTGACAATGCTGAACTTGCAGAATTAGCTGCTGAAGCATTGAAAAAGACTTTACTTGTATTTGATGCGTTCCATGACGTTGCTGATAAAGCAAAAGCGGGCAATGCAAATGCAAAAGCAGTTTTACAATCTTGGGCTGATGCTGAGTGGTTCACTAGCCGTCCTGACGTAGCTGAAGAAATCAAAATCACTGTGTTCAAAGTAACTGGTGAGACAAACACAGATGACTTATCTCCAGCGCAAGACGCTTGGAGCCGTCCAGACATCCCATTGCACGCAACTGCAATGTTGAAAAACGAACGTGATGGTATCAACCCTGAAAAACCAGGTGAAGTTGGTCCTACAACTCAAATCAACGATTTGATCGCGAAAGGCAACCAAGTTGCTTACGTAGGTGACGTTGTTGGTACAGGTTCAAGCCGTAAATCAGCGACTAACTCTGTACTTTGGTTCTTCGGTGACGAACTTCCACACATTCCAAACAAAAAAGATGGCGGTGTGTGTTTAGGTGGTAAAATTGCTCCGATCTTCTTCAACACAATGGAAGATGCTGGTGCGTTACCTGTAGAAATCGATGTTTCTGACATGAACATGGGTGACGAAGTTACACTCAAGATCAACAAAGAAGCAGCGACAGTTACTGCATTCAAAAACGGCGCTCAAATTGCTGAATCAGAACTTAAAACACCTGTACTTTTAGACGAAGTACGTGCTGGTGGTCGTATTAACTTGATTATTGGTCGTGGTTTAACAGCTAAAGCACGTGAAGAGTTAGGTCTTCCTGCTTCTGACTTGTTCCGTCAACCAAAACAACCTGCTGACACTGGTAAAGGCTTCACCCAAGCTCAGAAGATGGTAGGTCGTGCATGTGGTCTTGCTGAAGGCCAAGGTATTCGTCCAGGTACTTACTGTGAACCTAAGATGACAACTGTTGGTTCTCAAGATACAACTGGTCCTATGACTCGTGATGAGTTAAAAGACTTAGCGTGCTTGGGCTTCTCAGCTGACTTAGTGATGCAATCTTTCTGTCACACTGCTGCGTATCCAAAACCAGTAGACGTAACAACTCACCATACATTACCTGACTTCATCATGAACCGTGGTGGTGTATCTTTACGTCCAGGTGACGGTATTATCCACTCTTGGTTAAACCGTATGTTACTTCCAGATACAGTAGGTACTGGTGGTGACTCACATACTCGTTTCCCAATCGGTATTTCATTCCCAGCGGGTTCTGGTCTTGTAGCGTTTGCTGCTGCAACTGGCGTTATGCCACTGGATATGCCTGAATCTGTACTTGTTAAGTTCAAAGGTAAAATGCAGCCTGGTATCACTTTACGTGACCTTGTACATGCAATTCCTTACTACGCAATTCAAGCGGGTGACTTAACTGTAGAGAAGAAAGGTAAGAAAAACATCTTCTCTGGTCGTATCCTTGAGATCGATTTGTCAGAAATGGAAAATGACTTGACTGTTGAACAAGCATTCGAACTTTCTGATGCTTCTGCTGAACGTTCTGCAGCTGGCTGTTCAATCACACTTTCTGAAGAGAAAGTTGCTGAATACTTACGTTCTAACATCACAATGTTGAAGTGGATGATCGCTGAAGGTTATGGCGATGCACGTACACTTGCACGTCGTGCTGAAAACATGCAGAAGTGGTTAGACAACCCAAGCTTGTTGAAAGCTGATGCTGATGCAGAATACTTAAAAGTCTACGAAATCGATCTTGCTGACATCAAAGAACCAATTCTTTGCTGCCCGAACGATCCAGATGATGCAAAACTTCTTTCTGACGTTCAAGGTGACAAAATTGATGAAGTATTCATCGGTTCTTGTATGACGAACATCGGTCACTTCCGTGCGGCTGGTCAATTGTTAGATAAAGTGCCAAGCGGTTCATTATCTACTCGTTTATGGTTGGCTCCACCAACTCGTATGGACGAGCATCAATTGATGGAAGAAGGCATGTACAACATCTACGGTCGTGCTGGTGCGCGTACTGAGATGCCGGGCTGTTCATTGTGTATGGGTAACCAAGCACGTGTAGCACCGAACACAACATGTGTATCAACTTCTACTCGTAACTTCCCGAACCGTTTAGGTCAAGGTGCGAACGTTTACTTAGCTTCTGCTGAGCTTGCATCTGTAGCTGCGGTTCTTGGTAAATTACCAAGCCCAGAAGAATATCAACAGTACGCGTCGCAAATCGACAGCGCTTCTGCTGACATCTACAAATACTTGAACTTCGATCAAATGGGTGAATACACCAAAGAAGCTGATCAAGTAGATACTAAGAAAATCCAAGCAGCTCAATTGACTTGATGTGTTGATTTAGCAAAAATAAGGGCTGATTAATCAGCCCTTATTTTTTATAAAATGAAAAGTATTTTGACGATAAAAGATAATATTTCTGAACTAGTTAACATTATCCATAAAAAGCAGAAGGTTGAGGATCTAGAAATAGCAATTAAAGATTTAGTTTCTTTAATGTTAAAGGATTATCCTTATTTAAAACCGCCAAAATTTTCAATTATTCCGACAAAAACTTTAGCATTTTCTGTTTGGTATGAGGAACCAAATGCAATTACAGAGACACTACTGATTGAGCAAAATGATTTTACTGCTTATCTTTGGAGATGTGATGACCAAAAATGGTATTTGGATGATTTAGATTCTGAACCTCATGAAATTGCTTGCAAATTAATAAAAAATATACCCGTACTTCACTCTATTCCTGAGAACCCTAAAGAGATTAAGCATTTACTTGAAATTGGATTAATATATTTTAATCCAATTTTATTTCCTTGTTTTTCAAATAAAAAGTTAGAGGATAGTAGGGAAGTATTAACATGGGACGATCGCTTTTTATTAGTAGGTACTCAACTGAAGAATCTTAAGCTTTATAGCCATGAAGAATGGAAAGCTTTGATCGATAGAGAAAACTACCACTTAAACTGAGGTTCTATTTATGGCACTAATACATGATTTTGTTTTATTGAATAAAAATGAATTCTCTTATGATGGTTGCTGCGAGCTAGTCGGTAATGTTTCTTATGATGTTTCAATCCATGATGATCTAATTATTTATTTTAATGATTTTTTAAAATGGATACCTACCTATAATCCAAGTTTAAAAGTTAGGCATACTGGTTTAAATTATTATGGTGTAACAGTGATTGATGGAGATGGGGCTAAAGAAGCATTTCAATTGTTTTCTAGTCTAATTAATGTTTTAAAGTTATCACCAAAAATTTTAACGTTAACAGGCACATATACTTTTGTTCATGCATATGATGATGTGATTGATCCAAATGAAAATGTTGATCGTATTTTACGAGAAACAGCAGGTTATGAAAAAATCATTATGCAAAAGAGTGAAGTAATAGGACAATTTGAAATATTGGCAGAACTTATGCAGAAGATCATTCATTCTAATAATAGTTTGTATGTGCTGCATTTGGGTATTTAAATTTAGAGGAACATTTCTATTCGTACAGAATGTTCCTCATATTCAAATCACCAATAACCCAACACTTTCCACCATAGTCCGCCAATCACCACAAAGATGAAGATATTGACGACACTCATGACAAAGCCAGCTTTCCACCATTCACCCAGAGTGGTGTAACCCGAACCGAACACCACAGGTGATGTACCTGTCGCGTAATGTGTTAAGGTCATCATGATGCTTGACGCTGCTGCCATCATTAAGGCAAATAACATCGGTGGCGCACCTAGTGCAAGTCCTGCCGTATAAAAGGCTGCAAACATCGCTGTGATATGTGCCGTGGTACTGGCAAACATATAATGTGCATACAGATAGGCGAGCATTAACAATAAACAGGCAGGCATCCAACTTAGCCCCAATGAGCCGATACTACTTTCAAGTAAACCCGAAAACCAAGTAATCAAACCGAGTTTATTTAAATAAGTCGCCATCATCACCAAAGCAGCGAACCAAGTAATCGTATCCCATGCGCTTTTTTGCGTCAGAATATCATCCCAAGTCAAAACACCTGTAAGCAGTAATAAAGCTAAACCGATGAAAGCAGTTGCTGTTGGATCAACAGCCCAAGCTGAACCCAATATCATTGCAGGAATACCTGCCCATAACAGCAACAAGATTCCAAAAACACCAAGCATAATGATTTCATCTTTACTCACTGCACCCATTTCTTTGAGTTTAGTTTTCGCAAATTGAGCAGCATTGGGTGTTTCTTTGACTTCAGGTGGATACATCCAATACATAATCAAAGGCATGATAATTAAAGCAATCAGACCCGGAACTAACATTGCGATTGCCCATGTGCTCCAGCTCAATGAAATTTCACTATTTGTTGCTTTAGCAACAAGATCAACCACCAATGGGTTTGGGGCGGTTGCTGTAATAAACATTGCTGAGGTAATTGGGTTGGCTTGATAATTGACGAGAGATAAAAATTTCCCCATACGACCCTCAGTGCCTTTGGCTGGATCAGAGTCATAACTGGTAGAAATTGCACGTACAATTGGATGGATAATTCCTCCACCGCGTGCTGTATTACTTGGCGTTACAGGAGCAAGGATTAGTTCAGACAGTACCATACTGTATCCGATACCGATGGTTTTTTTACCCCACACAGCGATAAATAAATAACCTAAACGTGCACCAAGCCCAGTTTTCTGCAAGCCTTTCGAGATCATGATTGAAATACCAATCAACCAGATCAATGGATTTGCAAAGCTACTCAATGCATCTTTGATTGCGCCAGATGGGCTATCATTCGTTACGCCAGTGACGGCAACTAAGGTGATTGCAATGATTGCAATAGCACCAATCGGCATGGCTTTTACGATAATGGCAGCAATCACACCAACAAACATTGCCAATAAATGCCAAGCATTTGGATCAACACCAGCTGGTACAGGAATGGCAAACCAAATAATCAATGTAAGAAATAAAGAAATAAGTGTAGGGATAGGTTTGAATCCCATTTGTTTTCCCCTTGTTATCATGGGTTTAATAAAATTTATAGTTCTTTATGAAAGTATCGTTAAAGAAGCAACCGTTAAGTTTCTATTATCAAAGCATAGGCTAGATTGATTCAAACAGAGTTTTGTTTATAGAGCGTTATAGATCAAGCAATGCATAAATCACTTATCAAACAACCAAGCAACGTGTTACATTTTTAAAAGCTTGAGATAACTATAAGTAGGATATGACTAATTTTTCGTTACAACGATTACGCCTTTTTGTTTATAACAATTTGCACAATGATGACTATCAAACCACTTTTAGTCGATGTGTGAACTATTTCCTTATTTTTCTGATCGTTGGAAATGTCGCTGCGGTTATATTGGAGTCGATCACTGAAGTCTATATTGCTTATAGAAACTATTTTGATATGTTCGAGTTTACCTCGATCGTGATCTTTTCTGCTGAATATTTCTTGCGATTTTGGAGCGTAGCGGAAAATGATCCTACGGATTCTGCATGGAGCCAACGCTGGAAATGGGCAAAAAGTGGTGGAGCAATTATTGATTTAATTGCTATTTTACCTGCTTACTTTAACTTCTTTGTACATATCGACTTACGCGTATTACGTATCCTCCGATTATTGAGACTCCTGAAACTCACGCGTTATTTTGTTTCTCTGCAAATCTTACTCAGAGTCATAAAACGTGAAAAAGGCTCGTTTCAAGCGGTCATTTTCATTTTAGTGATTATGATCGTCATGGCTGCATCAGGAATTTATGTGGTCGAAAATAAGGCTCAGCCTGAAGCGTTTAGCTCTATTCCAAAAGCCATGTGGTGGGCGGTTGTTACCTTAACAACGGTAGGCTACGGAGATGTAACACCTGTTACCAGTATGGGTAAGTTTCTCGGTGCTTTGATCACTATTCTCGGGGTTGGTATAGCGGCATTGCCAGCTGGTATTTTGGCTTCTGGTTTGGCAAATGAGTTGAATCAAAGAAATCAGAAATTAGAACAAGAATTTAGGGAGCTTTTACAAGCACAGGGGAATGATGTATTACATAATCAAGCAGAGCTTGAAAAACTAAGGCAGCGTGTAGGTTTACCTAAAGAGCAGATGCACGAGATTATTGTACAACTCATGCGTGAACATTTGCTTGAAGAGCAAGACAAAAAACAGGGAAAGAAGCATTACTGTCCTTATTGCGGTGAGAATCTTGCTGAATAATTCAAAGATTTATCATAGAAATTTAGATCAGAATTAAGCTTAAAACTCTTAATCATTTTTATAGTTTATCAAGTTAAAAATTAGGCATTGCAGATGCTTAGAGCTTTTTATATTCAAAATAAAAGCTTTGAAAATTAAGTTTTACTTAATAGAAATTAAGATTCATTTAAAAAAGTTAACAATAATCTTTATCATTTGTGATAGTTTCTTATTACCTATCTTTTTTTAAGCTTATTTTAAGTTTACGCATCCTATGAAGTTCTCCCAACATGATTAAGCGGCGTTACCTGATTTTATTATTACTTCCACTGGCATTTATTTCTTTATTTGTCGGTGTGGGTGAGATGAGTCTTGCTGGTCTTTGGACTGGCAATCCTCAAGAGTGGCAGTTGTTTTGGACCAGTCGTTTACCCCGTTTGATGGCGATTATTGTGGCGGGTGCAGGTCTAAGTGTCTGTGGTTTGATTATGCAGTCGCTAAGTCGTAACCGCTTTGTCTCACCAACCACCGCAGGTTTATATGACTGTGCACGTTTAGGTGTACTGGTTTCGATTATTTTACTGCCAAGTGCTTCAATCTTTATTAAAACTGGTTTTGCGATTGTCGTAACGCTCATTGGTGCGATGGCCTTTATGAGTATTCTGGCGACTTTAAAGCATCGTGATACCGTTTTTGTTCCACTGGTGGGGATGATTTTTGGCAGTATCATTTCTGCATTTACCACCTTTATTGCGCTGCAACTGGATTTATTGCAGAACTTGGCAGGTTGGTTGCAAGGGGACTTTTCCACCATTTTAAATGGTCAATATGAGCTGATCTACCTCAGCGTACCCGTTCTGATTCTGATTTATATCTTTGCCAATCGTTTTGTTTTGGTTGGATTGGGGCAAGATTTTGCGACGAATCTTGGACTGAATTATAAGCAGACCCTTTTTATTGGCCTACTACTGGTTTCGGTCATTACGGGTGTGGTGATTGTCACTGTGGGTGCGATTCCATTTCTTGGATTGATTGTACCGAATCTGGTGAGTCTGTATCTGGGTGACAATATCCGTAGAACGCTTTCGCATACTGCATTGTTGGGTGCTTTGCTGGTTCTACTCTGTGATGTATTTGGCAGAGTGGTAATTTTCCCTTATGAAGTCTCTGTGAGCCTGATTATGGGTGTGGTGGGAAGCGTGATTTTCTTGTGGTTGCTACTCAGGAGATATCGTTATGCCTCATAAAACCAAGCTGATAGTTTTGGCTGTATTGGTGATTGCAACGATTGCACTGTACCTCGGCTGGAATTTAGGTGTGGCATGGCAATATGCCTTGAATCTACGCTTAAAAACGGTTGCTGCCATTATCGTGGCGGGTGTGGCGGTCGGTGTTTCGACTTTGGTTTTCCATACTATTGTGAATAATCGGGTGGTGACACCACAGGCTTTAGGATTAGATAAGTTATACGAACTTTCCAAGACGGCGATTATCTATTTCTTTGGTGCCAGTACGTTATTGTCACTGAACTTTGTCACTGATTATCTGATCAGTTTGCTGTTAATGGTGACCTTTGCCTTGCTGCTGTATCGGTTTATTTTCCAGAAAGTCGCACAGCAAAATATCTATTTCCTCCTGCTCGTTGGTCTGATCTGCTCGACTTTATTCGACAACATGACCACGTTCTTTCAGGTTTTGCTAGATCCAGATGAATTTCAGATCGCGGCTTATGCTGGTTTTGCCAGTTTTAATGTCGTGAAAATGGAAACTGTGGGGCTGTCCTTGCTGACCATTGTACCGATTTTATTTTATAGCCTGAAGCACTATCACAAGCTCGATGTGATGGCACTGGGACGTGATCATGCGCTGAATTTAGGGCTGGATTATGACAAGACCAGTCGCTTGCTGTTGATCCTCGTGGTATTGGCATTGGCTTCTGCAACAGCGTTAGCTGGACCAATGATGTTCCTCGGATTATTGGTTCTCAACATTACCTTAGAACTGTTCAAGACTCATCAACATCATATCTTACTGCTTGGTATTATTCTGGTCAGCATTCTTTGTCTGATGCTTGGGCAATTCATGGTTCTGCATGTACTGAATTTCAAAACAACGCTCAGTGTGATTATTAACTTTGTCGGTGGAATTTATTTCTTCTGGATCTTATTGAAGGAAAATAAAAAATGGCAATAGAGCTTAAGAATTTAAGTAAAAGCTATCAACAGCAGCGTGTGGTAAACGCGCTTTCCCTGACAATTGCCAAAGGACGGTTTACGGCGTTTATTGGCCCAAACGGTGCAGGTAAAAGTACTGTACTTTCGATGATGAGCCGCTTAATTGAAGCAGATCAAGGTCAAGTTTTGCTAGATGGGCAAGATCTGCAACAGATGAAAAGTGCTGACATTGCCAAAAAACTGGCGATTTTAAAACAGTCTAACCATACCGAGCTGCGCCTCAGTATTGAGGATCTGGTTGCTTTCGGACGTTTCCCATATTCACAAGGTCGCCTAACGCAGGAAGACCGTGAGGTGATTGATCGCTCAATTGCCTATATGGATCTGGAAGCCTTAAGACACCGACAAATCAGCGAATTGTCGGGTGGGCAGCGACAACGCGCTTATATCGCCATGATTCTGGCACAGGACACCGAATATATCTTGCTCGATGAACCCTTAAACAATCTGGATATGAAGCATTCTTCACAGATTATGCGGGTCTTAAAAGATTTGACCGAGAATCATGGCAAATCGATCATTGTGGTGATTCACGACATTAACTTTGCTTCCGTCTATGCCGATCACATCATTGCCATGAAAGAAGGTGAATTGGTGTATCAAGGGCATCCACAACAGTTGATGGATGAACATATTCTGCAAGATATTTTTGATTTCCATATTCCGATCCAGCAGGTTCAGCAACATAAATTAGGTTTGTATTTTATTAGTTAGGAGTTTGTTATGCGTTTCAAAAAAACATTGCCAGTCATGATGCTAAGTGTGGCATTGGCTGCATGTGGCAATTCCAACACACCTTCGGCAAATCAGGAAAGTAATACTGCTGCTACACATGAAAGCTTAAGTTTTAACAGCAAGGCAGGGCAGATTACCATTCCAGCGAATTTATCGCGTATTGCTGTACTGGATACTAGTGCTTTAAATACCATTCATGCTTTGGGCGCGGACGATAAAGTGGTTGCTTTGCCAAAAGGAACGCCGTTGCCGAAAGTCTTGCAAAATTTCAGTGAAGGTAAATATCTGGATGTAGGGACGGTGAAAGAACCGAATCTGGAAAAAATTGCAGCCAGTCAGCCTGAGCTGATCTTGATGAGTGGCCGAATGGAAAATCTAGTGGGTCAAATCAAGCAAATCGCGCCAACTTACTTTGTCGATGTGGATTACAACGATCAGTTCAATTCTTTTAAGCAGCAAACCTTGAATATTGCTGAAATGGTGGGCAAGAAGTCTGAGGCTGAGCAGCAATTACAAAGCTTGGAAAAAGATATTGCTACATTAAAAGACAAGACTAAAGGTAAAACGGCTTTGGTGATTCTAGTGAATAACAGCAAGATTGCTGCCTATGGCCCAGGTTCACGTTTTGGTAATATTCACGACCTGTATGGATTTACACCAGCAGATCCTTCAATCAAGGTGGGATTGCATGGTATGGCGGTATCGCATGAGTTTATTGCCCAGAAAAATCCAGATTATCTGTTTGTCATTGATCGTGGTGCAGCAATTACTGAAAATCAGGAAGGTGCAAAGCGCGTATTGAATAACAAGATTATTAATGAGTCCAAAGCTGCGAAAAACGGCAATATTGTCTATCTCGATTCGAGTAACTGGTATTTAATGAATAATGGCTTGGATGGGATGAAAGCCATGCTGAAGGAAGTCGCGGATGCTGTAAAATAAAGCTTAATTCGCCGATTTTATAACAAAAACCCGCAGGACTTTCCTCGGGTTTTTTATATGATGTCATAAGTAAATGAATCAATACTTTTTATAAAATGATGCGAATTTCTTTATTAGGTTTGGGAACAACGATTATAGCTATTGTTTTGATTATTTCTGGGATTAAGCCATATGATCGAATGACGTGGTTGATGGAAGTGATACCAGTCTTGATTGTGATGCCTGTGTTATTTATGAGCTTTAAAAAATTTCCTTTGACGAACTTGCTATATAGTCTAATTTTTTTGCATGCAATTGTTCTTATTGTTGGCGGTGCTTATACCTATGCACGCGTGCCTTTAGGCTTTGAAATTGCAGACTGGTTTAATTTAGATCGTAATCCTTACGATAAAATAGGGCATTTCATGCAAGGTTTTGTTCCAGCAATAGTTGCCCGTGAAATATTGATTCGAAATCATATTTTAGGCAAAGGCAAAATGCTGAGTTTTATTGTGATTTGTATTGTGTTGGCAATTAGTGCGACCTATGAATTGATCGAATGGGCCGCAGCATTGTTGTTGGGACAGGGAGCAGAAGAATTCCTCGGAACTCAAGGTTATGAGTGGGATACACAGTCTGATATGTTTTTTGCATTAATTGGCGGTAGTACCGCGTTGCTATTTTTATCGAAATGGCATGATTGGCAGATTTCTAACTTAATCAGTAAGCCTTAAATTTGATATTTAATGATGATCTTTTATAAGAAAAATAAGGCATTATGAGAAAAGGTCGTCTGCTGAAAAGAATCTATAGCTAACAAGCTATAGATTCTTTTTTGTATATTTTGCGACAGCTAGAGCGATTAATAAAATGATTAATCCACCTAGGCTTAAAACAAAACCCACCCAAATTGGTGCGAGCCAACCCATATTATGACTAAGCACCCAGCCACCTAGGAATGCACCAAGTGCGTTGGCTAAGTTGAATGCAGAATGATTCAGTGAGGCCGCTAGTGTTTGTGCATCACCAGCAATATCCATAAGATAGGTTTGTAAAGCACCACCAAGACCAATCACTGTAAAGCCTATCAGGAATAAAGCCAATATTGCTGAATATAGGTTTGACATCATAAAGCTGGCAAATACGAATGCGAGTGCTGAACTAATCAAAATTCCAATCATGGTTTTAAACAAGTCTTTATCCGCTAACCATCCAGCCACAAGTCCTCCAAATACCATACCTGTTCCCCAAATTGCTAATGCGATAGGAACGATTGAGATATTTGCTTCTGTGTATTCAGTCAGAATAGGAGATACATAACTATAAACTGAGAACATACCGCCAAAACCAACTGCACCTACAGCAAGTGCCAACCACATATTGATATTTTTGAGTCCAGCAACTTCAGCACGGATACTTGCGGTTTTCTGTAGTGGAATGTTCGGTACAAATAGACTTACCCCAATCAGGGTGATGAAGGCAATAATTGCGGAAAACTCAAAACCCGCTTTCCATCCGAACTGCTGACCCAACCACGTTGCAATTGGTACACCAATCACATTGGCGATTGTTAGACCCATCATGACTTGTGCAATCGCAGTTGCACGACGTTGTTTACCTGCAAGCTCAGCTGCAACCAACGCAGCTACCCCAAAATAAGCACCATGAGGAAAACCTGCGATAAAACGAGAAACTAACATTGTCTCTGGAGTTGTCGCAAAAGCTGTAGCAGCATTCGCCAACCCATAGAACAGCATTAAGCTAAGTAATAACGTTTTTCGAGGAACTTTCGCGCCTAAGATTGCAATAATCGGTGCACCGACCATGACCCCAAGCGCATAAGCACTGATGAAATAACCTGCATGAGGAACACTGACATTTAAGTCCGTGGCGATTTCCTGAATCAGACCCATAGCGACAAATTCAGTTGTTCCAATACAGAAACTACCGACAGCCAATGAAAAAATAACCAGAAATAGGGAATAGTTGTGTGAGGGAGATGTGTGCAAGGGAGAGCTTGGCGAGGACATAATATCTCGAGTCTAAAAGTACCGCCGTATTATATTCGAGTCGCTTTCAGAAAAGTGAAACTGCACATAATTTTTATCTCATTCTCTGCATAAGTTCAGGTCAAAAAAGATATTATGTAATGATAATTATTTTCATTTATGCGTTATAATGCAAAACATACATATTTAGATGACAACTTTCAGGGTGGAAAAGTGAAAAAATTATTAATCAGTTCATTGCTACTTGTTTCTGGCTATAGCGCTGCACATGAACCGTATGTTGCACCAATTGCCTATACAACTGAACAAACACAAGTGGCGATTATTTCTGGTTATGCAGAAGAAGCTTTAAACAGTGAATATGCTTTGAAAGATGCAAAATTTGAGATTACTGCGCCGAACAATACCAAAACCAGCATTCAAGCTGATTCCAAACTTGGTTCAGCGACAGTGTTTGATTTGAAATTGCCAGAAGCGGGCACTTATCTGATCCAAACTAAGGCATCTTATCCATTGAAATACGTACAAGATCAAAAAGAATGGAAAATGTTCTTTGATATGCCTGCTGATAAAGCACCTGCAAAAACTGAGCGTGATTTTGTGATTCCTGCGGATCTAAAAGCTAAAAAAATTAGCCCAGTAGAAATCACGCGTGAATGGACGTTATTGACTTATGTGAGTAAAGAAAAACATACTCCCGTTCAAGCAAGTACAGCACCGATTCAAGTTGAGTTTTTAACGCATCCAAATGAGTTAAAGGCCAATCAGGCAGTAAAAATTAAAGTATCGAAAGCCAATAAAGCCTTAGCAAATGCCGAGGTGGTGATTCGTGCCAAAGGTGCGACCGATAAGCAAGGAATTAGCTTGAAAACGGCGGCGAATGGCAGTGCTGAATTGTTATTTCCAAAAGCTGCTGAGTATTTGATTGAAGTGAGTGAAACGGTGGATGTGAAACAAAAGCCAAGCAATCAGTTCTATAGCATTATCAGTGTTTCTGTAAATTAAGATGTGAAAAGGCTAATTCACTAGAATTAGCCTTTTTATTTCGATTTCATTTTTATTAATTGGACTCATCATCCATCGCATTACTATAAAATTTCACACCCAGTTGAATTCGGTCACGACCATTGCTCATGCGCCAGCGATTGGTATCTCTAAGCGAATAGACGCAGCCACAGTATTCTTGTTGATAAAATTCTTCTCGTTTGCTTATTTCTAACATGCGTACAGCGCCGCCATGCTTGCGCCAGTTGTAATCCCAATATTGAATATCGGGATAATGAGCAGCGGCACGAAGCCCACAATCATTGATTTGCTGCATATTCTTCCAGCGAGAAATGCCTAAAGAACTACTAATTAAACTAAATCCATGTTCATGTGCGTAGAGCGCTGTTCTCTCAAAACGCATGTCGAAACACATGGTACAGCGAATGCCTTTTTCAGGTTCATTTTCCATTCCTTTGGCTCGAGCAAACCAGTTATCGGTATCGTAATCACAATCGATAAAAGGGATATTATGCTTTTCGGCAAAACGGATATTTTCTTCTTTACGAATCAAATATTCTTTGACTGGGTGAATATTAGGATTATAGAAAAAGATAGAGAAATCGATACCAGACTCTATCAGTGTTTCCATGACTTCGCCTGAACATGGGGCACAGCATGAATGCAACAGCAATTTGTTATGACCTTTCGGTAAGCTGAGTTTTTGGCGTTCAAGCGTCTTTTGGCTTTGACGTGTCATGGTTTTATAAGGTCTACAGAAATCCAGCTGATAGTTTAAAAGTTTTAATAAATGATAGGGCTTGGATTGAATGAAATGTTTTCAGTTCAAACTGAAATTTTTTAACTGCCGATACTTGCTGCGTACTTAGCCGTCCTATCGTTTAGTATTCTCAATTTTGTGATGATTGAATAGGTGATATTTCAAATAATTAAATTTCATTTAATAAAATAACAATTAAATAGAATTCATGTTGAGACTATCTCATTAATGCTATGTTAAGATGAAAACAATTCAATTAATAAATTAAAGGGCAGCAGCTTATCCTTTCTATCTGTGCATTGACTAGATTTAGATTAAAGGAAAGTTGTTGTTTTTCTGGTTATTATTCATGTTAGAACTTCGTCATTTAAAAACGCTTCTTGCTTTAAGAGAGCATGGTTCATTGGTCGCTGCGGCAGCAGATTTATGTCTCACACCTTCAGCAATTTCACATCAATTAAAAGAACTTGATCATTGGTATGGCGTTGAGGTAGTCAACCGCCGTAGTCGTCCTGTGGCTTTCTCTAATGTGGGGCAACGACTGCTTAAACTGGCGGATGATGTATTGCCGCAAGTTCAAATTGCGCAAACAGATATTACTCGTATTGTGCATGGTCAAACTGGACGTATCATTTTTTCATCTGAATGCCACAGTTGCTTTGATTGGTTAATGCCTTTGCTTAATCAATACCGTCAACAATATCCTGATGTTGACCTAGATTTTGCAGCAGGTTTTGAATCTAATCCACATGAATTATTACAGAATGCAGAGTTTGATTTACTTATTACCGCCGATCCAATTGCTTTGAAAGGGATTGAATATTTTCCAATTTTTGAATATGAATCGCGTTTAGTATTATCAACTACGCATCCATTAGTGCGTGCTGAAAAAGTTTTGATTCAAGATTTGGCAGAAGAAACATTGATTACCTATCCTGTCGATAAACATCGTTTGGATATCATGGCGCATCTGTTTATCCCTGCAAATATTCATCCAAAGCACATTCGGACGACCGATTTAACGCAAATGCTGATTCAATTGGTTGCAAGTGGACGAGGTATAGCGGCTTTACCAGATTGGGTTGTCAATGAATATGAACAAAAAGGATGGGTGGTCAGCCGCCGTTTAGACTGTGTATCGACAAAAGGTTTAAGACGTACACTTTATGCGGGCTATCGTACAGAAGACACAGAAAAGAGCTATTTTGAGGGCTTTTTAAAGCAGTTGGAAAAGTTTTCACAAAAGCGTGCAGTTTATTATGAACGCTGATCGTGCTTAAACTAAGACTTACCAATCAAAACCGATAATATTCCTGCTGCGATGAGAGGGCCAACTGGAACTCCTCGTAGTAGGGCAACGCCTGCAACAGTCCCGATTAATAAACCCGCGACGACATCTGGTTGATTGCTCATGAGCTTCACTCCACGGCCACCCAACCATGCCACTAATAGTCCGACAGCGATCGCGAGAAGTGATTTCCAGCTTACAAAAGATTTTAGAATACTTTCACCGCTTAGTTTGCCACTTGCGATTGGCGATAGTACACCAATGGTCAAAATGATGATGCCGACATTAAGCCCATGTTGCTGTATAAAAGGGAAAAACTGATCAAGAGGCGTAAGCTTCACGAGAATCAAAACACCAGCAGCCACGGTCACGGCTGTATTATGACTAAAGATTCCACAGCCTAAAAGAATCAACAATACAAGTAAGTTAACGTCAAATTGTGAAAACATAGCGGAAGAAATTAAAAACAAAGTTGAATTGTATTGTAATTCTCAACTCGATGCAGATAAATTTGGCGAATTTTTACATTGAAAAATATGTCTTGATGACGTTGGTTTTATCTAGCGTATCTGCAATTACTTAAAAGATTCCTGAGTACAAATCTGATCAAACCCCAATGCCAGATCGGCAAGTGTCGTTGCCTTGAGTTGGGTAAGTAAGATCGTTTGCGCTTGATTCATTGCATCATCTAAAGCAGCATTTACGACTCTTTCGACAGCACAATCTGGATTTGCTCTTTCATTGCCCATTGCAAAAATAGTTGGCTCGCCAACCGCATTATAAATATCAAAAAGCGTAATTTTACTTAGGTCTTCAACCAATGACCAACCGCCTTTAGGACCTTTTTCAGAATGAATAAAGCCTGCTTTTTTCAAGCCAGCCATAGTCCTTCGAATCACCACTGGATTGGTAACTAGCATTTGCGCTATTTCATCAGAAGTATAAGTCTTGTTATTTCTAGCCATGTGTAAGAGCACATGTAGCATTCGTGAAAGCTTGCTGTCTGTTCGCATAAGGTAGGATTGTAAAAGTTAAAGTTGTCTTAATGTAACATCAAAAGTTGCAAAATAAAAAGAATAGCTTTATTGTAACTTTAAAAGTTACTTATGGGTGTGATTATGATTTATGATGTTGCAATTATTGGTGGAAGCTATGCGGGTTTAGCAGCTGCGTTACCTTTGGCTAGAGCGAGACGAAATGTTGTCATTATCGATGCAGGAGAAAGGAGAAATCGCTTTGCCGAATTTTCTCATGGCTTTTTGACTCAAGATGGTACGTCTGCAAGTGAAATTGCGCATATTGGCAAACAGCAATTAATGAAATATGAAACTGTGAATTGGCAGCAAGGCAAAGTAAAGCGAGTTGAAACGAAAGATGGGCATTTCCATGTTTGTATTGATGGCGTTCAATCCTTAACAGCAAAACGTTTGATCATAGCCACAGGTATAAAAGATCAATTACCCGAAATTAAGGGAGTTTCAGAGCGATGGGGAACCAGTATTTTTCATTGTCCATATTGTCATGGTTATGAGTTAAATAAAGGCAATATTGGAATCATTGCCTCATCAGAACATTCTATCCATATGTCGATGATGTTGATTGATTGAGGGAGTGTCACTTTATTCTTAAATAATCAAGGTATTGATATAGAAACAGAACAAGCACTGCAAGCTCGAAATATCAAGATTGAAAAAAGAAGGATTAAAAAAATTAATGGAGAATGCAATATTGTTTTAGAAGATGATAGCTCGGTTGCTTTAGATGGGGCGTTTGTGAGTACACGATGTCTAATTAATCAAGAGTGGATTGTTAATCTAGGATGTGAGTTAGAACAGAACTCTATGGGTGAAATGATTAAAACCAATACATTGAAAGAAACTTCAGTTACTGGTGTTTTTGCTTGTGGAGATGTTGCGCGTTTAGGTGGTTCTGTTTCATTGGCTGTAGGAGATGGAACAATGGCGGGCGTAGCAGCACATAGATCACTATTGTTCTAAATGACAAGGTCACTTCAATATTGAGTATAGAAATGACCTTGATCTAAAACTAAGCCAGTTTTCGGAAAGTTTCATATTGATAAGTTGCAATTTGCTCATCCCAAAATTGCTGCCATAAATCACAGTATTCCAAACAGATTTGACGAATTGCTGCGTAATCTGATTCGACGCATGCTTGAGCAAGTACAAACCATAAATCATCTTCATGATCATCATCTGCCGCTTCAGCTGTTTCATCATGTGATACGCCGTGTACATAGTAGTAACCGCCATCAACATCAAATCCAATAGCTTTGGTTGCTTGACGTAAAGCAGGGCTAAACAGAATAACTTCTTCTTCTGCTACAGCAAGTAGAGCCGAAACAGCTTGGTAACGATCAAATGAACGTTCTAAATAGTTTCGAACTTGTTGTGCAATAATTGATGGTTGGTAATTATTACGCTCAGATTGCGATAATTCAAAATCACCAAGCACATCTTCAAACAATGGATAGTGCGCATATTGAGGATTACCAGAGTAATAGCCATCTTTATCAACTGCAGGACGGAAACCGAATTCATCCAGAATGTTAAGATTTAATAAAAAGCGAGGATACATCTTCGAACCCGATAAAAGACGTGGCTCAAGTTGCTTGGTTTGAAATTGTGCCATCAACAACGCATCTGTAAACACTTGGACAATGGCATGTCGATATTCTAAATGAATATGTTTTAAGGTTTCTTTATCAATCAAGCCATCATTTAATAGCTGGATTGCGGGGTGCTTTGAAACTGGATGATTTGAAATTTCTGCGCGTAATTCTTTCAGAAAATTCAGGTTCTTATTCCATAACGTTTCAGAAATACTATTTTTCATTCCGTCTATAGCTTTCTGTCTAGGGTTGTCAAAATCTTCGAATTTTTTTGGCATAGTCTTCTACTCAATGAATTAATATTATTGCTTTTTCCAATTATATAGTTTCGATTTGCTTTGGTTGCTTATGAATATAACTATTAGATCAACCAAATACCTTTTTATTGGATAATTTAAATATAAAATGATTTTTTTGTGAAATCAATTTATTAAACAATCTGAAAAATTAAAATAAACTTTGTAGATTTAATCTATTTTTAAGAAAAGGTGAGGTAGTTCACTTAATATTTTAATTTTTTAAGAATCGAAAGATTTTTTTACAAATTAGCTTGTCTGTGTGTGACTTTTTGCTTAATTTATATAGGTGTAGATAAGGTATTTTTAGCTATTTTCTGTAATACTCATAAAATAATATGAAGGAACATGGTTGCCAGAATTATCCAGCTTTAACCGTGTCTAAATAATACATTAAGTTGTTTTTAAAATTCTAAAAGGATAATAACATGTCAAAAAAAGAAGATATTATTGAAACGGCTCTTAATCTCTTTAATCGCCATAACTATAGCTCGGTTGGGGTTGATCGAATCATTAGCGAGTCAGGTGTAGCAAAAATGACTTTTTACAAGTATTTCCCATCTAAAGAAAGCTTGATAGAAGAGTGCTTATCACGTCGAAATAAAAGCATCCAAGCTGCAATTGAGTATGAGGTGAGTTTACAAAAAGAAGATGACTATCTTGGCAAAATTAAGGCAGTCTATTTTTGGCACTTAGCATGGTTTAACTCAGATGACTTCCATGGTTGTATGTTTCAAAAAGCATCATTAGAAATATTACAAACCTATCCCTCTATTATCAAACCGATCGTTGAATATAGAGAGTGGTTAATGGGTTTGGTTGAAGGTTTATTTGAAAAGGCAAAGGTCTATCAACCTCATGTATTAACGTCGATGTACATTAATATTTTGGATGGAATGACTGCATATGCAAAAGTGAATAAAGATCATCATCAAATTGAAGAGTGTTGGTATTATATTGAGCGATTAATATCACTCGATGCTGCCTAATTATTAAGTTAATACTTAATAATATATTAAAGCTTTTTAAATTTTAATATTTATTTAAGTGGTTGTGAAGTTTTAATTAATAAATAAAAAACCGAGGTATAAACCTCGGTTTTTTTATGATAGGTATTATTTTTCAACGAATGCGCGTTCGATTACATAATCACCCATTACACCCATACGTGGTGATTCTACTAAACCATGTTGGTCTAATAATGCCGCAACGTCTTTCAAGAAAGCAGGGCTACCGCAAAGCATCGCTCGGTCAGTTTCACGATTGAAACGTGGTAAACCAATTTTTTCAAAAAGTTCACCAGACTCGATTGCTGTCGTTACGCGGCCTTGAGTGTGGAATGGTTCACGAGTAACTGTTGGGTAATAGACCAATTTATCTTTGATACCTAACTCTTGGAAGAATTCATGGTTAGGAAGCTCGTTTAAAATTAAGTCTTGATATGCGAGTTCAGAAACGTAGCGCGTACCGTGTACCATGATTACTTTTTCAAATTTTTCGTAAGTTTCTGGATCACGTAGTAAAGCTAAGAAAGGCGCAAGTCCAGTTCCAGAAGATAAAAGGTATAAATTTTTACCAGGTAATAAATCATCGTGTACTAAAGTACCTGTAGGTTTTTTAGAAATAAGGATTTCATCACCCACTTGAACTTTTTGTAAAATGGAAGTTAAAGGACCGTCTTGTACTTTAATAGAGAAGAATTCTAGTTCTTCTTCATAATTCGCACTCGCGATCGAATAAGCACGCATTAAAGGCTTACCATTCACTTCAAGTCCGATCATCACAAACTGACCATTTTTAAAACGTAAGCTAGCGTCGCGTGTAGTTTTAAAACTGAAAAGTGTGTCATTCCAGTGGTGAACATCAGTAATGCGTTCAACGTTAAAAGCAGCCATTAAAGGTCTCGATCACAGTTAAAAGAAACAGATTGCTATTCTAATCTAAAAACATTCTCGATAAACTGAATATATTTAATTGTGTTTATCAGAAAAAGTGATGATTAACTCTGTTGTTATGCCGATCATTGGGTATATGCATTCACCTTATAACGAAAAATTCGGCATACCGAGACAGCCCAACCTGGTCCAAGTCGAGTCCTACATTGATATGATTGAGCCATACAATGATATTTTAGCTTTCGAGGGGATCGAAGAGTTTAGTCATTTATGGTTACTATGGCAGTTCCATGAAAATAAAAATAATGATAACTCTTTGAATCAAATGTCTAAATTTCGTCCTCAAGTACGACCACCACGGCTTGGCGGGAATCAAAAAATAGGTGTTTTTGCAACGCGAAGCATGTATCGACCTTCGCCAATAGGTTTATCTGTTGTGCGATTTTTGCGTGTTGAAAAGCAAGGAAAGACACTTCGGCTGTATGTAACTGGAAGTGATTTATTAAACGGCACGCCTATTTTAGATATCAAACCTTATATTCAATATTCTGATGCAATTGCAGATGCCGTGAGCGGATACGCACAAGATGTGCCTAAACGTAAAAACATTGTTTGGTCAGAATCAGCTCAAATACAGCAATTTGATTTGATAAAAGCTGATGCTTCAATCAAAAAAAAGCTAGAAGAACTGGTTGAAGTTTTATCTTTAGATCCACGCCCTGCATATCATGACGACGAAGAGCGAGTATATAAGATGAAATTTTCAGAGTGGGATGTAAACTTTAAAATTGTAGATAACCGAATCTTTATTTTAAGCCTATAATATTGAAGACTTAAATTCTAAACCACAATAGGATAGCCAAAATAGCCATATGTACAATTTGTGCTGGAACAAATGCCAGTGCATAATGGTAGCCACCAGTTAGGCCAGCATTGATGCTTTTAGAAATAGAATGTGCGAGTAAGCCAACCATAAAGGCGATCAATAAAGGCATTGATTGAGCTGTCTCTGGTTCACCTTGTACCACAATTGCAGCGATAGCAGCATGTATTTCGAATAGGGATGCGATCACTGTACCCAGTATAAGTCCTGTGCTCCCTAACCATAGGTTAAGTGCATAAATTGCAACTTGGATACCTGATAACGCAAATGTGATAATCACAGCATTTTTAAAACTAAACATTTTTGAGTCTGTATCAATCACATGATCTATCGTGTCAGATCGGCGCATCAGATACCAAGACCAAATGAACAAAATAAAAGTTGCGATCAAAGTCGGTAAGAAAATGAGTTTTAACCATGCAAAACTGATACTTGCAACAATGATCAACATTTGAATAAGTGTTGAAACACAAGACATCAATGCTGCACCAGCATTAACAATTGGATCAGCATTATTATTGCGTACTTCCATGCCTAAATTGGCGACTGTTGCGGTACTTGAAACAAAGCCAGAGGCTAAAGATGAAAGTGCCAATGCGTTTTTTGAAGAAAGTAATCTTTTGGCAATATGTGCTAAAGCTTGAACAAAAAGAATAAGGCTAAGTAATTTTAGGATCGTATATGGGTTTAATACAGGACCCCAAAAAGCTTGATCAGGAACCAGTGGTAATCCAATTAAAACTAAAGAAAGAAGTAATACACCATCGCGTAGTTCATTTTCACTGATCCATTGATTGGCAATGCCATGTAGAGATTCTTTTGCCATGAGTAAAATAGTTAATAAAACGGCGAGTCCAGCAGCTAATGTGATATTCCAGATGCATACCGCGCCAATAAAGTAAGTCATGATAAAAGCAAGTTCAGTGGTTACACCTGGGTCTTCTTGCTGGTTTTTAAGAGAAGCGATACTCATTGCCCCAACTAAAAGTGCGCCAACAATGCCAATAACAAAATTGAATAGAAAGCACAGCGTTCCTAATAAAGCTGCAATGGCAAAAGTTCTAAAACCTGCAAATGTTTTGCTTTTATGTTTTCCTTTACTTCGTTCGCGTTCTAAACCGATAAGTAAACCACACCCTAGAGAGACTGCAAAAATCATGATCAACTGATTAAATGGTGTATCTTGTAGCGATAATGTGATGACATCATTCATATGTAATCTCTTTGATTATTTACTTATTTTAAAATCGGCTAAGGCTTCGAACTTTGTTGGTGATGTTCTATGACTGGATAACAAAAAATTAGTCAAATTTCTGTGATGAGTAATTCGTTATCTATATGTTTTTATAATGCATTTAACGCAAAATAAACAGTAAAAATGATCTAAATTTTTTCAAGAAAACTCTGTTATAGTATAGTGCTTAATTGGGGTATAACAATGACGTTTAACTTTGAAATCGATATATTTTGGTGTTTAGAACAATTACAAAAAGACGGGCGTATTACAGAGCGTGACAAGTTGTTAATTCAAACAACACACCGTCAAAAAGATCAGTTGAAATGGCATCCATTACAATGGATTGCGAGTTTTAATCTAAAAGATCAAGTAAATCCTGCTACAAACTTAACACTAAATCGCTTATGCCAATGGCTAGCTGAAAAAGCACAAATTCCTCTATATGTGATTGATCCACTAAAAGCTGATGTGACTGCATTAACCAGTGTTATGTCACAAGAATTTGCTGTACGTAACCATATTTTGGCGGTAGAGGTACATGCTGAAAAACTTCTGATTGGTACAAGCCAACCGTTTTCTTTGGAATGGAAAAATAACTTAGAACGAAGTTTAGCGCCGAAAAAGATTGAAGCAGTTTTACTGAGCCCAGAACAATTACAGCGTTATTTGGTGGAATATTACCAAGTGAGTCGTGCTGTTAATTCATCACAAAATGCCAATCTTTATGATCGTGAAAATAAAGGGGTTGAAGCATTATTACAATTAGGGGATACACAAAACCCTGATGCAAATGATCAGCATATTGTCAAACTTGTAGATTGGGTATTGCAATTTGCTTTTGAACAAGGCGCTAGTGATATTCATTTGGAACCAAGAAAGGATAAAGGAAAAGTACGTTTTCGTATTGATGGTGTATTACATACTATCTATAACATGCCTGCAAATACGCTTACGGCTGTGATTTCGCGTATTAAAATTTTAGGACGTATGAATGTCGCGGAAAAACGTAAACCGCAAGATGGCCGTTTAAAAACAAGAACACCTAAAGGCCAAGAAACAGAATTGCGTCTTTCTACTTTGCCAACAGCTTTTGGTGAAAAGCTTGTAATGCGTATTTTTGACCCTGAAGTGTTGGTACGCAGTTTCCAACAACTTGGATTTGAAGGTCATTTGTTACAAAGCTGGCAATCGCTCACTCAGCATAGTCATGGCATTATTCTGGTGACTGGGCCTACGGGTTCAGGTAAGACTACGACTTTATATTCATCGCTAAAACAGTTGGCAACAGAACAAGTTAATGTCTGTACGATTGAAGATCCTATTGAGATGTTAGAGCCAAGTTTTAACCAAATGCAGGTCAATCCAAATATTGAACTTGGTTTTGCAGATGGCGTGCGAGCTTTAATGCGTCAAGACCCTGACATTATTATGGTAGGTGAGATTCGCGACCATGACACAGCGAACATGGCAATTCAAGCAGCATTAACAGGGCATTTGGTCTTATCAACCTTGCATACCAATGATGCACCATCAAGTCTTACCCGGTTACATGATCTGGGTGTTCAGCCATTTTTAACCGCAGCGACCATTTTAGGTGTATTGGCGCAGCGTCTGGTACGTCGATTATGCCCACATTGTAAGCAAGAAACACAAATGAATGAGCAAGAGTGGGAGCATCTCACCTTTGACTACATCATGGAAATGCCAACGACAATGTATAAAGCTGTAGGCTGTGAGGTTTGTCGTCAAACGGGTTACAAAGGTCGTGTGGGTATCTATGAGTTTATGCCAGTAAGCTTGGAACTAAAATCATTGATTAGTGCAAATGGCACGCTTGATCAGTTGAGAGCGAGAGCGAAGAAAGAAGGCATTGAACCTTTGAGAATTGCTGGTGCGCGTAAAGTCATTGAAGGAGTCACGACTTTAGAAGAAGTATTAAGGATTGTACCTTTAAGTTAATTGTGAGTTAAATGATCGATATGGTTTTCAGATGTGGAAATCATATTGATAAAATCTTAAGCAAAACAAAAAGAGCAGTACGCGCTGACATACTGCTATTCCCACGTTTATTCTTATTCGGTTATTATTATATTACTTCGTTAAAATCAAACGGTTATTTCGAGTTAACCGTAAACGATATTCTTCACCTGCATGCATAATTCTAATTTCACGCCCTAAAGCAAAAAGGTTGTTTGAATGTAGCATTGGTAGCGATTGAGCTGCATCAGTGCTGCGAGTAAATAAGTTAAATGGTGCGTTCATTTGTTATGCTCCGTGGTGTATTTCTTAATGTTTTAAATGATAATCATTATCGAATAGACCTGTCAACGGAAATTTTTATAATTTACAAAATGATTTATTTATTTCCTAAAATGGCATGGGAAAGATTGTTTTAATTACTTAAAATTAACTGGAAAAGATGAGAGATTTTAGACTGTTATGGCAAAAGCTACAGTTGATGTTGCAATCGCAATTTTATTACACAAATCCAAAGTTTTAGTGGGTTGGAGACAAGCTAATCAGCATCAAGGAAATAAGCATGAATTTCCTGGTGGAAAGGTGGAAAAAGGGGAAACACCTGAACAAGCGTGTAGAAGAGAAATTTATGAGGAGGTTGGAATCGGTTTAAAAGATTGGCATAGATTTGATGTGATATGTCATGAGTATGATGACATTATGGTAAATTTACACTTATTCCATGCTTATGTACCAGAAGAATTACTTAGCTTAATTCATCAGCCGTGGGTATGGTTTGACCGCGATCAACTCGCAGAGCTAAACTTTCCTAAAGCAAATGCTGCAATTTTAGATCGTTTGATTTGGCCGCATTTAATAAAAATAAATCATGAATTATCCGCTTTACCACAACAAGAAAGCTTATTTTATTGGCGGACTGAATTAGCAGATATAAAGCAAATTGAACAACAACTGCTTGAATTAGATGATCGGCAGTTAGCTAAGTTAGCTATTAATTTTGATATCTGGAAACGCTTAAATACTGAGCTAAAAGACAAAATTTCAACCATTCACCTAAAACAATCACAACTTATGAGTTTGAGTAAAGGTGATCTAAATATTAGCAAACGTTTTTTAGCAGCATGCCATGATGCGGTATCAATTCAACATGCACATCATTTGGGTTGTGATGCAATCCTGCTTAGCCCTGTAAACGCGACAGCAACACATCCAGATACGAAAGTTCTAGGCTGGGATAATTTTTCGGACTTAGCACAGAGGAGTGATATTCCAGTTTTTGCACTTGGTGGTGTTGCACCAACAGAAATAGAACAAGCCCAGAAACATCACGCTTATGGGCTTGCAGGAATAAGTCAATTTAATTCAATAGTATAAATTAAAGTGCCTGAATTGCTTTCTTGGCTTCTTGTGCTTTGACGGGATGATTACGTGCTTGACTCGCACGTAATACGATTAACCAAAGTTGTTTTTTCATCGCATTGCTTTGAGCATAGCTTAAACCACGACGTGCTAAGGCTTCTGCATTTGCATATTCCTTATTCTGTTCGGCAATTAAGCCTAGATACAAATAGGTTTCAGAAGCTTGTGGAGCGATGCGTTGTGCTTGAAGTGCATAACGCTCAGCCTCAGTATATTTGCGTTGTTTAAAGGCTGTTTGAGTCTTTTGCATCAAGTTTCTAAAAGCAGGAAGTTGGCTTCCGTCATTAAACTTCTGTTGAACTTTTTGCTCAGGAACAATCACAGGCACATTTTGACGTTTAATTTCTTTCTGCTCATAAGGCGTAATTTTGACGCCAGAAGAAGGTTGTTCAACTTTCTTCTTTTGAGTCTTATTTTGCGTTGAGTGAGTTGGTGGTTTGGTTGTTCTTTCAGGTGCAGCTGTACAGCCAGCAAGAACTAATGCACCAATAATCAATGTAATTTTCTTCATCATACTAAAAACATCCTTGTAGATTTAGTTGTCACCGTTGTAACTACCGCTTGAAATAACGCGGCTTGGAGCTGTGTGATTGTTCAGGTCAGCATCCATTTGGTTTTCACTTTCTCGAATATAGTTAGTGATGCCATCGTTGTGATCATAATCCTGATTTTCATCAGTTTGAGGAATATATGTCGGCTCCACTTCATAATGTGATTGGCCACATACCGTTGCACGACGTGGAACAGTTTGTCTTAATAGTGGAATATACATTGCACCATCACAGCCTTGAGCAGATAAATCACCAGTTGCACTATCAATCCATTGCCACTGAACATTATCTGTTTGACGTAGATTAACTGGTTCTTGGCGTAGTTGCTTCATCACATTAATCCAAACAGGTAAAGCACCTGATGAACCCGTTAAACCTGTCACTTTGTTATCATCTAAGCCTAACCATACAACCGCAAGATTATTACCAGAGTAACCAGCAAACCATGAGTCACGGGTATCATTAGTTGTACCTGATTTACCTGCAAGATTGAGAGTTTCAGGAAGGCTGTTATAGGCAGAGCGGCCTGTACCTGAACGCATGACTTGTTGTAAACCATAATTCAGAATATAGGCAGCAGCTGGATCAATGGTTTGTTGAACGTTTAAACCATAACGATCAAGTAGGCGACCTTTAGCATCAACAACTGTACGGATCGAGCGTGGTGGATATTTAAAGCCACCCGTTGCAAAGTTGCCGTATACGCTCAGGACTTCCATCGGTGACATATTTACAGCACCAAGGTAAATAGAAGGGTAGGCTGGAATGTCAGAGCTAACACCGAATTGTCGTAATTTATTACTAAATGCAGCAAGGCCAAACTCATTTGCCAAACGGACTGTCGATAAATTATATGAGTTCGCTAGCGCTTGTTGCATTGGAACAACGCCGTGTTCACCGCCACTATAGTTCTTTGGTGTCCAACTCTTATCGCCATCAATAGGAATATTTACAGCGCTATCTTCAATCGGGCTAGCCCATGTATAGCGGCCTGACTCAATCGCATTGAGATAAATAATAGGTTTCAATAATGAACCTACTTGGCGTTTGGCATCTAAAGTACGGTTAAAGCCTGTAAAGTCTTGGGTTGAGCCTACTGCTGCAATGATTTCACCATTTTCTGGATGTGCAACAAGCACAGCACCTTGTAGGTTCTTTAAGCGAGCAGGATTATTTTTTGCTAAACGCTCAACTGTACTCTTGAATGAGTTTTGAACCTGTGTTTGTGCGATAGGATCAAGCGTTGTAAAAATTCTCAAACCTTGATTGGTAATGTCACTTTCTTGATATTCAGTGCGTAATTGACGACGAACGATATCAAGGAAATCAGGGAATTTTGCTGGCCCTAAAGTTGGTTTATTGACTACATTTAAAGGACGAGCAATTTCATCTTGGTATTCTGCTTCTGTGAGATAGCCCATCACCAGCATGTTATTGAGCACGACATCACGACGTTTTTTTGCTGATTCAGGATTACGCCAAGGATTATATAAAGAAGGACCTTGAACTAAGCCGACTAAAAAAGCTTGTTGTGAAATATTTAACTCACGTAACGGTAAACCAAAGTAAAATTGTGAAGCCAAACCGTAGCCATTAATTGAATAGTTACCATTTTGACCGAGGTTTACTTCA
Source organism: Acinetobacter sp. YQ_14 (assembly GCF_043102985.1). NCBI lineage: Bacteria > Pseudomonadati > Pseudomonadota > Gammaproteobacteria > Moraxellales > Moraxellaceae > Acinetobacter > Acinetobacter sp. YQ_14. Next base: position 2,244 of record NZ_JBICJJ010000007.1, on the reverse strand, counting down.
TTTAAATAGGCTTCAAGAATCTCATCTTTGCTGTAGTGCAACTCAATTAACAAAGCCATTAACGCTTCATTAACCTTACGCTTCAATGTTTTTTCAGGTGAAAGATAAAAATTCTTGACCAACTGTTGAGTTAAAGTAGAACCGCCTTGACGTCGACCACCTGTGATATTGCTAACTACTGCACGGGCAGTACCACGAATCGAAATACCATGATGATGATAAAAATTACGATCTTCGGTTGAAATTAACGCTTCTATGAGTGTTTTAGGAACTTTGTTTAATTTAATAAGTACACGGTCTTCATTATGCTGAGGATAAATTCCCCCAATCAATAATGGCTCTAAGCGTGCGATCCCCGTATTTGATGGCTTGGTTGAGCGTACATCACTCACTTGACCATCATTGAAAGCAAGTTCTAATACTTGTTCAGGGTCGGTACTATCACCATAGTCAAAACCGCGTGTATGAACATACATTTGGTTTCCTTGAACAACATAGCTACCTGATTTGTCGTAATTCGCTGTGTTTTTGTAGCCGAGCAATTTCAATTCTTGGGTGAAATTATCTTGAGTGATTGGTGCATTCGCATAGATCTCTAAAGGCCGAGCAAATACCTTTGCAGGGATATCCCAACGCTTACCTTCAAACTTGTCCCGAATGATATTATCTAAACGGATCAAATAGATACTAAAGGCAATAAAAACACCGATCACTAAAATTGAAAATAAAAGTGCTAGAAAACCAATACCACGTTCAAACTTCATAGATTTGCGTTAAAACCAAAACAATGGTGGTAATGATGCGATAGCTTGTCAGTAATTTGCAATCATAAAACTGTGAATAAATAGCAACATGCAATAAAAACTTTAAGAATCCGTTGACATTAATCGTATAAAAAAACAACGGATAGACATTTTTATACTTTTTAATCAATCATCAACGCAACATTGATTGTTAATGATATGATAGTCAGGAATCGCAGCGGAGCTGAATTATTCGTGCAAATTTCCCATAAATCCTTTCGAAATATTGGTCTAATTGGGCGACCAGATAAATATTCTGTAGTAGAAACGTTATGTTTAATTCATGATCATTTGATCACTTTAGGCTTAAACCCAGTTTTTGACCAAGAAACGGCAAAACTTGTACCTTATAGTCACGGTCAAACAGTAAGTCGTAACTTGCTGGGTGAAGTTGTAGATCTTGTGATCGTCGTTGGCGGTGATGGTTCGCTGTTACATGCTGCGCGTGCCTTGGTTCGCTATAGTACGCCAGTCATTGGTATTAACCGCGGTCGTTTAGGTTTTTTAACTGATATAAAACCTGCTGAAGCCATTTTTAAACTTGATCAGGTATTACAAGGCCAATTCCAGCTCGATCGCCGTTTCTTATTGGAAATGGAAGTTCGGACGAATGGTGAAACGATTTATGATGCAATTGCGCTAAATGACGTGGTATTGCATTCGGGTAAATCAGTTCACATGCTTGATTTTGATTTGAATATCGATGGTCAGTATGTGTACCGCCAGCACAGTGATGGTTTAATTGTTTCAACACCTACTGGTTCAACAGCTTATGCGTTGTCGGGTGGTGGGCCGATTCTACATCCTAGTATGGATGCAATTGCTCTTGTTCCAATGCATCCTCACACATTGTCATCTCGTCCAATTGTGGTTGGTGGTCAGAGTGAAATCAAAATTACAATTCGTGAGAATCGTGTTTTGCCAATGGTAAGTGCTGATGGACAACACAGTGTTGCATTAAATGTTGGTGACACCGTGCATATTCGTAAACATCCGTTTAAACTTAGCTTATTACATCCGCCTGGTTATGACTTTTATATGGCTTGCCGTACTAAACTGGGTTGGAATCAAGATTTTGAATCTTTTCAACAGGATGAATCATGAATATTGAACAAATGCTCGCTATTTTAAATCCTGAGATTGTAGAGCGCTTAAAAACTGCTGTTGAAATTGGTAAATGGCCAAATGGTGTGGCTTTGACTAAAGAGCAACGCGAAATTTGTATGCAAGCTGTTTATGCTTGGGAAATGGAAAATTTACCGAAAGAACAGCGTAGTGGTTATATTGACCGTGGTACTAAAAAAGATGGTGAAGAGTGTGATGATGATCATCACAAAGATGAACCTGAATTTAAGCCGATTCGGTTTGTTTAATTTAAAAGCCCAGTGATGACTGGGCTTTTTTGTGTAGCTAATTTGCACCTGAACCGATCAATATAATG